>JBKHFR010000008.1:0-27121 GCA_046540115.1 Acholeplasmataceae bacterium | reverse complement strand
CGCTTCCTTTTGATGAGCTTACAGATCGTTTTGGCAGCCTCTCCGGCATCCATGCCGTTCTGTTCGTCCTTTTCCATCAAGCCGATCGACTTCTCAACCCTCGTGCCGTAGCTCTCGTGGTCGATCTCGTTCTTCTTTCGGTGTTTCGAAAAACCGGTCTTGATGTCGCCCGGTAGTACCGAACAAACCTGAATCCCGAATGGCTCGACTTCGATCGATAGCGCTTCGGAGAAAGCATTGAGTGCCGCTTTAGAGGCACTATAGAAGGACTGAAACGGTAGTGCGAACTTACTGGCTAGCGAAGAGATATTGATGATCTTTCCGCCCTTGTTATCGCGCATGTAAGGGATTACCGCCTTGATCGTGTTGAACGTCCCTAGGAAGTTCACGTTCATGAGCTGCGTCACGTCCTCGATCTCGGTATCCTCGATCGAACCGGAAATGCCGCGTCCGGCGTTGTTGATCAGGACGTCTATCCGACCTTCCTGTTCAACGATACTCTCGAAGAGGTTCTGGATCTGTTCGAAGTTACGCACATCAGCCTGGGCACTGAAAACATCCTTATTGAATACTTTCGATCGGGATACGCCATAGACGTTGTGTCCCTTCTTGGCGAGAAAGCTGGCCATTTCATAACCGATTCCCGATGATGCCCCCGTTATTACGATTACTTTCATATCCTATTCCTCGAAACCTTCCAATTCTTCTAGAACTTTCGCGATCCGTTCGATCGCGGTATCCATCTGCTCCTTCGTGTGCGTCGCCGTATAGCTCGTCCGAATGAGGCACTCGCCGACCGGCGTTGCCGGCGGTAGAACCGGATTGACGTAGACGCCGCGTTCAAAGAGCATGTTACAGGCCAGGATCGTCCGCATCGGCATGTACGTATAGATCGGGATGATCGGCGTCTTCGAATCGTGGACCTTGATCCCCCGAGCCTTGAGTCCTTCCCGCATGTAATCGGAAATATCACTGAGTGCCTGGACCCTCTCGGGCTCTTTCTTCAGGACTCTGAGCGCAGCGAGCGCTGCCGCCGTATTCGCTGGCGGAATCGCCGCTGAGAAGATATAGGGTCGTGAGTTATGCCTGAGATAGTCGACGACGGCGTGCTTGGAGGCAACGTAGCCACCGAGACTCGCGAGCGACTTTGAGAACGTCCCCATGATGATGTCGACTTCCTTTTCTAGACCGAAGTGTTCGGCCGTTCCTCGACCGTGTTTTCCGATGACACCGATGGCGTGCGCGTCATCGACCATGACGCGGGCGCCATACTTTTTAGCGAGTCCGACGATCTCGGGGAGCTTGCAGATGTCGCCGCTCATGCTGAAAACGCCATCGGTGACGATCAAAAAGCCCTTGGAAGGGTCGGCAGCCTTGAGCTTGTTTTCCAGGTCTTCCATATCCGAATGGTTATAGCGAACCATTTTGGCGTAACTGAGCTTGATCCCGTCATAGATGCTCGCGTGGTTCTCCTTATCGGAAAAGACGATGTCGTTTCGACCGGCGATCGCCGAGATGATGCCGAGGTTGCTCTGAAAGCCGGTACTAAAGATCGTCGCGTCCTCCTGCTGCAAAAAAGCGGCGAGCTCGCGCTCGAACTCGATGTGCAGGTTGAGCGTACCGTTTAGAAAGCGGGAACCGGAAACACCGGTACCGTACTTTTCGGTCGCCTGCATAGCCGCTTCGATCACGTCGGGATGCGAGGTCAGTCCCAGGTAGTTGTTCGACCCGATCATGATCATTTCTTTGCCTTCCATCGTAACGATGGTATCCTGTTTCGTCGTCAGTTCATGAAAATACGGGTAGTAGCCTTCCTTACGTGCTCTATCGGCATCCTCGTAAGCGAAACACTTCTTGAATATATCCATAGCAACTCCTCATCAGAAATCATGTATAACCATTATAAAGCATAACGGCCCATATAGATAGTTCTTTGATATAAAAACGTCTCATTTCGTGCACTTTTTTTGATAGGAAACGGCGATCCGTGCCGCGAGCAGGGCGTTGTTGTAGACGAGTTCGAGATTCGCCGATAGGCTCTTTCCACCCGTCATATCCTCGATCCGCGAAAGAAGAAAGGGCGTGAGCCTTTTACCCGTGATACGGCTCTTTTCCGCTTCGTCGAGAGCCCTTTCGATGACCCGTTCGATCGCGGCATAGTCCATGGCGTAAGCGCTCGGAATCGGATTGGCCAATACGATCCCGCCCTTGAGTCCGAGTTCCCACTTCGCCTTCATGAGCGCGGTTATGTCATCGACGTCATCGAGCCTGATCGGGAGGGCGAACGGGCTCTCCTTCGCGTAGAAAGCCGGGAGGACGTCCGTTCGATATCCGATGACCTCGACGCCCTTCGTTTCCAGGTATTCGAGCGTCCGGGGAAGGTCGAGGATGGACTTCGCACCGGCACAGACCACGAGGACGTTCGTATCGGCGAGTTCCTCGAGATCGCGGGAAACATCCATGGTGTTCTCGCCGTCCCGGTGGACGCCGCCGATACCGCCGGTCGAAAAGACGCGGATCCCGACTGAATCGCTGATGAGCATCGTCGCTGATACGGTCGTCGCTCCGGTCCGTTTTTGGGATACGGCGTAGGCGATATCGGGTTTGCTGACTTTGAGGACGTCCGGATCCTGAGCGAGACGCGAGAGCTCAGAAACGGATAGTCCGACCCGGATGGTGCCGTCGATGATGGCGATGGTCGCGGGAACCGCGCCCTCGCCACGGATGATTTCTTCGACCTTTCGGGCCATTTTGACGTTCTCGGGATAGGGCATGCCGTGCGAGATGATCGTCGACTCGAGGGCGACGAGCGGCCGAGAGGCTCTAAGGGCGGCACTCACTTCCTGAGAGATCGATATGTATTCCTTCATCGTTCGTACTCCTTGATCGTTTCCATCAGCGTTTTTGGCGAAAGCAGCGGTGACACCGCGCCTTCGCTTCTAAGGGCGAGGACCGCTGCCGCTTCGCCGCAGGCGACCGGATCGAGGCCGTTGAGCTTGCCGTAGATGACGCCCGCAAAGAAGGCATCACCGGCTCCGGTGGAACTGACGATGGAAACGGGTTTCGGTCTTCGGATGCGAAGCGCACCCTCAGTCGCGTGACAGACGCCCTGATCGCCTAGCGTCAGATAGAGCTCCTGAAGCCCCCGCTCTCGGAAAAACGAGGTAATGACCTCGAGATCCCGCTCGCTTTCATAGGGATGGTCCGTCAGAGCGGTCGCTTCGATGACGTTCAGCTTCAGGGCTTCGATGCGGTCGAGAAACGGGAGGATGCGGGCGGCTTTATGCGTCGAGATCCCGTCGACATAAACCGGTTGCTCGACCGCTGAAAGGAGCGTTTCGATGACCTCGGTCGTCAGGTTCGTATCGAGAAAGACGAGATCGGCTCGGGTGATGATCGCCATGCGTCTCTCGATCTCTTCCCGCGTTAGAGCCGAGAAAACGTCCATCGCTGCTACCCCGGCATAGAGGTCGTTGTCCGTATCGATCAGAGCGATATAGGACGGTGTTGCCGGGACTTCGACGGGATAAAAGCGTAGGCCGAGTTTTTCGCCCGTTTCGACCATCTGATGGCCATCTAGATCCCTACCGACGACGGTAATGAGATCGGTATCCGTACCGAGCCGTGCCAGGTTCTCGGCGACGTTGCGGGCAACGCCACCGAAGGACTTCCTGAGATAACCCGGATTGGAATCGTGCCGCCGGATCGGCCGCTTCGAATAGGCGAGATAGTCGATGTTCGCGCCACCGATGAGGCATACCCTAGGCATGTCCTTGGGCGAGATCCTTCAGTTTTTCGATCTGCTCGATCCTGCCGATGACGACCATGTTATCGCCCGGCATGAGCTTCTGCTCGCCGCGAGGATTGAAAAGAAAGGCGTCGTCCTGCTTGCAGCGAAGGGCGATGACGACGAGATCGGTCTCATCGGCGATGCGAGTATCCTTGAGCATCTTCATCGCTAAGCGTGAGCTCTCCTTGATCTCGATCTCGGCGAGATCGAGGGCGAGATCCTTGGCGTTGGCGACGTGATCCATGAAATTGGATAGCGACGGTCTGAGTAGGAGTGATGCGAGCTTTTTTCCGCCGATCTCATTCGGACTGACGGTATTGTTCGCTCCCGCCCGAATGAGCTTCTTACGGGCGTGCTCCTCATGGGAGCGAGCGATGATCCGGATATTCTCGTTGAGCTCGCGAGCGGTTAGAACGACGTAGACGTTATCGGCATCGGTCGAAAGCGTCGTAATGAGCCCTTTCGCTTTCCTGATCCCCGCCTTGAGGAGCGTAGCCTCTTTGGTCGCGTCCCCTTCGACATGGTCGATCCCTTCCTCCTGCAGAAAGCCGAGCGCTTCCTCGTTGTTCTCGATGACGACGAATTCCTTGTGCCTCTGCTTGAACTGTTCGATGACGTGAACGCCGGTCTCACCGGCTCCACAGATGATGATGTGTCCGTCCATGTCACGGATCTGACGTTCCATTTTCTTTCGCCTCCATGCTTCATTTACGATGCCTTCGCTAAAAAAGCGAACGAGCATCGTCGCGATATATCCGACCAACCCGATACTAACCACGATGACGACGATCGTAAAGAGGCGTGCCGCAGGATCCATTTCCGCGACTTCCTGGTAACCGACCGTCGATATGGTAATGACCGTCATGTAGAGCGCGTCGATCAGACCGATGTCGAGCAGGAGCATATATCCGATCGTCGCGATTACGGTGATCAGTAGGGCGACGAGAAGCCATAGGATGATGCGCTTCGACTTCAAGGGCATGATACCCCTCATTTCCTATCCGTATGATACTCGTATTTTACCACAATTCCCCTTCCATGACATCCCGATCAGGTAGGAAAAAGGGCTGAAAGATCAGCCCTAATCCACTAGTATTCGATCTCTTCTTCCTCATAGAAGGCATTCGTACGGTCATATTCGAACGACGATTCGCGAAGAATACCCGTACCAGCCGGAATGAGTCCACCGATGATGACGTTTTCCTTGAGGCCGTGGAGCTCATCGGTCTTACCCCTGATCGCAGCATCCGTCAGGATGCGCGTGGTTTCCTGGAAGGAAGCGGCGGATAGGAACGAATCGCTTCGAAGCGACGCGCGCGTGATTCCGAGAAGAATCGGTCTGCCAACGGCAGGACGTTTCTTTTCCTTAAAGGCCTTGGCGTTGCTGCGCTTGAACTCGGATAGCGATACTTCCGTACCCGGCAATAGTTCGGTGTCACCCTCGGTGATGACGGTGATCCTTCTGAGCATCTGTCGGATGATCAGCTCGATGTGCTTGTCGCTGATCTCGACGCCTTGAGCGCGATAGACCTTCTGGACTTCTTCGAGGATGTAGGTCGCGGCCGCTTCGGCGTTCAGGGCGCGTAGCAGTTCCTTGGGATTGATCGAGCCGTGCGTAAAGCGCTGTCCCGCCTTGACGGGGCTGCCCTTGCGGACGAGGAGCTCGATATTCGGTTCAACGGTATACTTGTATTCCTTCTTATTGGCGTCGGTCACACGGATGATGGAGAAGCCGGAGCGCTGGCGTTCAATGGCGGTAACTTTACCGTCAACCTCGCTGATAACGGCTTTCCCTTTCGGATTGCGGGCTTCGAAGAGCTCCTGGATCCGGGGAAGACCCTGCGTGATATCGGATGCCGAGGCAACGCCACCGGTATGGAACGTACGCATCGTGAGCTGGGTACCGGGTTCGCCGATCGACTGCGCAGCGACGACGCCGACGGCTTCGCCGACTTCGACGCGCGTATTCGTAGCGAGATTGCGTCCGTAGCACTTCGCACAGACGCCGTTCTCGGCGTCACAGGTGAGGTTACTCCTGATCTGAACCGCCTCGATTCCCGCCTGAACGATCCTTTGACCGATATCCTCCGTGACGAGCTCGTTGCGGGCGAGGATGACCTCTTTCGTTTTCGGATGGATGACATCCTGACTGACATAGCGCCCGATGATCCGATCATAGAGCGGTACCGTATGCTTCGTACCTTCCGTGATGGCTCGCATGGTAATGCCTTTCTCGGTGCCACAGTCCTCATCGACGACGATGACATCCTGGCTTACGTCGACGAGACGTCTCGTCAGGTAGCCCGATTCGGCGGTCTTAAGCGCCGTATCCGTCGAACCCTTGCGGGCTCCGTGGGTCGATATGAAGAACTCGGAAACGGTCAGGCCTTCGCGGAAGGATGCCTTGACAGGGACTTCGATCGTGTCGCCGCGCGGATTGTTCATCAGTCCGCGCATACCGATGAGCTGAGCGAAGTTCGAAACGTTACCGCGAGCTCCGGAGTCGCTCATCATGTAGATGTTGTTATCCTTCGTGAACTCGCTCATCAGTCCTTCCTGAATAGCGTCGCGGGTTTCTTTCCACTGGCTGATGACGAGTTTCTTACGCTCCGCATCGGTGACCATGCCTTCGTCGTACCAGTCGGTGATCCGTTCGACTTCGTCGTTAGCGGCATCAACGAGCTCCTTCTTCTTCGAATATACGTTGATATCCGCGAAAGAGACGGTAATACCGGCAACGGTCGAATACTGGAACCCGAGGTCCTTCAGGCGGTCGAGCATCTTCGATGTCTCGCTGATCTGCATCTGCTTGAAGACCTGGGCGATGATCTGTGATAAAAATTTCTTCTTGAAAGGCGCGGGAACCGGGACGTCCTTGAGGGCATCCGCCGGTCTCGATCCCTTGGGGATGAAGTAGATGTCCGGCGTCTTCTTCTCGAGATTCTCCAGGCTCGCTTCGTTCAGGTAGGGAAACGAGGGGGGAAGGATCCGGTTGAAGATCAGCTTGCCGAGCGTCGTTACGAGGTACTTGTTCTTCTGTTCTTCCGTAAAGGACTGATCGATCGAATTGGGATCGATGAGGATCCGCGTATGCAAGCCGATCTCCTCGTGTTGATAGGCGAGGTCCGCCTCTTCGAACGTATTGAAGAAATGGCCTTCGTTGCGGTGGAGATGGGCGTGCTCGCGGCTACGCTGTTCACCGCGATAGCCCTCAAAGACCTGGTCCTTCGTCGTTTCGATCGTCAGATAGTAGTTCCCGAGAACCATATCCTGCGAAGGGGTGACGACGGGCTTGCCGTCCTTCGGGTTGAGGATGTTGTTCGAGGCGAGCATCAACAGGCGCGCTTCCGCTTGGGCTTCGTTGGAAAGCGGGACGTGTACCGCCATCTGGTCACCGTCGAAATCGGCGTTGAACGCCGGGGTAACGAGGGGGTGGAGGCGGATGGCTTTACCGTCGATCAGTTTCGGTTCGAAAGCCTGGATACCGAGCCGGTGGAGCGTCGGTGCTCGGTTGAGCAGAACCGGGTGCTCCTTGACGACCTTCTCGAGGGCTGCCCATACTTCGTCGTCCATGCGGTCGTACTGGCTGTTGGCATTCTTCCTGGCGTTGACTTCGCCCTTGGCGTTCTTCTGCAGTTCCCGAAGGACGAAAGGCTTGAAGAGCGTGATCGCCATTTCGCGGGGAATCCCGCACTGATACATCTCCAGGTCGGGACCGACGATGATCACGGAACGGCCGGAGTAGTCGACGCGCTTACCGAGCAGATTCTGACGGAAACGTCCCTGTTTCCCACGGAGCATATCGGAGAGGGATTTCAAGTGACGGTTGCGTTCGACGGCGGCTTTCTTACCGCGCTTAGCGTTATCGAAAAGGGCGTCAACGGCTTCCTGCAACATCCGTTTCTCATTCTTGGTGATCAGGCGCGGCGCCATCTGTTCCTTCTGTTTCTTGAGGCGATTATTCCGGTTAAGGATCCTACGGTAGAGGTCGTTGAGATCGGTCGTCGCGAAGCGACCACCGTCGAGAGCGACCATCGGACGCAGGTCCGGTGGAATGACCGGGATGACGTCCATGACCATCCATTCGGGCTTGTTATCGGAATTGTTGAACGACTCGAGCACTTCGAGGCGCTTGATGATCTTGTCGCGCTTCTGTTTCGAGCTCGTCTTGAGCTTTTTCCTGAGTCGACTGATTTCCCGATCGAGATCGAGTTCCTGTAGGAGGCGTTTGACCGCTTCCGCACCGGTTAAAGCCGTGAACTTATCGTAGTACTCCTCGCTTAGAACGCTATAGTCCTGTTCCGAGAGGATCTGTTTCTTTCGCAGTGGTGCGGTACCGGGATCGGTTACGATATAGGAGGCGTGATAGACGACCTCTTCGAGGTCCTTGGCCTTGATGCCGAGCAGGATCGCTAGACGGGAAGGGGAGTTTTTTAGATACCACGTGTGCACGACGGGTGCTTCGAGCGTGATGTGTCCCATCCGTTCACGGCGAACCTTGGATTCGGTGATCTCGATGCCGCACTTCTGGCAGATCTGGCCCTTGTTACCGCTCTGCTTCTTGCCGCAGGCGCACTGATAGTCGCGTTCTGGGCCGAAGATGCGCTCACAGAAGAGCCCACCGATTTCCGGCTTCGACGTCCGGTAGTTGATCGTTTCGTGCGTCTTGACCTCACCGTAGGACCACTGTTTGATCTCTTCCGGTGATGCGAGACGTATTTTCAAGTGACTATAGGAACGGCTTCCGTAGCCCTTGCGGATCGGTTGAACCTGGCGATGGATCCGTTCCTTAAGGTCGATATCGAGGGCGTTCTGTTCCTTTTCCTCGTAGACGAACGCCTTCTCGTTCTGGATGTGCTTGTGCTCCTTGAGCGGATCGACGCCGTAGAGTTCGAGCAGGTCGTTGACCTCCTGCCGCAGGATGGCGTCGTCCTCGAAGAGCTGATAGAGCTTGCCGTGGTCAAAGGCGAGGAATTCCTTGAGGTCGTTGATGCCTGCTCCACGGAGGATGTCGACGACTTCCTCACTGAGATTGAGATTGCCGAGATCGCGCGGGAGCGCATAGCGCCGCAGGATCGTCTTGATCTCTTCGAACGAATCCCCGAGCAAGAGCTTGAGTTCCTTGAGGTTGAAGGTATTGAAGTCCTCGAGCTGGTCGATACCGGAAAGCTTCAGCTGGTTGAGGGCTTCCTCGGAGAGCTTGAGCGATTCGACGCGTAGCGTCAGTTTTTCTTTTGCCATTAACGGAACCCTCCTCTAAATCTTGTACCCATCCGGTCGACGAGCGACTTACCCGCTTCGTTTTCGCCGGTTTTAGCGTCGATCAGTTCGACGTAGAGACCGAGCGCCTGCAATTCCCTCGTAAGTACGCGGAAGGATTCCGGTATGCTTGCCGAAGGAATCGGCTTATCGTGGGTAATGGCGGAATAGACCTTGTTTCGGCCGAGCATGTCGTCCGATTTGACGGTCAGCATCTCCTGTAGCGTGTGCGCCGCGCCGTAGGCGTAGAGCGCCCAGACTTCCATTTCCCCGAAGCGTTGGCCGCCGTTCTGTGCTTTACCGCCCATCGGCTGTTGCGTAACGAGCGTGTACGGTCCAACGCTGCGGGCGTGCAGCTTATCATCGACCATATGGGAGAGCTTGATCATGTACATGACGCCGACGGAAATGCGGTTCTGGAACGGTTGCCCGGTCCTGCCGTCATAGAGCACGGTCTTACCGTCCTCATCGATCCCGGCATCCTTCATGATCTCCTTGAGGTCGGCATCGTTGACCCCGTCGAAGACCGGGGTCGCGATCTTGACGTTCAGCTTCTTAGCGGCGAGCCCTAGGTGGATCTCGAGGATCTGGCCGATGTTCATACGGGAGGGAACTCCGAGCGGATTGAGCATGATGTCGATGGGCGTCCCATCCTCCATGTAGGGCATGTCCTCGCGCGGTAGGATCTTCGAGATGACGCCTTTATTGCCGTGGCGTCCGGCCATCTTGTCGCCCTCGGAGATCTTACGTTTCTTCGCGACGTAGACGCGAACCGATTCGTTGACGCCCGACGGGAGAACGCCGTCCTCTTTGGTCAGGATCTGTACGCTCTGTACGATCCCGCCACCACCGTGGGGAACGCGTTTCGATGAATCACGGTATTCACGCGACTTCTCGCCGATGACGGCATGGATCAGTTTTTCCGAGGGCGAGGGTTCGAATGCGCCCTTAGGCGTGATCTTCCCGACGAGAATGTCGCCTTCCTTAACCTCGGATCCGGGGATGATGATGCCGCGATCATCGAGATTTTTGAGTGCTTCCATACTGGCATTCGGAACTTCACGCGTAAATTCTTCGCGTCCGGATCCCGTCTTGAGTTCGCGCGTTTCGATCTCATACTCATCGATATGGACCGACGTATAGATATCCTCCTTGACGAGGTCTTCGCTCATGATGATGGCATCCTCGTAGTTATAGCCTTCCCACGTCATGAAGGCGACCGTTACGTTACGGCCGAGGGCGAGTTCGCCCTTGGAAGTCGACGGGCCATCGGCGATGATATCGCCGGCCTCGACCTGTTCACCCGTGTAAACGATCGGGTGCTGCAGGATACACGTATCCTGATTGCTGCGGAAAAAGCGGATCAGATCATAGGTCACGCTATTGCCCATGCCGTAGTCATAGAGCATCTTGGCGTTCTTATAGCTATAGCCCTCTTTCGGGTCGTAGAGGACGGTGTCACCGACGACGACCTTGTGTTCGGGTTTCGGCGTGATGACGATCCTTTTACTGTCGGAATAGGTGACGAAGCCCGAGACCTCGGAGACGATGACGCTACCGGAGTCCTTGGCGGCTCGGTATTCGATACCGGTACCGACGATCGGTGATTCGGGCTGTAGTAGCGGTACCGCCTGGCGCTGCATATTCGCGCCCATCAGAGCACGCGAGGCATCGTCGTGTTCTAGGAACGGGATCGTCGAGGTCGCCACGGAAACGATCTGTTTCGGGGAGACGTCCATGTAGGTCGCCCGGTCGCTATCGAACATGGTCGTTTCACCGCGATGGCGGCCGATGACGCGCTCTTCGACGAACGTTCCGTCCTCGTTGAGGGGCGAAGCAGCCGAGGCGATGACCTCATCGTATTCGTCATCCGCGGTCAGATACTCGAACCGATCGGTAACGAACGGCGTACCGTCTTCCTTGCGTTCGATGACGAGGAAGGGCGTCATGATGAAGCCGTACTGATCGACCTTGCCGTAGGTGGCGAGCGAACTGATCAGGCCGATGGAAGGTCCTTCCGGCGTCTCGATCGGACAGATTCTACCGTAGTGCGAGTTGTGTACGTCACGGACTTCGACGCCGGCGCGGTCGCGGGCGAGCCCGCCGGTACCGAGCGCGGAAACACGGCGCTTTTGGGTCAGTTCGGCCAGCGGATTGATCTGGTCCATGAACTGGGAGAGCTGCGAACTACCGAAGAACGTCTTGATCGCTCCGGCGAGCGGAGTCATGTTGATGATCTGGGACGGCGTGGCTTCCGAGAAAACGGTCGTGGACATCTTGTCCTTGATGTTCTTTTCCGCCCGGGCAAGCCCGATCCGGAACTGGTTCTTCAGGAGTTCGCCGATCAGACGCAACCTCCTATTACCCAGGTGGTCGATGTCGTCGGTCCGACCGAGGTCCATATAGAGATTCAGATAGTAGCTCATGCTCGCGACGATATCGGAAAGCGTGATGTGCTCGCGCTTTTCGCGCTGGTCGTTACCGATGACGCGAACGACGTTGATCCGGTCGGAATCCTTGGCCTTGACGCTGACATCGATCATCTCGACGATAACGCCCTCGCGTTCGCGTTCCTTTTCGTATACGTCACGCCCGAGGAAATACTTGATGACCTTTTCATCGAGCGCCTGTCTGTTCTTGCGAAGAATGCTGAGCATCTCTTCGTTGACTTCCGAATTCCTGGTGACGATCACCTCACCGGTGCGAAGATTGATGATGTTCTCCTTGGTATAGAGCGCATCACCACCGTCGGGAAGTCTCGTAGCGAGGATTTCTTCTGGCGTTTCGTTCTGAAGCGATGCTTCCTTATCGATGATCTCCTTGCGGAGGACGTGCCGGTTTTCTCTCAGGATAGCGAGTTCCTTTTTCGTCAGTTCGGTTCCCGTTTCGATCAGGACTTCGCCCGTATTCGGATCGACGATGTCATAGACCGTATACTGTCCTTCGATCCGGTTCAAGAGGTCGAGCTTCTTGTTGAACTTGTAGCGTCCGACAGCGGCTAGGTCGTAACGACGACGCTCAAAAAGACGCATACGGATGAATTCCCGGGCTGCGTCGGCAGGGACCTTTTCGCCCTGTCGCAGTTTCGAATAGAGTTCGGTGACCGCTTCATCGCTGTTCTTCGTGTCATCCTTTTCGAACGTGGCATCGAGGTGGTTCGACTTCCCGAATACGTCGATGATATCCTTTTTCTTGGAGAGGCCGAGCGCGCGCATCATCGTCGTCATCGGGATCTTCTTCGACCGGTCGAGCTTAGCGTACATGATGTCCTTCGAACCGAGCTCATACTCGATCCAGGCGCCACGCGTCGGAATGACCTGAGCCATATAGCGGACCTGGTTGAGCTTCTTGTCGATTTCACTCGTAAAATAAGCCCCTGCAGACCGGATGATCTGGGAGACGACGACGCGTTCGGCGCCGTTGATTACGAAGGTTCCGGTAGGGGTCATATAGGGAATGTCACACATGAGGACGACGCTCTCACGGACTTCGCCGGTTACGGCGTTCTCGAGTTTTACTCGAGCTGACAGCTGTTTCGCATAGTTGACGTCCCGCTTTTTCGATTCGTGCACGTCGTACTTGGGTTCCGCGAGAAAGTGTTCTTCAAAATACAGTTTCAGGTCGCCGTTATGTCCTTCGATCGGCGATATGTCGTCCAATAGTTCCTTGATCCCCTCATCGATGAACCACTGGAACGACTTGGTTTGAATCTCGATTAGATCAGGCAGGTCCACGTCATAGCGCATCTTCGAATAGTTCC
This sequence comes from Acholeplasmataceae bacterium, assembly GCA_046540115.1. Classification (GTDB taxonomy): domain Bacteria; phylum Bacillota_I; class Bacilli_A; order Acholeplasmatales; family Acholeplasmataceae; genus RECG01. The sequence continues at coordinate 14,312 of JBKHFR010000008.1, read as the reverse complement.
GGCGCTCCGCTTTCTTGCCATAGTTGACCATACGATATCCCATAATCCACTCTCCATTCAAATGATCACTCACTTAAAAAATGCCTCATAAACTAAAATAGAACAATCGTCATGCATTTTACTATATTAACACACTTCATATACATAGTCAATGCTTATGTGCTTTTCCTTGCTGAAATGAGCCAGTAGCCCTTATGCCTGCCGATGACCTCGCCGTTTCCGAAACGCCTTCGTATCTCTTCTAGGCTCGAGGGAGCCCCCTGTTGCTTACGGATGACGCAATAGAACGTCCCGCCGTAAAGCAGGTTGTCGTGCGCGCTCTGGTAGAGTTCGAAAAGGACTCTTTTTCCCGCCCGGATCGGCGGATTCGTCAGGATCACCTGTGCGCGCACCGCGACGTCACGGAATAGGTCGCTAGCGTGAACCGATGCGTTCTTGATCGCGTTCAGATCGATATTGGCCTTGGCGAGCGCGAGCGCTCGCTCATTGATATCGTAGAGATGGACGTCTACCTCCGGGTTCCAGTAGGCAACAAAAAGACCGATCGGTCCGTACCCGCATCCCATGTCGATGACCGTATCGACGCCATCTGCGATCGTGATCCGTTCGAGCAAAAAGCGGCTCCCCGGATCGAGCGTCGTCTTACTGAAAACGCCGTGATCGGTCAGAAAGCGCAGCACCGTATCCCCGACGCGGAAGTCGTGCACGCGGCGATCGGAGGCGAGCTCGGGATCGTTTCTGAAATAGTGGCCCATATTTCCCCCTTCATACGGCGAAAAAACCCGAGATCCTGTCCCAGGTTCCTCCAAAAGCGATCAGTCGTTACTTAAGTTCAACAGTCGCACCAGCTTCAGAGAGGCGTTCTTTCAGAGCTTCGGCGTCTTCCTTTTTGATCTGTTCCTTGATAACGGCGTCCGGCGTTTCCGTCAGCTTCTTGGCGTCAGCGAGTCCGAGTCCGGTCACTTCGCGGACGATCTTGATGACGGCGATCTTATTCGAACCGAATGTCTTGAGGATAACGTCGAATTCCGTTTGTTCCTCTTCTTCAGCTGCTGCGGCTGCAGGAGCTGCGGCTACCGCGCTCGGGTCGATCCCGAATTCTTCCTTAAGTCCGTCAACGAGTTCCTTGATTTCTAAGAGCGTCATATCCTTGAGCGCTTCCACGAATGCTTCTTTGGTCAGTTTTGCCATGTTCATTTCCTCCTATGGTTATTTTTCGATCATGTCGAGCCCGATCGCGAGTTCGCGTACGGGGTTCAACAATCCAACTGCGAGCTGCGTCAACATGCCTTCGCGTGATGGCAATTGAGCGAGTGCGTTGATCTCTTCGACGCTCGCGACTCTACCCTCGATAACGCCGGCTTCGATCGTGATGCTCGTGTTCGTCTTCGCGAATTCATAGACGATCTTAGCGGGAGCGACGACATCGACGGAGCTCATCGCGATCGCCTTCGGTCCGACGAAGGCGCCGGCTAGATCATCGAATCCAGCAGCGATACTCGCCCGTCGTGAAATGTTGTTCTTGTAGACCTTGACCTCACAATCCGCTTCCCTTAACTGGTTCCTGAGCTCGGTGAATCGGTCGACGGTCAAGCCAGGATAGTTGAAGGCAACGACTGTAGCGGCGTTCTTGAGCTTTTCACTGAGCTCTTCTACGAGTTCCGCCTTGCGTTCGATTACTGGTTTTAGCATGGAATGCCTCCTTTGCAAATGAAATCTCTCTTCTGCCAAAGACAAAAGAGAGAACGAGCGTTTACGTTACACCTCGGTAGGATGTTTAAGCTTTCGCACCTACTGTCTTTGGCTATCGATGAAAATATTATTTCGCTGCCGCCCTGAGCGACTCGCCATCGAGACGGATACCGGGAGCCATGCTCGAAGTCATCGTGATGTTCTTCATGTAGGTTCCCTTGATCGTCGATGGTTTGATGCGCATGAGCAACTGATAGATCGCCTTCATGTTCTCGATCAGTTGTTCGTTCTTAAACGAAATCCTGCCGATCGGAGCGTGAATGTTACCGACTCGGTCGACCCGGTATTCGATCTTACCGTTCTTGATCTCGGTAACGGCCTTCCTGATGTCCATCGTGACGGTTCCGGTTTTCGGGTTCGGCATCAATCCCTTAGGACCGAGCATACGCCCGAGTCTACCGAGTTTACCCATCATGTCCGGGGTCGCGACGAGGACGTCGAATTCGAGCCATCCTCCGGAAATCTTTTGGATCAGTTCATCGTCGCCGACGTGATCCGCTCCGGCCTCTTCGGCTTCCTTAGCCTTTTCGCCTTGAGCGACGACTGCCACGCGTGAGACCTTGCCGGTACCGTGCGGTAGAACGAGCGCCCCGCGTAGGTTCTGTTCGGCTTGTCTCGGGTCTAGGTTCAAGCGGAATGCTGCTTCCACGGTAGCATCGAACTTAACGAACGACGTCTTCTTGACGAGCTCAACGGCTTCTTCGACGCTATACTTCTTGGTGCGGTCGACCAGCTTCGCAACATCCTGGTACTTCTTTCCTCTTTTCATGCGTTTCCTCCTAAAATGTGGTCTAGCGGGATATCCTCCCACAATTTAGATAGTAGTTACGATCTAAATCAGTTCTTGATCTCGATACCCATGTTCCTCGCTGTGCCTTCGACGATCTTCATCGCTGCTTCGACGTTGTAGGCATTCAGGTCAGGCATCTTGATCTCAGCGATCTCTTTGAGTTGATCACGCGTAATGGAACCAACTTTTTCGAGCTTGGAATTACCGGCACCGGCATTGACTTTCGCGAACTTCTTGAGTAGATCACTCGCCGGTGGGGTTTTAGTCTCAAATGAGAACGTACGATCATCGTAAACGTAGATCGTTACGGGAACGACATAGCCCACTTGATCCTTCGTTTCCTCGTTGAACTGCGAACAGAACTGGGGAATATTGACCTGCGCTTGACCGAGTGCTGGACCAACCGGTGGCGCTGGGTTCGCTTTTCCGCCCGGAATCTGCAGTTTAACGACACGAACGACTTTCTTCGCCATGTAACACGACCTCCTTCTTTACATAAGTATGTGGTATGAATCGCTTCTCCCACTATGGTGTGTTTTACACGCAAAACCATTCTATCACTTGGGATGTCCTTTGTCAATGCTTTCGTATGCTTTGGGAAGGAGACCCTGGTTATCGTGCCGAAAGCTCGGTTTATATTGTTGATAATCATGGTTTCACTCAGGATTTCAGCAATAAAGAGCACGCATCGTGCGATGCGTGCTCTGTGTCGCTTCAAGACATGATCGTTTTGTAATCAATTCCTATTCATTTTTATCGAGTTCAACGAAATAGTTATTATTGTCATCGTCTTTAAGTGTAATGAGATAGTGATTGATTGCTTCTGCTATTTCACTATAACCGGGGATTCTTAGTGCAGGGCTTTCATCTGGATCATACCCGCCTTTATTGTCTTCATAGAAATACTCATGCATGAACTCGGCAAATTCTAAATCCGAACCAATCTCAAATATGCCCGGAAAATTTGTAGCAATATAGGTGTTTTCATCCACTTCTATCTCAATTGTGTCACTGCCATAAATTGGGCCTTCAAACAAACTTCGATAATACCCCACAAGAAATTCCGATGTGAGATTGTTACCAGCTTTGTCTGTGTTCGCGACATGCGTCATAACATTGCCTTCATAGACCGAGATGAGATTGAACACTAGAAGATCCCAGTCTATAGGCTCAAATTCTTCCTCTTCGATTTCTTCCTCTTCGATTTCTTGAATCACTTGAATGATGTCTTCTTCGACATAGAGGCGACCGTCTCTTGTAGCCATCCGATGTGAGACGGCTGCTAGAATGACTTGTTGGACTTGATAGGCATTGTCGAATTCTCCACCATAACCATTTTCTCTAGTCGCAATAACATCTTTTTCCACGCCTCGTACATCCGAATTATCAACTCCATCTACACCCTCATAGACTTCATCGTACCAGATTTCTAACCCATACGTACTCAGATTGAGGGATGATAGATAGCCAACAAATGTGTCTGTATCATCTTCTTCACCTTTGAAATTCCCTATCTTTTCAATCGAGTTAATCGCCTGAACAAAATCCTCATCATCGACGTAATACTCGAACGTCAGTGAGGCCCCTTCAAAAGCGACCGTAACATCGAACTTACCGACGCGATCGAGTCTCATCGATGTCCCATCGACACCCGAACCACTCAGACTAACTCCTGTGGTATCCAGTGTAATCGTATCACTTTCCCCGTCATCATAGTTGACCGTTAATTCCTTATCTTCTAGATTAATGTTAGATCCGCTGATATCATACCATTCCTGTGGAACCCAATCGAGCTCGATCGACTCAACTTCCGTAATCTCTACACACGAACTAACCATAACGATGGCCGCCAATAAAACGAGTGAAATCATTAATTTTCTCATACCCATACCTCTTTTCATTTTTTTTGTTCGATTAACACCACAAACGATTCTTCCCATCGAACCATTCATGAACCGAGCGTGCGCCAGATCAGTCCCATTTATGACGATGGCTCATCATAAGTAACCGGTACGCGCGTAACACCTAACAGTCCGTCTTGGCCATAGATCCTTACTTCGATGGAGCTATCCGCGACGCGAACGACCAGTTCCTCGATCATCGCACGCGGTAAACTCGTGATATCGACCTTAATGCTATCAACATTATCCAGATTTAAATCATCCGCTGATTCGGGATAATTTAACGTTTCATCGACTCCATCCCTCTCAATCGTAATGCTTAGAGATTCCTCCGGGAACTCATGATCAAAGACGATATTTCGGCCCTGATTACTGAACGCATCCGCGCGGTCCATGTCTTCGCGGAATGCGCCTTCCTCTGCATAGATCGTTTCTCTACCCAGAACATTAAAGCTCAAAGAGCGCGTCACGAAATTCGTAAACGCATCCGCTTCGATCGTACGTACCGTACTCGGTAGGTTGATCTCTTCACGAACCGTTGTTCGTGGCCCATCGTATTTCGGGATGTTGACGATATCCGGTGCGAACAGCATGCGTTTTGCTGTCCAGCCATAGTGTAGCTGTCGTTCCTGATAGCGCCAGCCATAGTTGTCGACAAATACGGTTTCTTCCGGTGTGTAACGATCTGCGAGTGTATTCAGTCGTTCTTTCGGTACGCCGTTTGCGAAAATGCGATCGAAGAGACTATCGTTTTCGATCGTTTCTTTTATGTCGTCATAAGCCGCGCTGACCTGATCTTCGGGAAGACTCGCGAGTTCGCGCAACCTTCGAACGACATCGGCGACGACATTACCTCTTGTCGTCAACAGGTGTTTTCCTGGCCCGAATAGTTCTTCCGGCGTGTCCCCTAACGCTTGGTCCTCGCTATCGAGTTCTACCGGGTCGCTCAACAGCGCTACGTTTCGTCCTGCGATTTCGAATTCAGGATCACTGATGTCCTCATACTCGGCGATAATGATCCGGCGCTCTTCTTCCATGAAGAAAAACCCTGCATTCGTCGATTCCGGAACGAAATCAAAATCATTATCGTCAGCGGCATTGACGATCGCCCTGATGCCGTCGGCGTCAATCGGCTCGTCGGCTTGGTCCGGGTTTTCAATGTCATAGAGTTCAATGAGTTCCGTCATCTGAACGGCGAGCTGATTATCGTTGCTGAAGCGCGCCTGTTCCAAAAAACTAGAAAAACCGACAATGCTAACCGCGGATAGAACCGCGATCACAGCGATGACAACGATCAATTCTACGAGTGTAAATCCCCTTTTTTCTAACATATGTACAGCCCTTTCTATTAAAAAAGATAACGAACATCCGAGAAAGTCTCATCATTCGTTACATCCTTTTTAACATGGATTTAACGTAAATTCGAAACATTTGCATCATCTATGTAAGCATTACATCATTCGTGTCATCGATCACATAAAAAAAGCCACCGGAGTGGCTGGCTCGAACATCTTCATTCAATACCCGATCACTCGTGATCCAGATTAAGACGATACCCGGATACGAATGCGTGATGCTCGTATCGGAAGTTCAGTGACAGCATGAAACAGAGTAGGAATAGAACCCCACTCATGCGCGTATGAAGCAGTTCCGGTTTATCGGCAACCAGCATCGCATAGTACTGGAAGATAACGAACGTCGCGCCATGGATCAGGACCAGGAGGTTGAGCGTATCACGCATATGGATATCCTTGAGTTCAAAGTGCTTGATGCGAACTCGCGTCAAGCGATTCGCTTCTACCCGGTAGATGACAGAGCCCGTAAGGAAGATGGCGAGAGACCATGCGATGATGAGGAAATTCTGGATGATGCTATCGAAATCCTTCATAGCACCCGCGAGCAACGCATAGAGATTCACCAGGGATAGAACGAGCATCAGACCTAAAACGAGCCGCCGCTCGGCCATGGCGCGATGCATCTTCTTTTTCCCTAGGGCGTGCTGGTAGAAGACTTCCTTGGCGAGATCGATATTGATCACTCGATTTACGCGTAGAGGGTGCGCGAAGATATCGACGGCGAAGATAAAGAAGATCACGGCCCATAGGGCGAGCATTCCGACCTTGATTTCCTCGGGAAATAGCCGATGATTAAAAACGAGGAGCATCGCTAACAGCGCGATTACGAGCGTCACTAGATGCGGAGCTTTTCGTCTTTTCCTTATTTTCGGATAGACCATGATCTCTTCCGATTCCCGTTTCGCTGATGACCCGTAGCTACTCTCTTCTTGCGAGGTCGCACCGAGCAAAAGATAGTCCGTCGAGACGCCGAAATACTCAGCGACACCGACGACCTGGTCTGCCGATAGGTTCTTCGTCCCATTCTCCCAACCGCTGACGGTTGCTGCAGAACTGAAACCGAGGTCATTCGCGAGTTTAAGTTGTGTCAGTCCCTTTTGAATTCGGAGCTGGCGGATTCGATTACCGATCTCGTTGTTTTTCATTTCCATCCTCTATTGGCCATTTCTTTCGGTTATCTTTCCCGGTATTCGGCTATTTCAATTATATCACAGGCAGGTGCTTTTACATGCCGGCTACTCATAAAAAAACACCGCGAACGCGGTGTGATCCACTATATGCCGCAGGCATCGCCTTCGCACGACGCATCCTCATCCTGTTCTTCGTTTAGGACTTTCAGTTCCTTTTCCTCGTCATGGACCTGTTTTAGAGCGGCCAGGAAGTACTCCTTCTGTTGGGCTCCGGAAACTCCGTACTTCCGGTTGATCACGAAGAACGGGACGCCCTGTACGCCGACTCGGTGACCTTCATCGATCTGTGCTTTGACCTCATCGGCATAGTCATTTTTGTTCAGTACTTCGAGCGCTTCATTCCGGTCGAGTCCGACCTCGGATGCGAGCGTGGCGAGCGTCTCAAAATCGGATAGGTTCTTACCTTCGGAAAAGTAGGCTTTCATGAAGCGATCGGTGATCTCGGGCTCGAGTCCCTTCGTATCCGCCCACTTGGCGAGCCGGTGCGCGTCGAACGTATTCGTCATCTGGATGATGTCATAGTTGTAGGTCAAGCCGACGGTTCTAGCGTTTTCGGTAAACATCCGGAAGCGCTCTTCGGCCTGTTTCACATCCATGCCGTGCCCCCTAGCAAAGGCTTCGGCAGCCGTGCCTTCCATCTTCTTCGGGGCGTTCGGGTCGAGCTGATAGGCCTTGTAGGAAACCTCGACTTCATCCCTGTTTTCGAATGCCGCGAGCGCCTGTTCGAACCGTTTCTTACCCATGTAGCAGAACGGACAAGCGAAATCCGACCATAATTCGATTTTCATATGCGCGTAACCTCCTTGATCGATTCGTTCATATTGTATCACGAGGACGGCCGAAACGCATGGGATTTGCTTTATTATTTATCGTTTATTAATGATATGAACCCTAAAAAAACAACCCGGACGGGTCGTTCATTCATCGATGATCTTAACTTCTGTAGCATCGACTTCGGTCGGCGTGGCGCGACCGAAAAAATCGATCTCGACGACGATCTTTTCCTGATCGTTGTCTACTTCGGATACGATGCCTTTCAAACCGGAGTAAGCGCCTGCGAGGACTTCTACGCGCTGGTCGAGCAGATGGTCATAGGTCGGCTTGCTGATGACGCCGATCTTGAGCAGGATCTGGTTGATCTCATCCGGTGCCAAAGGAACGGGTTTCGTTCCGCCACCGCTCGAACCGAGGAATCCGGTAACGCGCGGGGTATTCCTGACGACGAACCAGGACTCATCCGTAACGATCATCTCTACGAAGACGTAGCCCGGAAAGAGCTGCTTGACCTTTTCCTTTTCTTTGCCATCGGCCTTCTTTTCGATGACCGTTTCTTCGGGGACGATGATACGAAAGATGTATTCGCTCATCCCCATGCTTTCTACGCGGCGCTGTAAATCCTGTTTGACGGCATTCTCATAGCCAGAATAGGTCTGGATGATATACCATCGCACGCCCTTGGTCATAGGATCCCACCGAGAAGGCGTATAATCAGGATGTTATAGACGAGGATGACGCCTGTAAGAATGAACAGGAAGATCAGTACGCGAACAGCGGCGTCGATGAACTTCGAACGCGTCGGCCACGAGATCTTTTTGAGTTCCGGAATAGCCGGTAAAAAGAACGGGTAAACGACGAGGATGATTCCGAAAACGGAAATCGCGAAGAGTACCCAGGCGAATATCAGTCCGTTCGGTTCCTGTCCGAGTACGGGGAAATCCTCATTGATCTGCAGGAGCGTGTTCCCGCTGATGATCATGAGCGAGAGCGCACCCGAAAGGGTCGCGAGTATCCCTAACAAGAGATTTTCCCACTTATACTCGGTCGTCAATACTTCTAGTAGTTTACTTTTTTCTTCTTCTGGTCTTTTCTTTTCCTTGATCGCCATAGAGATCCTCCTATTTGCTTTCCTTGTGCAGCGTATGCTCGTTGCAGCGGGGACAGTACTTGTTGACTTCGATGCGTTTCGTTTGCGTCTTTTTGTTCTTAGTCGTCGTGTAGTTCCGGCTGAGGCATTTCGTGCACACGAGAATTACTTTTTCACGCATTAAAAAACCACCTCTGTGGTCACTCGCAAGTGTATTGTAACACTTATGAATGACTTAGTCAACTAGCAAGAATCATTATAACATACTTTTGAGCTTGTTGCGGACGCGAAAGATCGTATTATAGATCTTTTTCCGGTCGAACCCGGTGCTAAGGGCGATCTCGGGAACCGGAACTCCGGCAATGAAGTAGTCCTCGTAGACGATCCGTTCGATCTCGCTACGAAAGCTTAGATCCGGCGCCTCTTCTTCGATAAAGGTCACGCCCTTCTGGAAGGAGTAGTTGTCGTAGAGGACATAGTCGGGGAGGCGACGTTTCAAGGCATAGAATTTCCGTTTGAGGATCAGCTCGAAATAGCGCGTGAAGGTCTTATTGTACCGTTCGTTGAACGTATTCACGGCTTTTACGAGCATCATCAGTCCTTCCTGGTAGAAGTCCTCGCTATCGCCTTTACTGAGCTCGAGGAGATGGACGTTCTTCCAGATCAGGCGACTGTACTTGTCGATGAGATAGCGGAAAGCGATCGGGTCATGTTGACGGATGAGATAGATCAGTTCATAGTCATTCATGACGTAGATCATCGATCTCGTCCTAGTCCTTTAGCACCGCGTACATCATGAGCGCTGCGGCGACGCTGACGTTCAGGGAGTTGATCTTGCCGCGCATGGGGATCCGGACGAGCAGGTCGCAGTTCCGTTTGACCAAGGGGCGGATGCCTTCACCCTCATTGCCGAGGACGATGGCGAGCGAGCGCGTCCGGTCGATCCTCCGGTAGTCGACCGTCGCCCGGTCATCGGTACCGACGACGAGGACGCCTGCGTCCTTGAGCCTTTCGATCGCCCGATTGATGTTGGTGACGAGCGCTACGGGAACGTGTTCGATCGCCCCCGATGAAACCTTCGCGACCGTCGCGGACAGCGGAGCACTGCGCCTCTTTCCGACGATGATCGCGTCGAGTTTCGTCGCCTCAGCCGTACGCATGATCGCCCCGAGATTATGGGGATCCTCGACGCCGTCGAGGATGATGAAGCGCTGTCCGTCCTCCTTCGTGAGAACCTGATCGAGCTCGACGTAAGCGTAGGGCTCGACCTCAGCGACGATCCCCTGGTGAGTGGCGCGATCGGTCAGCTCGTTCAGGTAACCCTTGGTGACGCTCTCATGGGCGATCCCGTTCTTCTTTAAAAACAGGAGCATCTGCCGATCGGAAAAGGCGTGGTCCAGATAGAGACGAGCGATACTGCGTTTCGCATAGATCGCTTCCCGAATGACGTTTTTACCGTAAATGATCATGATCTATCCCTCCACGCAATAGGATACGATAAGTGCAGAACCGAAATCCAATCGGATTGGAAAAAAAAGCGCTGAAAGGGCGCGACGCGCCCTTTCCTTCCGTGATCACTGCAAATCAGCGACCTTATTCACGATGTGTTTGATCGCCTTCCTCGTCCAGCGATAGATGTTGCTCATGAAATAGATGAGCGGGAAGATCGCCTGCACGATGACGACCAACAGGAGGATCTGCGGAACGGTCAGTGGTTCGACAGGATAGAAGTCCTGTCGGTAGAGCGGCGCGAAGTTGAAGAACTGGGGAATGAAGACGATCGCCGAGATGACGAGAGTCACCATCAGGACGAAGAGGATGCGCCGCATCGTATTGAAGGGGATCGAGATCCGATAGAGTACGGCGAGCGACGTCACGGTAGCGGCGATCACGATGATCGTCGAGATCTCGATCTGCCCCATATCGAGAACGGGAGCGAACGCGAAGACGAGGAGGCTGTTGATCACGACGACGAGCGCTCCCGGCAGTGCGGCCTTGATGACGTTTAACAGGAAGTGTCCCCTGACGAGCTTATTGTTCGGTTCGAGGGCGAGAATGAAGGAGGGGATACCGATGATGAAGTAGTCGATCAGGATGAGCTGGTTCGGTTGGATCGGATAGACTCCCTGTCTTAGGATCGCGATGATCGCCAGTAGAAAGGAGAAGATCGTTTTCGTCAGAAAGAGCGTCGCTACGCGCTGGACGTTGTTGATGACGCGTCGTCCTTCACTGACGACTTTCGGCATCGAGGAGAAGTTCGAGTCCAGGAGGACGAGGTGGGAGACGTTTCGTGCCGCTTCGCTACCGGAGGCCATGGCGACCGAGGTATCGGCTTCCTTGAGGGCGAGAATGTCGTTGACACCGTCGCCGGTCATCGCGACCGTACGTCCGTTGTTCTTAAGCGATTCGATCAAAAGCTTTTTCTGTTGGGGCGAGACCCTTCCGAAAACGGTATAGCGCCTCGCCGTTCGGATGACTTCCTTATCCGCCATCCCTTCGAGGCTGATGTATCGATCGGCATTCCGAATTCCGGCTCGTTCCGAGATCTTGGATACGGTCGCGGGATTGTCGCCGGATATGACCTTGACGTCGACCGCATGGTTCTTGAAGTAGTCGATCGTTTCCACGGCATCGACACGGATCGAATCCTCGATCATGATCAGAGCGACCGGCTGGACTTTCCCCTTGACCTCTCCGTCGACGATATCCTCTTTCGTATGACCGAGAGCGAGTACGCGGTACCCTTCGGTCGTCGCGCGGTCGACGTCGTCGCTGACCCGGTCATAGGTTTCTTTCAGGACGTACTCGGGAGCCCCGAGTACGAAGGTCTTGTAGCGACTGAACTGGACTGCCGAAAACTTCCGTGCGCTCGAAAAGGCGATCTGGTTGAGGTGACGGATGCGCTTGGCCGTCCCGAAGTGCTCCATGAGCGCTTCCGAGGTCAGGTTCTGGTCGTTCAAGGCGTTGAGCATCGCCGAGATCGCGTTCTTGACGGTTAGACCCGCGTCGTTCTTATATTCGATGATGCTCGTCACGGTCATCGTCCCGTCGGTGATCGTTCCCGTTTTATCGAGGCAGAGCGTATCGACACGCGCGAGCATCTCGATACAGTAGAGTTCCTGAACGAGCGTATTGTTCTGGGCGAGACGGATGACGCCGACAGCGAGCGCCATGCTCGTCAGCAAAAACAGACCGGAAGGGATCATGCCGATCATCGCGCCAGCGGTACTGCGCACGATCTCGGCATAGGTCAGGTCGGAATGCTGCCACATCAGATAGAACAGGATCCACGCCATCGGTAGAATGAAGGCTCCGACGACGCGGATGATGATCTTGAGCGAACCGAGCAGGTCGGAATTCGGTTTGCGGTATTTCTTCGCCTGGCTCGTCAGCTTTTGGATGTAGATATCCTCACCGATCGCGGTGACCTGGGCATGCGCGGATCCGGAGATCACGTAGCTGCCGGAAAAAAGCGAATCCCCTACCTTTTTGACGACCGGATCGGCTTCACCGGTCAACAGGGATTCGTTGACTTCGATCGTACCGGAGCGGACGACGGCATCCGCCGTGATCTGTTTTCCGGAACTGAGGAAAAGGATGTCGTCGATCACGACATCCGTAATGGCGATCTCGAGGTCATCGCCGTTTCGAACGACATTGGCGGTCGGCGCGGATAGCAGCGACAACCGGTCGATCGTCTTCTTGGCACGGATCTCCTGGATGATCCCGATCGTAATGTTAGCCGTGATCACGCCCATGAACAGGAGGTGCCCGATGCTCGACCCGACGGCGATCAGCCAGGCGGCGATACCGAAATTCAGGAAATTGAAGAACGTCATGATATTCGACATGATGATCGATGAGATGCTCTTCGTGCTCCCGGTATCGGTGATGTTGGCGAGCCCAGCCATCTGCCTGCTCTCGACGTCCTCGGTCGAAAGACCGCGATCGACCTCGGGATTGTATCGTTCGACGACGATATCGTCCTTGTGTCGGATGCGCTCAGAGACATCGAAACCGGGCTTGACTTCCTCGTTCAAAGGGACGTTTAGGCCGAGCGGGTCGCCCTTCATCTGTACGAGTTCTTCCTTGACGACGGTCTTCGGTCCCTTTTTGTTTCTATTCGTTTTTTTACCGGATGCACCCTTCGACGCATCCGTATCCTGATCCAGTTTTTTCGTCATGATTTTTTCCATCTAGATTTCCCTTTCGATAAAACGAATCGCGATATCAACGAGTTCATCCGCACGCGCGATGTTTTCCAGGTAGAGCGCACCGATGAGCGCCTCGAATCCGGTCGCCATGTGATAGGTCCTGGCATCGACATTCTTCCGGCCGGGACCACTGGTGTTGCGTCCATTCCTAAAGCGTGCGACTTCCTCGTGGTCGATGACCTCGGTTTCGATCATGTATTCGATGATCCTGGCCTGAGCGACGCTCGAAGTAAAGTCGGTCGCCCGCTTGTGAAGCGCGTTAACGCGCGTCATCTTTCGGTCGATCAGGTGCTTTCTGATGCGTAGTTCGTAGTAGGCGTCCCCGATATAGGCGTATGTCAGTCCGTTCACGCTAGAGCCAACCCTTATCCATCAGGTCCTGGCGAAGACGATCCGCTGTCCGATAGTCCTTGTTGGCGCGGGCGTTTTCCCAGGCCTCATACGTCTTTAGGATGCTTTCTTCGAAACCGAGCTCCGGCATGACGCCGAGAACATCCAGAATCCCGCTGAGGGTCCGGTAGAGATCGGCCTGTCGCTGCAGATCCTTTTCTTTATTCATGTCCTTGACGATCTCGTGGACGACGGTGATCGCGTTCGGCGTATTCAGGTCGTCATCCATGTGCCCGATGAAGGCTTTCCCGTATGCGTCGATAAACATGCCGGGCGGCGTGTTCGCCCGTTCGAGCACGAGAAGCGTTTTTTTCAGCGTCCGGACGATCCGGTCATATACGCGCACGAACTGATCCATCAGGTCCTGCGAATAGTCGATCGGTTGCCGGTAGTGATGGGAGATCATGAAGAGCCGGAAAACGAGCGGATCATATGCCCGGATCAGGTCCTTGACGAGCGTGATGTTACCCAGTGACTTGCTCATCTTGACCGATTCGATCGACAGCCTACCGACGTGCATCCAGAACCGGGCGAGATGGTGCCCGTCATGGGCGACGGTCTGGGCGATTTCGTTCTCATGGTGGGGAAATTTGAGGTCAGAACCGCCACCGTGTATGTCGATCTCCCCGTCAAAGAGCTCGTGGTTCATGACGGCACACTCCGTGTGCCAGCCGGGGCGTCCCGCTCCCCACGGACTGTCATAGTTAAGCCCTTCCGTCGTCTTTTTCCAGATGCTGAAATCACGGGGGTCTTCCTTCTCGTCGTCGAGAGCGATGCGGACCCCTTCATTCAGTGCTTCGATATCCTGTTGGCTGAGCGTCCCGTAATCGCTGATCTTTCCGACTCGGAAATAGAT
>JBKHFR010000007.1:0-29052 GCA_046540115.1 Acholeplasmataceae bacterium | reverse complement strand
CGCTTAGCACTGCTTATTATAACCGAAGAGCCTAAGAAAGTAAAGCACGAACACCCCCTATATAAGGAAGCCCTTCGCTCCCGGTCGGGGTCTCGTCCTGATTCTTCCCGATATCCGATTGAACGCGACCATCCGGTATCGACCGTGTTTTGCAAGGGAATCGTTCCACTATTTCCCTATCTAATACCCACTACGGATCGGCCGTAGCAGTCATCGCTCTCTCCTGTAACGAACGCCACACCCCACCAGAACCATGGATCAGTATGCTCTGAATGACGGATTAACCGAAACCACCCCTTTCACCGTCATGAAACGACGCCATGAATGCTTAGTCCCGCTCAAACGGATCGATCGTGATCGGGGCATCCTCATCGTCGAATGGAGCGATACGACTGTCCCCGGAATCAAGGATGAGGGTACCGTTCCTATCGAGCAGGACACGATCACCCTTAGGATCTCCTTGTACCCTAACGCTATCCTTGATGTCCATTCCATCGAAACGATGCCTCCTTGACGGTCACACCCCAAAAATACCCTCTCCTGCTCCGGATTACCCTTGCGATGCCATAAACCTTCTTAATCGCTGGCACACATCGCCGCCGTATTCGACGACACGGTCGATGATCCGTTTCAGAAATCGAAGAAAGAGCGTGAAGAAACATGAATGAATACAGGATATCGATGATTACCGAAAACGAAATCGATGAGGTCATAAGCGTAGCGAAAAACGTATTCGGAGCCGGAGTCTCTTACCTGATGCCTAAGAAGAACATGTGGGGGTTCTATGCAACCGATGGTAAGCGCATCGTCGGAGCAGTCCTGATCGATAAAAAGACTGCGACGGAAGGCTTTTTATCATGGATTTTTGTCGCTCGATCCGCTCGGGGTCATAAACTGGCATCAGGACTGATCGAAGCGGGGTTCGATGCCCTTGACAGGGAAGGCCTTACCAAGCAGTTCGCTTCGGTAAGGGATGACAATACGGCTTCCTGGAACATGTTCTTGAAACGCGGATATAGGATTCTTCCCCTCTATCAAACGATCTTCGGATACTCGCTCAAGGGACTTCCGATGCGTCTCGGCTATGCCATGTCGACCGGATACTCGATCTGGGTAAAGGACCCTGCCCGCGATCACGAACCGATCTATCCGAAATACCCGATCGCGAGAGCACTTGTCGCCGCGGTTTTCCTTGGTGCCACGCTCGCCTTATACGGTCTGCGTTCCCTGGATTTTCTCTTCGTAGCGCTCATCACCGTCGTAGGTATAACCACGCTCAGACTGCTGATCGCCTACCCGATTGCCAGACGATACGGACCCGTTCGTTTTATGCCTTCACAAGGGGGTTTCATCCTTAGTTTTTTGATCGCCCTGTTCACATCCTCATGGTTTCCCGCCTTTGGCTTTTTCGTTCCGAAAGAGGATGCCTGGAACAGTAAGTATTTCAAAAAAAACGAAGGGCTACAAGCACTAGCGACATGGCTGTCGTTGGATGCCGCATTCATCTTCGCTTCGCTCGTTGTTCCCGATCTCTTTTCGAACGGCTTGAACACGGTGCTCATGCTCGTCATCATCTATCAGATGATCCCGGTCTTTCCTTTCGATGGACTTGATGGGGCAAAAGTCTGGCGATGGAACCGGATCGCATACGCCATCGGCATGGTCGTGAGCATACTATCCCTTGTACTGTTCTTTTAGGACCATAAAACGTTTTCGCGAGTCAACTCTTTCGAGTATGCCCCGCTAAAGCGCAGCAGGTCTTCAACGCGTTCGCTCTATTCGATTATTTCGGCTGTCATAAAACGATCATCCGTTCGTTATGCTCATCATATCAAAAATGAGCACCCCTTACGATAGGAATCGTATGTGCGCACGATCGGGCACTCCGATTCAACCATTTATAATAGGATCCGTTCGGATCTACTGAAATCGTGTGGATCCACCTTTTGTCGTGCACTACGAAATGTGACCGGATCGGACCCGCGATACTCTATCTACGCGAACCTTTTGGCGCTACCGAGGACCTATTCGCATATAGAACCATTTCCCAAAGCTAAGCGACATTTACGATAACAACAGCTTTCCGGATCAATCAAACGCCCTTGTACAACAAGAAAAGGCCTGATACGAATCGTATCAGACCCATGCTTCCCATATGGCGTTTCAAGGGGGACTCGAACCCCCGACCTACGGCTTAGGAGGCCGTCGCTCTATCCGCTGAGCTATTGAAACGGGAATACCCGGCGACGTCCATTATAAAACAAATGCCGCCGAATGTAAAGCGTCAGTTCGTCTCGAACTGGCTGTAGTAGAGCTTCGCGTAGAAGCCGTTTTTCTCCAAAAGTTCGGCATGTGTCCCCTGTTCGACGATGTTACCGTCATCCATCACGAAGATCACGTCGGCGTCCTTGATCGTCGAGAGCCTGTGGGCGATCACGAAGCTCGTCCGTCCTTCCATGAGCCGTTCCATCGCCCTTTGGATCAGCACCTCGGTGCGGGTATCGACGCTCGATGTCGCTTCGTCGAGGATCAGCATCGGCCGATCGGCGAGCATCGCGCGGCTGATCGTAAGTAGCTGTCGCTGTCCCTGACTGATGTTCGATCCGCCCTCTAGGAGCTCGAAGTCATAGCTATGCGAGAGCGCTTCGATGAAGTGCTTGGTCTGAGCCGAATCAGCGGCTTTCTCGACTTCCGTTTGCGTGGCGCCTTCCGTACCGTAGGCGATGTTCTCGCGGATCGTCCCTTCAAAGAGCCAGGTATCCTGTAGGACCATGCCGAACAGGCTTCTTACGTCGCGGCGGGACATATCCCGGATATCGACGCCGTCGATCTCGATCGATCCGCGCCTGATCTCATAGAACCGCATCAACAGGTTGACGATCGTCGTCTTACCGGCACCGGTCGGACCGACGATCGCGACCTTTTGGCCCGGTTCGATCTCAGCGCTGAAGCCCTTGATGACGTCGACCTCGGGCGAATAGCCGAAATAAACGTCCTTGAACCTGACGTGTCCTTTGACCCGATCGAGCTTTCTTAGGTTCGCTCGTTCCGGGCTCTCCTCCTTCTCATTGAGCAGGTTGAAGATCCTCTCCGAGGCGGCAGCGGTCGACTGCAGGACGTTGGCGATGTTCCCGATCGACTGGATCGGCTGGTTGATCTGTCGCGTGTACTGGATGAAGCTCTGGATGATACCGACCCGGATCGTCAGCAGGGGATTGGTAGAAAGGACGAGCAACGCCCCCACCGCGGCGACGAGGATATAGGCGATATTGCCGATAAAGAACTGCGTCGGAAACATGATCCCGGAGATGAACTGGGATTTGAGCGAACTGTCGTAGAGGTCCTCGTTGATCCGAGCGAAGCTGCCGTAGGCAACCTTCTGGTGGTTGAAGACCTTGATGACGCTATGCCCGCTGTAGGTCTCCTCGATGTGTCCGGTTAGCTCGCCGTAGGAATTGGCTTGGAGGCGGAAGAACTTCTGGCTGATCCGCACGAACCGGCTGGCGACGAAAAGGCTCAGAGCCGTCGTGCCGACGACGATCAGGGCGAGGGGTACGCTCAGGACGAACATGATCACGAAGATGCCGATGAGCAGTGCGATCGAGCGAAAGACCTGCGAGACGCTCTGCGTGAGCGTCGTATTGATCATCTCGACGTCATTGGTGACGCGTCCGAGGATATCACCGAACGACTGGTCATCGAAGAACTTGAGCGGTAACCGGTTGATCTTGGCGGACAGATCCCGACGCATCGAGTAGGTCAGATTCTGGGTCATCCCGACGATCAGATAGGTCTGGAAATAGCTGAGCACGGCCGAGAGGATGTAGATCCCGGCGATCGTGAGCGCGAGCTCGCCTAGGGTTAGCTGGATCCCGAAGGCGATATCGATCCGACCGATGGTAAACCCACCCGGGTCCCGTTGGTAAGCCTCGGCGACCTCGGACGTGATCAACCCGAGCAACCACGGTCCGAGCACGGTTAAAAGGGCGGCGATCGTCGCGAAAAGAGCGGAAACGATGATCTGTAACCGATAGGGCTTGAGATAGCTCAAAAGGCGCTTCATCGTCCCCGTGAAGTCCTGGGGTTTCTCGATGTAATGCATGCCGCGTGAACCGCCCTGAGGAGGCCGACGGACGGCCTTGTTTTCGCCCTTTTTCATGCCAGTTCCTCCTCATCGAGCTGTGAATAGGCGATCTCCCGGTAGACCTCACAGGTTTTCATGAGCTCATCGTGCCGGCCCTTGCCGACGATGCGCCCCTGGTCGAGGACGATGATCTGCTCGGCATCCCTGATCGTCATGATGCGCTGCGCGACGATGAGCTTGGTCGCGTGGACTTCCTCTTTCAATAGACGACGGAGCTTGCGGTCGGTCGAAAAGTCGAGCGCCGAAAAGGAGTCGTCGAAGACATAGATCAAAGGGTTCTTGGCGATGGCCCGGGCGATCGAAAGGCGCTGTTTCTGGCCTCCGGAGACGTTCGTCCCGCCCTGGGCGATCTCGTGGTCATAGCGGTTCTCATAGCCGTGAACGAACTCCTCGGCCTGGGCGATCCGCGTCGCTTTCCTCATCGCTTCCTCGTCCTGACGCTCACCGAGCAGGATGTTGCTGCGGATCGTTCCGCTGAAAAGCACGCCCTTTTGCGGGACATAGCCGATCAGGGAATAGAGGTCCTCCTGGCGCATGTCCTTGATGTCGATGCCGTCGATCGTGATCGAACCGCCCGTTCGTTCATAGAACCGCGGTAACAGGTTGATGAGCGTCGATTTCCCCGATCCGGTCGAACCGATGATCGCCGTGACTTCCCCCGCTTTCGCGGTGAAGTCGATGCCGTCGAGCACGGGAACGCTCGCGCCGGGATAGCGGAAACAGACGTTTTCAAAGACGACTTCGCCCGTCATCTTCTCCGGTAATTCGACCGGTTCATCCGGGTCGTGGATCGCGATATCCATCGCTAGGACCTCGGCGATCCGGCGGGCCGAGATCGTCGCCCTCGGGATGAGAACGAAGATGATCGTCAGGAACATGAAGGCCATGATCGCCCGCATCGCGTACTGCATGAGCGCCATCATCGATCCCGGCTCAAAGCCATCGACGCCGACGAAATAGCGCGAACCGAAATAGACGATCGCCAGGCTCGTCCCGCCCATGATCAGGCTCATGACGGGCCACATGACGCCGGTAACCCGGTTGACGAAGACGTTGAGCCTCATCGCCCGGTAGCTCGCATCGTCGATCCGGGCGGCCTGTTCCTTTTCCGTATTGAAGGCCCGGACGACCCTTAGCCCCGTCAGGTTCTCGCGCGTAACGAGGTTGAGCCTGTCGACGAGCTTCTGGATGAGCTGAAAGCGGGGGAGCGTCACCGCGAAGATGACGGCGAGCATGATCACGAGCACGAGTACCGAGACGATCAAAAGCATCGAGAGCGTCGGTTGCTGGGCGATCGAAAAGCCGATCGCGCCGACGGCTAGAACCGGCTGCAAAATGATCATCCGCAACAACAGGTTCAGGTAGTTCTGGAGCTGCTGGATGTCATTGGTCGATCGGGTGATCAGCGAGGAGGTCGTAAAGTGGTCGATCTCCCGCATCGAAAAGGAGTCGATCTTCTCGTAGACGGCTTTCCGCAGGTCACGGGCGAAACTCGCCGCGATCTTCGCTTCCTTATAGCCGCCGAAAACCGTCACGACGATGCTCAGAACGGTCGCGCCGAACATGACGCCCGCTAGCTCCCAGACGCGCCCGATATCGGGGTCGACCGCGTCCTCGCTGATCCCGATCCCCTCGCTGACGAGCAACCCGAGGATCAGCGGTAACAACAAGTCCAAAATCGCCCGCAGGGCGACCAGCCCGAAGACGAGGAGAATAGCGAAGCGATAGGGTTTCAGATAGGCGTACATGTGCTTCATACGGGCGTACCTCTCATGAAAAGGGAAAGATTAGGAGCTAATCTTTCCCAAATCGTCGATGCGATCCAAGATCCTTAGGAATTCCTTCGTGTCCGCTTCACCGAGGTGGTTGACGAGCTTCATCAGGGGCTCGTAGTAGGCATCCCTGATCGACTCGACGTAGCGCTTGCCTTCGTCCGTCAGGCGGATGAAGGTGACCCGCAGATCCTTTTTCGACGTTTCCTTCTTTATATATCCCTTTTCGACGAGATCCGCGACCTTGTGCGTCACCGCCGGCAGGGTTACCCTTAGCGTCCTCGCGACATCGGATAGCTTGACCCGCTGGTTGGTATCACAGAAGTCCACACAGAAGAGGACCATGATATCGGCGTCGCTCAGTTTCGTCTCGATCCGCTTGTAGACGCCGCTGCGGCGAAAAACCTGAAGCGATCGGTCGAGTCTCTGCAGTAACTGATAGTCCTTCATGACTTACTCCTTTAAGGAAGGGATTGGCTAAGGCTATTTTATCTAATAAAGCGCCGAATGTAAAGTTATTGGCTTTTTAGGCGCCTAGCGGCATTCCGGAAGAGCTCGAGCTCACGCAAAAGCGAGCGCCTCTTTTCACGATCGACGGTGCCGATGATGCCCTCGATCACGCCGATTCGGAATTCGAAGTAGGGGATCGCCTCCTTTTTTTCCTTGAGAAAAGGACCGAGCAGGCGGTCCTCTTCGCTGAGTTCCATTCGTCCCCGTTCGGCCGCGATGATGACGTAGTTATGTCCGTCCACTAGCACGTGCTCATCGGTGATCCGATAGCCGAGCTCCGCGAGCCCGAGACGCAGTATCCCGTGCTTGCCATTGGCCTGCAACAGGCAGGAAAAGTCGTGGTCGGGAGCCTCCTTCAGGATCGCGAGGATCGTATTGGCGCCCATCCCGGCGATGATCGCGAGGTCGAACGGCTCCGTGATCCCGCGAAACCCTTCCGTCTGATAGAAGGACACGGGATAGCCGGAAAGCGTCCGGCGGGCCTGGTCGAGCGGATTCTTGCGGATATCGGTGGCGATCCCGTGCTCGATCCCGTAGCGGTCGAAGGCCTCCTTCAACACGTAGCCGTGATCGGTCCCGATATCGATGACCCTTCGATAGCCCTTCGTCTGGCGGGCGAGAAAGGCGATCCGCCTACTTCTTGCCATAGTAGAACTCGCGCAGCTTGTTCTGCCGCGAAGGGCTCCTGAGCTTCCTGAGTGCTTTGGCCTCGATCTGGCGGATCCGCTCGCGCGTAACGCCGAACTCGCGTCCGACTTCCTCGAGCGTATGGTTCTTCCCGTCGAAAAGGCCGTAACGGAGGCGCAGCACCTTCTCTTCCCGGTCGGTCAGCGTCTCGAGGACTTCGTCTAGCGTCTGCCGGACCATCTCCTGCAACATGAACTCGTGGGGCGTCAGGGCGTTCGGGTCGCTGATGAAATCGCCGAGCGAGGAGTCCTCCTCCTCGCCGACGTGCGCTTCTAAAGAGATCGGTTCCTTGGCGATCCGCTGGATGTTCTGAACCTTTTCCGGCGCGATGCTCATCTTATCGGCGATCTCCTGGACCGTCGGCTCCCGCCCGTAGTCCTGGATCAGCTGGCGCTGGATGCGGATCATCTTGTTGATCGTCTCGACCATGTGGACCGGGATCCGGATCGTCCGGGCCTGATCGGCGACCGCCCGGGTAATGGCCTGCCGGATCCACCAGGTCGCGTAGGTCGAGAACTTGAATCCCTTCTCGTAGTCGAACTTGTCGACCGCCCGCATCAGGCCCATGTTACCCTCCTGGATCAGGTCGAGAAACAGTAGCCCGCGCCCGACATAGCGCTTGGCGATGGAGACGACGAGGCGATAGTTCGCCTCGACGAGCTTGTTCTTGGCGCGCTGTGCCCGGGCGATCGTCTGCTTGAGCTCCTTGATATCGGCGTCCTTGACATCGAGCGTCCCCGCCTCGATCTCGGCGAGCTGTTCCTTGGCGTAACGACCGCTCGAAACCTGCATCGCGTATTCCCGTTCCTGTTCCTGGGTTAGCAGCGGAATCTGACCGATCTCCTTGAGATACATCCGGACCGGGTCGTCGATCTTGATCGAGGAGGCGATCGTGTCGATGTTGACGAGTTCCTCTTCTTCGACTTCGAGACCGGATAGGGATAGGTCGTCGGGCTCGACTTCGTCCAGGTCGATCTCGACTTCTTCCTCTTCTTCCTCTTCGACTTCCGCTTCCTCACTGAGAACGTCATCGATCTCTTCGATCTCGATGATATCGATATCCCGGTCGAGCAGCATGTGCTCGATCTGGTAGTAGAGGTCGCTATCCTTAGGGGTATACTTGGTGACGTCCTCGACGTAGACGAACTTATCCTTGCCCGCTTTTTTAACGAGTGAAGCGATGATTTTATCCTTATCCATCGGTAATGCCTCCTATTTTTTCAATTCTCCCGGTAACGCCGAGCGCTCGCTCTGAACACCGCGAGCGATCGAGCCATCGTTACTCCTATGTAGGGATGGTCCTATCCGTAGGTGATCCCGGCGATCCGTTTCAGCTCGCGCCTCAGATCATCGCGCTCCTTGGCGTAGCCATCACCGTTGTCGGGATCCTCCTTGATCTTTCGGTTGAGGTAGTCGATCCGCCGTTTCATGTTCGCCTGCTTGATCGTGGCGATGTAGCGGTCGACTTCCGATTCGTCGGTATCAAGGATCAACTGGTATAAAAAGTCGCGCTTGACCCTTTCTTCGAAATAGGTCCGTTCTTCCTCGCTGAGCGTCCCTACGAACGCCGCTTCATCGAAGGCGTCGTGCCCGACATAGAAGGACTCGATCTTCATGCGCAGGGTGCCGGCGATGTGGTCGGCGTAGTCCGTCGCCTTGAGCTTTCTGTGTACGGCCAGTGCCGTATCCTTCGAGCGGATCATCATCAGGATCAGGTTCAACTCCGCCCGGTTATAGCGATCGGTGACCGTTTTTTTCTCGGCCTTCTTCGGTGGGACCTTGCGGTCGACCCGGGGCATGGCGACGTCCTTGAGATCGAGGTTCAGGTCGCGCGCGAGCTTCTTCTGGTAGAAGTCCTTGACCGCGGGATCGGCGTAGCGGATCATGTTCTGGACGCGGCTTCGAAACGTCTTTCGGTCATTGGCGTTATCGAAGTCGCTACCGGACCTGTAGTAGTCGTAGCGAAAGGCGTAGCCGTCCTTCGTATGCTCACCGAAGCGCGCCTCGTAGGCCTCGGGCCCATAGGCCTTGATGAAGTCATCGGGATCCATCTTTTCCGGGATCTCGAGCACTTCGGTTTTCAGCTTCTCGCGATCGAGGATCGTGATCGCCTGATCGCTGGCCTTAAGCCCGGCCTCATCCCCGTCGTAGGCGATGACGACCGAGTCGGTGGCGCTCTTGATCAGGCGCGCCTGATCCTTCGTCAGCGCCGTTCCCATCGTCGCGATCCCGTGCTTGATGCCGGCGTTATAGGAACTGATGACGTCAAAGAACCCCTCGTAGAGCACGACCTGTCCGTTCTTACGGATCTCAGGCAGCGCTTCATGGAAGTGGTAGAGCAACTTGCCCTTCCTGAAGATGACCGTCTCGGGACTGTTGATGTACTTGGCGCGGTCCTTAGCGGAAAGGACCCGGCCGCTGAAGCCGACGACGTGCCCCTTCGGGTCGGTGACCGGAAAGATGACGCGGTCGCCGAAATGGTCGTAGTACTTCCCGTCATCGCCCTGTCCGACGAGACCGAGCGCGATCATGTCACTGACGGCATATCCCTTGTCCTTAAGCATCCGATAGAGCGCGTCACCCCGCGTGGCGTAGCCGATCTGAAAGTGCTCGAGCGTAGCGCCCTGGACCTCTCTTTTCGTGAGATAGTCGAGCGCCTTTTCGCCCCCTTTACTGTTCTTGAGGTTGAACTGGTAGAACAGCGATGCCTCGCGCATGAGCGCATAGAACTTCTCGTTCGGATCCTTTTCGACGCGGACGCCCTGGACCTCGATCCCGGCGCGCGACGCGAGCTCGAGCGCCGCTTCCTGAAAGGATATGTTCTTGATCTTCCTAAGGAAGGTGATCGGCCGACCGCCCTCCTTACAGGTCATGCACATGGCGATATTCTTCTCAGGAGAAACCGAGAAGCTCGGGTTCGTGTCGTCGTGAAAAGGACAGAGCCCCTTGTAGTTCTTTCCGACTCGTTCGAGTTCGATGTATTCGCTTACGAGCTCGACGATGTCGGTCTTCTCGTTGATTTCCCGTATGAGCTTGTCGTCGATGATGGTTCTCACCCTCTTTTTTACGCTAAAAGGCGATCTCCTTTTCGATGTAGGCCTTCAGGTCACCGATCGGGATCCGGACCTGTTCCATCGTGTCCCTGTTCCGGACCGTGACCGTATCGTCCTCCATCGTTTCCGGGTCGACCGTCACGCATAGATACGTCCCGATGGCATCCTGCCGACGGTAGCGCTTGCCGATGTTCTGGGTATCGTCATAGGTCGCGTCGACGTATCTAGAAACCTCCTTATAGACTTCCCTGGCCTTGTCCCGGTGCTGTTTCTTGATCAGTGGGAGCACCGCGACCTTGTAGGGCGAAAGCGCGGGATGGAGCCTAAGCACCTGCCGCGTATCGCCCGTCGGAAGCGTCTCGACGTCATAGGCGGAAAACAGGAAGGCTAAAACGAGGCGCTCGACGCCGACCGAAGGCTCGATCACGTAGGGCAAGTATCGCTCGTTGGTGACGGGATCCTGATAGGTCAGATCCTCACCCGAATGCTTGGCGTGGGCGTTCAGGTCGTAGTTCGTCCTCGACGAGATCCCCCACAGCTCGTCATAGCCCCACGGAAACTTAAAGACGATGTCGGTCGTCGCGTTCGAATAGTGGGCGAGAGCTTCCGGTTCGTGGTCGTCGAAAGCGAGCAGTTCCTCCTTCATGGCGAGCGACTTGAGCCAGTCCATGGCGAACCGTTTCCAGTATTCGAACCACTCGAGCTCGGTGCCCGGCTGACAGAAGAACTCGAGCTCCATCTGCTCGAACTCGCGCGTCCTAAAGACGAAATTACCGGGGGTAATCTCGTTTCTAAAGGCCTTACCGATCTGGCAGACGCCGAAGGGTAGGCGCTTGCGCGTCGTTCTCTGGATGTTCTTGAAGTGGATGAAAATGCCCTGTGCCGTCTCGGGACGCAGATAGATCCGGTTGGCCTTTTCGAGCACGACGCCCTGGTGCGTCTCGAACATCATGTTGAAGGCGCGGACCGGCGAGAAATCCTTCGCGCCGCAGTTCGGACAGGAAACACTGTGCTCCTCGAGATAGGCGGACATCTCCTCGTTCGTCATCGCGTCGGCATCGACCGTGCCGTCGTGTGCAGTGATGAGCAGATCGGCGCGAAAGCGCTGGTGACAGGCCTTACACTCGACGAGCGGGTCGTTGAAGCCGTCGACGTGTCCGCTCGCCTTCCAGACCTCGCTGTTCATGAGGATCGAGCTGTCGAGCAGGACGTTGTCGGTCGTTTCCTGCTGGAATTTCTTGATCCATGCTTCCTTGATGTTCTTTTTGAGCAGACTGCCGATCGGACCGTAGTCCCACGTATTGGCGAGACCGCCATAGAGTTCGCTTCCCTGGAAAATGAAACCCGTTGATTTCGCGTACTGAACGAGTTGTTCGAGCGTGATCATGTCGTCACATTCCCTTCTTCATGGTCTGAGCGCTTTGAGCGTCGTCTGTAAATAGTACCGATAGTAATCGAGGATGAACCGACGGATGCGGGGCCATTCGTT
This sequence comes from Acholeplasmataceae bacterium, assembly GCA_046540115.1. Lineage (GTDB taxonomy): Bacteria > Bacillota_I > Bacilli_A > Acholeplasmatales > Acholeplasmataceae > RECG01. The sequence goes on along the minus strand of JBKHFR010000007.1, from coordinate 17,397 downwards.
CTCATCGATCGCTTCGAGTTCGTCATAGGGCGTATAGTTGAGCTTCATCAGCGTGATCGTCTCCTTGAGTGCGAGGTCCGCGCCTTCCCCTTCTTCCGCGTATAGAATCCCGCCTTTTTCGATCGAAAGACCCCGAACCTTTCTCCCGTCGCCCTTAAAGTTCAACGGGTAGCCGAGCGGTCTTAGGACCTTGAGCGCGAAGCTCAGGCTCGCTTCCCGGGTCCGCTCTGCCTTTAGGGCGGCTAGGGCCTGGTCGAAGATGAAGCGGTGCTCATAGCGATCGACGACGAGCGTATCGACGATCGAGAGGATCAGGGAGGCCTGCTTCGTTCGATCGTAATCGGCTTTGAGCGCCTGAAAGTCATCGAGCACTTTCGCCTCGCTCAGGTGGATGAAGGACTTCGGGTAGTCCTTAAAAGCGATGTGCGTCAGGTACTGGCCGATGATGCGGTTCGGATTCGTTAGTTTCTGTGCCCCTTGAGCAAGGAGCGTCTTCTTGCCGGAAGGCGTATAGCAGAACAGGAGCCGAGCGCTCTCGAGATAGGGTTGAACCCGGTAGATCAAACCTTCGCTCCTATTCGTCATAGCCGAAAGCCCTCAGGTCGCTCGGACGGTTCCGCCAGTCCTTTTTCACCTTGACCCAGAGGTCGAGGTGGATGCGTCGGTCGAGAAGACGGTTGATCTCCCGGCGTGCCTCCGTACCGATGCGTTTGAGTCTTGCGCCGTCCTTGCCGATCAGGATCCCCTTCTGCGTTTTCCTTTCCACGACGATCAGAGCGGAGACGTCGAGCTGTTTCCGCTCCTCATCGACCGCGAGCGACTCGATTACGACCGCGACGGCGTGCGGGACTTCCTGCTCCGTGTAGAAGAGGATCTTTTCCCGGATCAGTTCGGCCATGAAGCGCTCCTCGCTCTGGTCGCTCTTAGTTTCCTCGGGATAGAAGAGCGGTCCTACCGATAGGTGCGGATCGATCAGCTCGAAGAGGCGGTCGAGGTGCGTGTGCTCCTGCGCCGACAGGGGGATCACCCCGGCGAATTCGAAGGAATCGAGATAGGAAAGGATGATCCGGTCGATCTCGGTTCGCTTCTTCAAGCGGTCGATCTTGTTGATGACGAGGTAGACCGGCACGTCGACGGAACGGAAGTGGTCGATGACGTGGCTTTCGGCCCGCTTCATGATATCGTCGACGACGAAGAGGATGACGTCGACGTCCTTCAGGCTCGCTACGGCGAGACGGTCGATCCGCTTGTTCAGCAGGTCCCGTCCCTTATGCATGCCCGGCGTATCGACGAAGACGTACTGCCTTTTTCCTTTCGTTAGGATCCCGTTGATGCGGTGCCTCGTCGTCTGGGGCTTATCCGATACGATCGTCACCTTCTCGCCGACGAGAGCGTTTAACAGCGTCGACTTCCCGACGTTCGGTCGTCCGACGATGGCGATGAAAGCGGACCGGTTACTCATGCTCGAGTCCGAATGCATAGGGTAAGAGCTCATCCGGATTCGTTTCCTTCGTCTCGCCCTTCAGGTTGGCGAGCGTGATCGGCGTTTTTTTCGGCAAAAGCTCGTGCATCACCTGGCGACAGGCGCCACAGGGCGAGACGGGCCGTTCGTCATCGGCGATGACCGTCATCGAGACGATGTCCTCCTTCTGATATCCCTGACTGTATAGGGAAAAAAGCGCGCTCCGCTCGGCACAGTTCGATAGGCCGATCGAGGCGTTCTCGATGTTGGCGCCGAGCACGTAGGTGCCGTCCTTCAAAAGGATCGCCGCACCAACCCTGTAATTGGAATAGGGCGCATAAGCCCGACTGTAGGCGAGCTTGGCCGCTTCGATGGATCGATTCACTTCGTCATCCTTTCTAGTTTCGCTTTTTTCAGAATGCGTTCCTGTTCTAGAACCATGGCCCTCTCGCCCTCTTCCGTGAGGTGGTCATACCCTTTCAGGTGGAGATAGCCGTGGACGGCGAGGAACCCGACTTCCCGGTCGAAACCGTGACCGTAGTCCTGTGCCTGTCTTTTCGCCTGCTCGAGGTCGATGAAGACGTCACCGAGCGAGGTCCCGTCATCCTCGTTCGGAAAGCTCAGGACATCGGTAACGCGATCGACCGCCCGATAATCCCGATTGAGCCGGCGGATCTCCGCGTCATCGACGAGGATGAGCTCGAACGAGGAGGTATCGCTAACGACCGCGAACACTTTCCTGATGAGCCGGCGGATCCGGCCGCTTTTTTGACCGGTCCGGTCGTGGATATTAACTCTCATGCTGCTCGTACCGTTCTAGGATCCGTTGAACGAGCGGATGGCGTATGACGTCGATCTTACCGAAGGTAACGAACCCGACGTCATCCATATTCTGAAGGATCGCGAGTACCTGCCTTAGAGCCGGCGTACTCGCCCTTAAGTCGGTCTGTGAGGGATCCCCGGTAATGACCATCCTTGACGCGAACCCGAGACGCGTAAGGAACATCTTCATCTGCGCCTCCGTCGTATTCTGGGCCTCATCGAGGATGACGAAGGCATTCTCGAGCGTCCGCCCCCGCATGTAGGCCAAAGGCGCGATCTCGATGACCTTCTTTTCCAAAAGGGCGTTCGTCGACTCGATCCCCATCATGTCATAGAGGGCGTCGTAGAGCGGAACGAGATAGGGGTCGATCTTTTCCTTGAGGTCGCCCGGCAGAAAGCCGAGGCTTTCACCCGCTTCGACGACCGGTCGCGTCAGGATGAGCTTCTTCGTTTTATTGCTCTTTAGGGCCGCGACCGCCATCGCCACGGCGAGATAGGTCTTCCCCGTACCGGCCGGACCGACACCGAAGGTCAGGTCATAGTTCCCGATGGCCTCGATGTAGCGCTTCTGGTTGAAGGTCTTCGGGTAGATCGCCTTGCCGGAGTCATTGATCAGGATGCGGCTCCGGTTCTGATAGAGCTCGAGGACGCCCTCGAGCTGGTTTCGCTCGGCGAGCTTGATGACGTACATGATGTCGCGTTCGGACAGCTGGACCTTGCTTTCGGCCAGCTCGATCAGGACATGAAAAACGGCTTCCAAGAGCGAAAGCATCTCTTTCGGTGCATCGGTATGGATCTCGGAGCCCTGGATGTCGACGCGGCAGCCGAGATACTGTTTGAAAACCAGCAGATTGCGATCCTGTACGCCCACGAGCCGTGCGATCGCCGGAGCGTGACTGATCGTGTGTTCCAACTTCATTCGATCTCTCCTTGTTCGTACTCCCCTATTATACCACATACTTTTCGCTCGTTTAAAGACCGAATCCCGGCAAAAATGCTGGCAGGTACCCTTAAAATATAGAAAAGACCGGCATCCGAAGAATACGTCCGACCTTCCCTCGCTACGGCGAAAAAAGCACCCGGATGGGCGCTCGTCCTTCGTGCTATTTCTTTTTGCTTCGTGCTGCGCGTTGCGCGGCCTTTTTCTTAACGCTCGGTTTCATGTAGAACTTCTTATCCTTAGCGGTTCTGAGGACTCCCGACTTGGAAACATCACGTTTAAAACGCCGCAGTGCGTCTTCGATCGATTCTTTTTCTCGAACGACTGTTTTTGGCATGGTCTGCCCTCCTTTCGCGCTGGGATTTTCTACTTAAATGATCCTTCGTACCGGACACGAACGTAGTGCCCGTTCCGATAAAAAAGTGTTTCGAAAAGAAACACTCCGTTCTTTCGTTTTCTATCGCGGTAGATTGTTCGAAAGCACGACCGATACGACCAAAATGACAGCGACAACGATCGTTGCCCGCATGAGGAATAGGTCTAACCCCCGTGTCTTCTGATTCTTAAACAGTTCCGATTTCTCACCGCTGAATGCCGATCCGATATCATCCTGTGAGCTCTGCAGCATCACGAGTATGAGCATCAGTACACCGGCAGTAATCGCTATGTAGTCGATCCAGATCATATGCATCCTCCTAAAAACTCAATTCATTATAACAACTTTCCGGCTGTTTGTCAATGATTAGCCCGCCGGAAATCCAGGGGATAAAACCCTTGCTCGTCCGATCGTTTTCGCAAAGAAAAAAGCAGCGCTAAATCCGGCTTCGAAAGGACCAATAAGAGTCCTACGATCGGCGTGATCCTGACCTTTGATGCTCGACGCATTGACAAACCCACGGCTCTAGCTTATCCTATAGGCATGCCGGTCCATGAAGATCGGATCGCCTACGAGGTTATGCGATGAAAAGCGTAGTCTACCATGAGATCGGGTGTAGCCAGGCCCTCAATAAACTGAAACGACGGATGCCCTATTCCTGGGATCTGAACGTCTATCGCGGCTGTCAGCACGGCTGCGTGTATTGCTATGCGAGGCATACGCACGACTACCTCGGTTCCGATGACTTTTCGAACGACATCTTCATCAAGACGAATATCGTAGAGCGACTCGAAAAGGAGCTCAGCCATCCGAACTGGAGGAAAGAGGTCATCAACATCGGTGGCGTGACCGATAGCTACCAACCGGCCGAAGAGCACTACCGGATCATGCCGGATGTTCTGCGACTCCTGATCGAATATCGGACCCCAGCGATCATCTCAACGAAATCGGATCTGATCCTGCGCGACTATGACCTGATCGATGCGCTCGCCCGCATCACCTATGTCAATATCGCCGTCACGGTCACGACCATGGATGAGGACCTCCGAGCTAGGATCGAACCCGCTGCCGTTGAATCGTACTGCCGCTTCAACGTCCTCAAGGCGTTCGCGAACACGAGTGCCTCGACCGGCTTGCACGTCATGCCGATCATCCCGCACCTGACCGACGGTCCGGAAAACTTCGCTGCGCTCTTTCAGATGGGTAAAAAAGGTCGGCGTCGACTACGTTCTGCCGGGCACCCTCTATCTGCGCGGCAAAACGAGAAAACGATTTTTTGCTTTCATCGAAAGAGAATTTCCGAGCCTGTATGGCACCTATACCGAGCTCTATCGAACCGGAGGGGCTGATCCCGCCTACAAGGACGCCCTCTATCGGAACGTAAACACCCTGCGAAAGGACTATGGCCTTTCGAACAGCTACTCTAGGCCCATGAAAGCAAGACTAGGATGAGCTAGACCCCGATTCCCTGAGCCTTATGAGGCGATCGACGAAAGCCGGTCGCCTTTTCATTCGGTCGATCAGGCGCTCGACGAGCGCCTGGCGCCGCTCTATTCCACAGTGCTTTCCATAGATGGCGAGATCTCCTAGGATATCCGCATAGGCCTCGATCCGGTTCGCCTGATCGGCCTTGTTCTCGATCGCGCGGATAAAGAGCTCGTCGATCCTTGCATCGCACGCCTCCCCGAGATAGCCGTAGAGGCGCAGGATGCGCATCGGTTCCTTCTGACAGTACTCAAGCATCCTTGGCCTTAGGTCGCGCTGGATCAGGATGGACTCATAGGCAGGGTGGGCGGCCCTTTCTTTTTCCATGTCATCGAGGAGCTGTTCGATGACGCGCTCGTGGTCCTCGAGCCGGTAGCAGGACAGGAAATCGGCGAAGTACTCCGCGCGCCCTTCCATCAGAAAGGACCTGGACATTTCTCGGACCTCCGGACGGTCTTCCCTGATCCGGTGGATCCGGTAGGCATAGTCCCGGAAGCGAGCGCGGTCGAATCTCTCCATGCCGGTGCGCGCGAGCTCCAGGGCCTCGTCCAGGGCCTCGTTCTCGATCGCCTTCTCGATGGCGAGCGCTCGCATGTCCTCGTTTTCAGTCCTTCCTGCAAAGAACTCCTGCGCTCTTTTGTAGGAGTCATAGGTGGCGATCAGGCGGTAGCGGATCAGGTCGATCCGCTCGCTGAGCGCCTTCTCGTCCTTCGTTTCCCGGTTGGTCTCGATGCGGTTGAGGATCCGCTCGAGCTTCGTCCGTCGCTTAGGACTTCCCGCCAGCAATACCGCGAGGTCGAAGAGATGGAACCCCTGCTCTTCGCCCTCATCGAGGTCGCGGATCGCGCCATCGATCAACAGGTCGAGCGCTTCGTCCTGTTCGCTTTCGCTCAGCTGGCGCGCCAGGAGGCGCTCGATCCCTTTAAGGATGTCCTTTTCATAGGTAAAAAGCGTATCCGGATTCTCCCCATAGGAACAGATCATCCGCGTCAGCTCCAAGGCCAGCAGGTAGACCGTAACCGCCGTGATCGGATCGTCATGGCTCTTCATGCTCCTTAGAACCGTTCGGACACCGGAAAGCATCGCTTCGAGCTCGGAGTCATCGAGGTACTCGTCCTCTTCGAACGCTTCGAGGTCCTCGAAGTGCTCGACCATGATCTGGCGACACAGCTCGACCTCGTCCTCCCGGCTCATCGTCTTGGTGTGCTCATAGAGCAGCCGGTTCCGAATCGCCTTGCTCTGTCCGGCGAGGTCGATCAGGATGGCGACGAGCTCGGGCGCCTTTTTCTCGGAGAGCACCCGTTTTAAGTTCTCGATCCTTAAGGCGGTCTCCTGTACCTCATCGAAACCGTCATCGCGATAGACGACCAGAAGCTGATAAAGGACGGCCGCTTCGTGCTTGCAGAGGCCCTTTTCGGCACAGTCACAGGAGGTCCACTGGACCTTCGTATCCTCCTTGAGCTGGATGCGAACGGTAAAGACGTCGCTTTCGAGCACCTTCGCCTCGAAGTAGTCCTCATAGAACTCGACTTCCGATACCCGACCCTCGAGAAAAAAAGCCTTGCCTTCACTAAGCGCGTCTTCCTCGAAAAAGGATTCGAAATTGAAGAGATCCATCCGTTTCGCCATCGTCTCACCCGTCTCAATCCCGTGATATATCCATAATACTATGTTTCCCGGCGTTTGTCGATAGCACGAGATGCCCCAAGTCCCTGCCAGACGGCCGATATCCCGATCAACTGCCACCCTTCGGGCTGCCAAACCGTATGGATATCAAAGCCTAAGCCCCTCGTGTTATAATGGATGGGAAGGAGGCGGTCAACTTGCAGATCGAACGCATCGTATTAGGAGACCTTAGAAGCAACTGCTACATCCTACACGACCAAGGGCGAGCCATGATCATCGACCCCGGCTATGAGAACGACCGGGTCATCCCCTTTCTCGAGGAGCACGACCTCGTCCTCGACAAGATCTACATCACGCACGGCCACTTCGATCACATCGGCGGCATACCCCAGCTCAAGGACTACGCCCGGGTAACCGTCTATGCGCCGAAAAAGGACGAGCCCTGGTTCCGCGATTCCGAGTACAGTCCCTTCGACGGTGAAATCCCGGTCGACGTCTGGGTCGATGATGGCGATGAGATCGACTTTGCCGGACATACCTTCAGAGTCATCGCCACGCCCGGCCATTCCCAAGGGGGAACGTCGCTCTATGCCCCTTCCGTGCTCTTTTCCGGCGATACCCTCTTCTACCAGAGCATCGGTCGGACCGATCTTCCCTATGCCGATGCCAAAACGCTCTATCGGAGCATCAAGAAGCTCTACGCCCTACCCGACGATACGACCGTCTATCCCGGTCACGGTCGGGAAACGACGATCCGTCACGAGAAAACGGCCAATCCCTTTATCCGCGACCACTAAAGGGATCCGACCGTTTTTTTTATTTACCGTAAGTATTAGGCAATAGAGCTCGAATGTCGGATCAGAAAGAACCGCGAACCCTATCCCTTCAGGCGAGCGATGATCCGTGCTGAGAGGCTCTCGAAACCGAAAACGACCAGGACAGAGACGAGCGCGAGCGTCCCGAGCTTTCCGCCGGAACCATTGAATAGCGGCGACATCAACTGAAAGAGAACCCCGAGCACGACCCCAGCGAAAGCGACCGTGTAGACGTTTCGAAGCCGTTTTCGCTCGGACATGCCGATGAAGCTAGCGGCATAGAACACGGCGCTATAGAACTGCCCGAGCGAGGATAACGGCAGCATCACGAGGGCGAACAGAAGGCTCGGTGCTGCCGATGCCAGAACCGAGTTCTGCTCGTAGCGGTGCTGCAGCACGTAAGCGATGAGCGCACCGAAGATAGCGACGACGATGACCAGGATCGGGTCGTACTGCGGGAGCGTGACGACGAGAAAATCCCGGTTTAACAGGATAACCGTCGAAAAGACCGAGACAAGCGCGAGCGTCCCGCTTTTTCCCCCGAAACCGGTCAGTATCCCCTTCGTCAGCTCGTAGACGACGATAAGGATCGATACGACGAGAACCATCATGACCGGCTCGATCAGGGCGGACGCCGTCATGCCAGCGAAGGACCCACAATAGGCTGCGAGCGCGTGGTCTTTCACGAAGATCGCGGCCGATAGGCCGACCAGGGCCGAAGCGACCACGGCATCAACGCCGAGGACCATGCACAGCGCATAGGTAACAACGACGCCGAGCACGAGAAAGAGATGCTCAACCCGTAAGGAAACGGATGTCTCCTTCGGCGGTTTCCGTTTTTCGAATAGAAACACCTGCAGCAGGCCGATGACAAGGAAGAACAGCGCGAGGATGAGAAGCAGTATCGACCAGCGGTCGATCGCGATGAGCGAAGCGCTCAGGATGAAGCCGATCAGAAAGAAAGCGAGGAGCGCTCTACCGGTAAGGATGCGGATCAAACGACCACCTCCTTTCTCGTGAGAACGACGAGCGTCTCGATCGACGACGTCTGCGGGAACATGCGGACCGGGATGACCTCCTCGAGCCGGTAGACGGCCACGAGCTTGCCGAGATCCCGGGCCAGCGTCTTAGGATCACAGGAAAGGTAGAACAGGCGCTTGGACGGCTCTTTGAGCATCCGTTCGACCACGCGTTCCGATAGCCCCTGACGGGGTGGATCTACGATCATGACGTCGTGTTCGGGCAGTTTCGCCTGTCCGACGTCCTTGTCGATGATATCGACGTTGCGAAAACCCTGGTCGCTTGCGATCGCTTTCGCCATGGCGAGGCTCCGCTCATTGGTCTCGATCATCGTGACGCGCTTCATATTCGCGGCGAGATAGAACCCGATCGCTCCGATCCCGCTGTAGGCATCGATGACGCGCGAATCGTCGTCGATCCGCTCGGCGATCTCTCGATAGACCGCTTCGGAAATGCTGTCATTGACCTGAAAGAAGGAACGGTCATCGATCTCGACCGAAAAGTCCTTGAGCGGCATCTCGATCCGGTTCCGACCGAACAGGACGCTCGACTTCGGTCCGAGAATCCTTTTCGTTTCCTGCTTGATGTTATGGGTGATGCCGACGATGCCCTCGATACCCCTTAAACGGTCGACGAGAGCGCCGAGTCCTCTGGCGTCCTTTTTACGGGTCACCAGGGTAACGAGCGCCTCGTTTTTCGGATTGGTGCGGACGACGAAATGGACGAGGTCGGGGACCTCGATCCGGCTCGTGCTCACGCGCTCGAGGATCTCGTTGGCCTTTTTGCTCGCCAGAAGAAAGTGCCGGATCGGTACGAGCCGATGGCTCGTACTCGCGAAAAGACCGAGCGTCAAAAAGCGCTTATCGAGGGCGTGGAACACGACCTTATTCCGATAGTAAAAGACGCGCTCATCGCAGATGATCTCCCGGGTCCGAGGACGGATCCCGGCGATCCGCTGGAGCGTTTTTACGGTCGTCTCTTTTTGCCACTCGCACTGGGCCTGGGGATCGAGGTGCACGAGATTGGCGCTCCCGAGCGTCAACAGGTGCCGGGAGCGTAGCCCGCTGAGCTTACGCAGGGATACGACCTGGGCGATCCCGAAGCGCTTCTTGATCCGTTCGACCTGCACGAGGGCTTCCTCCCCCGGCAACAGGCCCGGAATAAAAAGAACGTAGCCCTCGTAACGCGCGACGCCCTGGCCCTGGTAGTCGAGGTCGTGGGCTACGACCTCGATGCGCTCACCAACAGTTAACATCGTCTTCATCCTTGTAGTGATAGGCGAGTCCTCCTTGGGATGTCTCCTTGTATGATGGGGAAAGGTCCAATCCCGTCTGATACATCGTCCTGACGACGGTATCGAAGGATACCTTCCGTGAATCGGTCAGATAGTAGGATAATCCGGCTGCGTCCACAGCCCGGAGGGCAGCGACGGCATTGCGTTCGATACAGGGGATCTGCACGTACCCGTTAACCGGGTCGCACGTCAGCCCCAGGTGGTGCTCCATGGCGATCTCCGCGGCGTATTCGACCTGATCGGGGGAAAGGTTCTCGAGGGTGGCCCAGGCGGCGGCCGCCATCGAGCAGGCGCTACCGATCTCGGCCTGACAACCGGCTACTGCGCCGCTGATCGAGGCGTTGTGCTTGATGAGATTGCCGATGATACCGGCTACCGCCAGCGCCTCGACGATGCGCTCTTCGCTCGCTTCCGCGTGATAGAGCACGGCCGGTACCACCCCGCAAGCGCCACAGGTCGGCGCCGTGACGATGATATTCCCGCTGGCGTTCTCTTCGCTGACCGCGAGGGCGTAGCTCGCGAGCAGTCGGTTCTTCCAGGAACCCCTGGTATGCTTTTTGAAAAGGTCGCTCGCCTTGCGCTTCAAACCGAGCGGACCGGGTAGAACGCCCTCGGCGACGAGACCACGCTCGATCGAGCGGCGCATCGCCCGCCAGACGTCCTTCAGGTAGTCTGCGAATCCTTCATCCTCGTGAGCGAGGACGTATTCGACGAGCGTCCGTCCCGTTTTCTTGCAGTAGGCCTTGATATCCTTGAAGGTGTCGTGGGGATAGATCCGTTTCTCCTCGTCCTTTTCATCGCTGAAAACGATCCGACCACCGCCGACGCTTACCGCTTCCTTGCTGACGACGACCTCTTTGTCGAGGTATCCCTCGATCCGCATCGTGTTCGGGTGCTTATTGAGGTCGATGGTCGTAGAAAAGTTCACGCGAACCGGAGCGAGCGTCTCCGTGATCGCCTCTTTCGTCAGGTGTCCCGTTCCGGTTAACGCGAACGAGTTATAGAGAACGACCGCATAGCGGTCGATATCCGGATGTCTTTTCCTGATGATCCGACAGGCTTTGGCCGGACCCATCGTATGCGAGCTCGACGGGCCATAGCCGATCTGATAGAGCGAACGGAGCGATAGCATGGCTAGTCCTGGGTTAAGGCGAACTTATCCCTGAGATAGTCGACGTAGTATCGGGGATCGAAGTCCGCACCGGTCGAAAGCCTCATCAGTTCCCGCGGTGTCCGCGCAGCGGCATAGCGATGGATCCGTTCCTTGAGCCAGTCGTTGATATCCTTGATCCGGTTCTCCCGGATCGCCTGGTCGATGTCGAGTTCCTTCGCCATCGCGAAACGGATCTGAGCCGCATAGGCCGACCCGAGGGCATAGGTCGGAAAATAGCCGAACGACCCGGACGACCAGTGGACGTCCTGCAGAACGCCTTCGCGGTCGGTCTTCGGACGCTTACCGACGTATCTCGTCATGAGCGTCCGCCACTTCTTCGGCAGATCCGCGACCTTCATCCTGCCGTCGATCAACGACTTCTCGAGCTCATAGCGGACCATGACGTGGAGGGCATAGGTCAATTCATCCGCCTCGATTCGGATCAGGGAGCGCTTCGTGTGATTGATGAAGCGATAGAACTCGTCGAGGCCGATGTTCTTCAGCTGTTTCGGGAAGGTCTGAGCGAGCCGAGCGTAGTGCGTATCCCAGAAGGCCCGTGAGCGGCCGATCACGTTCTCATAGAAACGCGACTGGGATTCGTGCATGCCGAGACTCGCGCCGCCGTGTAGGAACGTGTCGTCATACTTCGGGTCGTTCTGCGTCTCATAGAGCGCATGCCCGATCTCGTGGATGGTCGAGAAGATGCTCGAGGTGAAATTGGTCTCGTCATAGTGGGTCGTGATCCGCGTATCCGTACTCGATACGCCCGAGGTAAAGGGGTGGACGCTTTCCTTAAGGACGCCACTAAAATGAAGGACTTCCTTGAGATACTCGGCGAATTCGCGCTGCTTTTCGACCGGAAAGACTCCCTTTAGCTTCCGGCTGAACCGGTGCTTCCTATGCTCATCCGTGACCGCACGGACGAAGGGCACGAGCTCGGTACGAAGGTGTTCGAAAAAGGTATCGTAGAGCTCGGTACTGAATCCTTCCTCATAGAAATCGAGCAGGATGTCGTAGCCCTTGAGCTCATCGGTTTCCAAGTATTTGACGAGCTTCCGATTGAAAGTAACGATCCGTTCGAGCGTCGGCTCGAACAGCGAAAAGTCATCCTTTTCCTTCGCTTCGGCCCAGACTTTCGGAGCCGAGGATGTCAGAACCCGATAGGCGATGTATTCGTCCTTCGGTACCCTCTTGATGATCCGTAGATCCTTGTACTCCTTCCTGATCTCGGCGCTAAGGTCGACGTCGAGCTCATCGCGTCGCTCATAGAGCCGTTCGATCGCCTCGACGTAGTCCGGATCGGCCATGTGCCGATACTGTTCTTCCGTCATGGTCTCGACCTGTTTGGTCCGATAGGGAAGCGAACGGTCGGGGGCTTCGGTCTCCTGATCCCAGTTGACGATCCAGTTAAAGTACTCGTAGGCCTTTAAGATCCGCCTTTTCTCGCGATAGATCTTCAGATATCGTTCCATGTAGTGACCCGCTTTCATTCATCTTTTTATAACTTTAGCACGTCCATTATATCATGAAAAAAGGCCCTTAGAACGGAATGATCGGTAAATAGCCTCAGATTCCGTTCGAAGCGCCTTTTACTTCGATTCGCGCCCGGCCTTTTCATCCTTGAGCCCGAACAGCATGCCGGCCGTCTTCAGGCTCATGATCATCTCACCGTCCTTAGTCCGGACGCGCAGAAGTCCGTTGAAGGAATCCTTCTCGACCACGGTCATGACGTCGCCGAGGCCGATCCTCTGTTCGTTGAGATAGACGAGCAGGTCCTTGAAGTCGAGGACGCGCTTTAGCACGAAGACCTCGCCCTCCTTCAGTGAGGAAAGGCTCGTATTCGTAACGCTTTCGCTCCGCCCTTTCCCATCGGGAATCGGGTTCCCGTGCTGGCAATAGGCGGGCTTCCCTAAAAAGGTATAGAGGCGCTCGAGCACCTCGGGACTCGTGGCGTGTTCGAGCTTTTCCGCGTCCTCATGGACCGCTTCCCAGGAGAACCCGAGCTCTTTCGTTAGAAAGACCTCCCAGATCCGGTGGGCACGGATCATCCGGATGGCGACCTTCCTGCCTTCCGCGGTAAGACCGAGACCCCTGTAGGGATAGAAGACGATCAGTCCCTTATTCTCGAGCCTCTTGACCATCTCGTTGACGGTCTGTTCGCGGAAACCGAAGCGTTCGACGAGGTCATTGGTTCTGATCAACGCCTGGTCCTTTTCGACCGTCAGCTCATAGATGGTCCGGATATAGTCCTCTTCCGCACGATTCATGTTTCCACCGCCCTTTTCTTACACTATAACACAGAGACCCGCTTCCGCCAAGGCGATCACGAGCGATTAGCTCCGTGACGCACAAAAAAGAAAAGCCCTTGAACCGGTCAAGGGCTCTACCGGAATGAAAAAGGAAGCCTATTTCCCTTGAAGAACCCGGACGCACTCACGCTCGATCAGGTCGAGCAGCTGTTCTTCGGATAGCGCGATCTCGCCGTTGACATACTGATAGAGCAAACCCGAGATGATCGCGGAAATGACGAAGCGGGCATTAGGGTCCTTCGTTTTCGGAAACCGTCCCTCGGTGCGCCCCTGGCTGAAGATCGCTTCGAAGCGCTTATCCATGCGCGTCTTGAAGGCCCGAGCGCGAACCTCGAGCGCCTGCGAATCGAGCGGGATCATCGCGCCCTGCTCATGGCTGAAGAGAACATCGATGATCGTTCGCGCATCCCGCATGACCGTAAGGATGCGCTCGACCTGCTTACGGAACGCACCCGAAAAGGAAGCGATCTCGAGCGGTTCGAAGAGCGTACGCTCATAGGACTCGAACATGTATGAGCACGTTTCTTCGACCAGGTCCTCCTTGCTTCTGAAGTGCTCATAGACGGTGCTCTTACCGATCCGAGCCCGCTTCGCCACCTTCGTCAGCGTGATCCGCTCGTAGTTGGCCTGCTGCTTGAAAAAGTCGACCGTGGCTTCGATGATCCGTTCCCTAGTCGTCATCGTGTCCTCTAGCCTCGGCTTTCATCTTCTTACGGTTCATGAGGGCATAGACCGTCGGTACGACGATGAGCGTCAGGATCGTCGCGTAGATCAGACCGCCGATGGCGGTGATCGCCATGGGCTGCAACAGCTCTGAGCCCTCACCGAAACCGAAGGCGAGCGTCAACAGCGCTAGGATCGTCGTCAGTGCCGTCATCAGGATCGGGCGTAGGCGCGTCTTACCGGCCTCGACGATGGCTCGTTCGATCGGATAGCCTCGTTCCCGCAGCTTATTGATATAGTCGATCAGGACGATGCCGTTGTTTACGACGATCCCGATCAGAATGATCATGCCCATCAGCGATACCAGGCTCAAGTCGGCATTCGTGATAAGGAGGGCGATCAGGCCACCGGTAAAGGCGAGCGGGATCGTTCCGAGTATGATGAGCGGATAGGCGAGCGACTGGAACTGGATCGCCATGACCATGTAGACGAGGAGGATCGCGACGATCCCCGCGAGCACGAGATCCTCGACGGCCGCCATGATCTCTTCGTTCTCGCCCTGGAAGGTCACGCTGTAACCGTCACCGAGCCTTGTGAAGTCCTCGCTTTCGAGGTAGTCGTTTACGCGCTCGCTGACATCCTGGCTGACGAGGGTGACGTTGTATCCCTCGGCGACCGAAGCCGTGACGTTTAGGAATCGGTTCGATCCGTCGGTGTTGATCGTGGCGAACCCGGTAACCCGTTCGACCGTCGTAATGCTCGACTCATCCTCGTCATCGAAGATCGGAGCCGAGGCGAATGTCGAAAGCCTCGGACGGTCGGCGTCGGGGTCATCGATGATCGTTCCGTCCCTAGAGACCCTGAGGTCCGGATCGATGACGAACTGGACGGGCGTACCGATCTCGTAATCCGGAAGCATGGCATTGACGGTATAGATGCTCTCATTCGTAGCGGCGATATAGGCGTCGATCATGTCCTGGAACTCCGGTTTGAAGAGCTGAACGCCACCGAGGAACTGTTCATAATCGCCAAAAATCGTCATATCGACCGTATCACCGATCGCCTCTTCCGGGATACTGAGCGAATAGCTGACGCCCTCGATCTCGAGATCGATCGACCGCGTCTCACCGAGCGCTTCGATATCGGTAAAAAGGTAGTCCAGGCTCTTCTGGACATCCCGGTTCGTGAGCCCCTTCTTCATGGCGTTATCCTGATCGACGGTGATCTTGACGTTATCCTCGCCCTGGGAAATACCGTTATCGACATCCTCTAGTCCTTCGGTATCGGCGAGGATCGCCGTCAGCTCATCGGCGATCTCTTCGAGGACGAGCAGATCGGAACCGGCCACCTTGATCTGCACCCCTTGAGCACCGGCGATCCCTTCGGTACTGTTCTGTGAGGATACGTCGATCTCGGTGATATCATCCTCGGCTACGCCCTCGATTCCTGCGAGGTCGAGCTCTGCCAGGAGCTCCTCGATCGAAAGCGCGGTTTCCGCGGTCGTTTTCTCCCGGTCGCGTGCGAGCGTGACGATCAAGGAAATATCCCCGGATGTCGCCATCATCTCCATCGGGCCGAGAGCCATACCGTTGCCGATCGAGGCGGAGACCGCTTCGACGTCGTCGAGTTCCTGTACGCTCTCCATAACGGCATCAGCGTAAGCGGCTCGCTCCGAAAATTCGAGCGAGTTGTCGACGTTGATCCCGATATTGATGATCCCCTCATCCGACGTCGGTAAGAGGATAAAGCCTTTAGAAAGCGCGAGCCCGAGCGATCCGATAAGCAACAGGGTGATCGCTAAAAACGTGATGAACTTGTGTCCGATCGAAAAGCGCACCGACCGCTCATAGACGTTCTTGAAGCGCTCTAAGAGCGAACCCCTCTTCTCGTCTTCGGATTCCTTTAGGAAGCGCGACGCCATGCTCGGAACGAGCGTAAGGGCGATGATCAGGCTCGCACCGAGCGAAAAGGCGATCGTAAGCGCCATGCCGATGAAGACCTCGGCGATGAAGCCTTCGATGAAGACGATCGGTAGAAAGACGGCGATCGTCGTCAGCGTCGACGCGGTGATCGCTCCCGCGACCTGCTTCGAGCCCTGGATGGCGGCTTCGACTCTGGACTTCCCTTCGTTGAGCATCCGAAAGATGTTTTCGATCACGACGACCGAATTGTCGACGAGCATACCGATCCCGAGGGCGAGCCCGCCCATCGATACGAGATTCAGGCTGACATCCGCGAAATACATCAGCATGAAAGCCGCGATCACCGAGATCGGGATGGCCAGGCCGACGATGATCGTCGGCTTGATGTCTTTCAGGAACATGAAAAGGATGATGATGGCGAGCATACCGCCGATGATGATGTTCTGTAGAACCGATGAGATCGCGACCTGGATGTATTCGCCCTGGTCGAGCAGGACCTGATAGGCCGCGTCGCCATCGCTATCGGAGACGATCCGATCGAGACGGTCGTGGATCGCCGTCGTAGCGTCCGTAATCCCGACATCCGACGACTTCTGGAAGGCGATCTGGATCCCCTGCTCGCCGTTGATCTTCGAATAGGTGTCGGTATTGGCGTTGACGTAGTGGATGCCGTCCTCGCGGGCGAGGTCGGCTAGACGGATGATCGTATCACCGTCACGCGTGATCGGCAAGCTTTCGAGGTCCTCTAATAGCGTCGGCGAATCGCCGAGATAGAGGAAGCGGATCTCCCCGGAATCGAGCACGGCACCGGCGAGTCCGGACTGGTTCTGGTCATCGATGATATCGAGCACCTCGTCACTGCTCAGTCCGTAGGGCTCGAGTTTCGAAGGCTCGAGGTCGACCTCGAGCACGACGTCGGCCGCACCGGTAATACCGACGCTCGCGACACCGGGAATGCTCTCGAGTTCCGGTAGCACTTCGCGGTTGATCCACTCGGTGTTCCGGATCAATATCTCGTCGTCGTCCAGTCCCTCGTCGTCCGTGCGGAACATCGTGATCGTCATGACCGGCAACAGATCCGGGCTGATCCGCAGGATGCTCGTCGTTCCGACCCCATCGGCGAAATCGATGTTGTTCAGGTTCTCCCTGAGCTCGATCACGGCCGTATCCATATTGGTCGACTGGGCAAACGTGACGGTCGAGATGGCGAAGTTCTCGTTCGAGGTCGACGTGACCTCCTCGAAATTGCCGATCGTCTGAACCGAGGATTCGATCCGGCGCGAAACCTCGACCTCGAGCTCCTCGGGGGTCGCTCCTTCGTAGGAGGTAACCGTTACGACGAACGGCAGGTTGATATCGGGAAAGAGCATCAACGGTAAGCGCGTTACCGAGAATACGCCCAGAACGATGATGATCAGAACGCCCATCAGAACGGTAATCGGGCGCTTAACGCTGTATGAACCCATGTCTTCGTTTCCTCGTTTCCTCGTCTTCCGACCGAACGGTCGGT
>JBKHFR010000006.1:0-30620 GCA_046540115.1 Acholeplasmataceae bacterium | reverse complement strand
TCCTGCCCTTCGACAAGCCCCGCTATCTCATGGGTGTCGGTGCACCCGATGACCTGGTCGAGAACGCCATCAACGGCATGGACATGTTCGACTGCGTCCTTCCGACGAGGGTCGCCCGCCACGGGACGGCTTTCACGACGAAAGGACGTCTGATCATCCGAAACAAGTCCTTTGAAAACGACCTTTCACCGCTCGACGAGGGTCTCGACACGAAGGTTAGCGCCTATACGAAGGCCTACGTGAGGCACCTGTTCAAGGCCGATGAAATCCTTGGTAAAAGGATCGTATCCTATCAGAATCTCGCCTACATCAAGCACTTGATGAAAGAGATCCGGCAGGCGATCAGAGAAGATCGACTCCTTGACTATCGCGAGGAAATGAAGAAACGGACGAATTACTTCAATACGCAATAAACCTCTTTCAATTCGTGTTATTATCGTGTAAAATGGAGTTATGGAAATAAGGAGGAAGCGCCATGGTATTCGGTGAAGGTGACCATTTCAATCAGACACCCGTTATAAAAGTCATCGGTATCGGTGGTGGGGGCGGAAACGCCGTCAACCGGATGATCGAAAACGACGTCAAGGGCGTCACTTTTGTCGCTATGAACACGGATGCGCAAGTCCTCAAGGTATCGAAGGCGGAAACGCGCCTGCAGATCGGGAAACACCTGACCCGGGGTCTCGGCGCCGGTGCGAAGGCCGAGATCGGTCGCGCAGCAGCCGAGGAGTCGATCGACGAGATCGAGGAAGTGCTTTCCGATGCCGACATGGTTTTCATCACCTGTGGCATGGGTGGCGGTACCGGCACCGGTGCGGCACCGGTCGTCGCCAAAAAAGCGAAAGAAATGGGATGCCTGACGATCGGGATCGTCACCAAGCCCTTCGCCTTCGAGGGTCCTGCCCGCATGAAAGTCGCGATCTACGGACTCGAGGAGTTGAAGCCGCACGTCGATACGCTGATCGTCATTCCCAATGAGCGGCTCTATGACATAACCGGACCGAGCACGCCGCTTCTCGATGCCTTCCGAGAATCCGACAAGGTGCTCAGACAGGGCGTCCAGGGGATCGCCGAGATCATCGCGATGCCCGGCTTGATCAACGTCGACTTCGCCGACGTCAAGACGGTCATGGAAAACAAGGGGACTGCCCTCATGGGGATCGGGGTCGCTTCGGGAGAAGACCGGGCGGTCCAAGCAGCAAGAGAAGCGATCCACTCGAAGCTCTTAGAAGTCTCTATCGACGGGGCGACGGATGCCATCGTCAATATCACCAGTGGCACGAGCATTACGCTCTTCGAGACCGAGCAGGCACTATCGGAGATCCGGAACGCGACGGACCGTGATCTCAACATCATCTACGGTACGACGCTCAGTCAGGACATCGGCGATGAGCTGATCGTTACCGTCATCGCCACGGGTTATGAGCTCAAGGCCAAGGATTCGACCATCGAGAACCTCGCGACCGAAATCTTCAACAAGACGACCGATGAACAGCTCAAACTAACGAAAACCGGCCTCGAATCGCACGTCGAAGAAGAAGCGGAGGAACAGGGCGAGCAGGCGTCAAAGCGCAGCCTGCCCTCCTGGTTGATCAAGAAAGGAAAGATCTAGAAAAAGGCGCAGGCCTTTTTTCACGAAAGGAAGCGTTGATATGTTAAGAGCAGGTATCGTTGGCCTTCCCAATGTCGGTAAATCGACGCTTTTCAACGCCGTAACGAGAGCCGAGGCGACCGCCTCGAACTACATGTTCGCGACGATCGATGCGAACGTCGGGATCGTCAGCGTTGAGGATCCACGGCTCGACGCGCTAAAGGACATCTATAAACCGAAAAAGGTCACGCCGGCTACCTATGAGTTCACCGATATCGCCGGACTCGTCAAGGGGTCTTCGACCGGTGAAGGGCTAGGCAATCAGTTCCTATCGCAGATCCGTGAAGTCGACGCGATCTGTCACGTCGTCCGCTGTTTCGACGATCCGCAAGTCCCGCACGTCGAGGATACGATCGATCCGATCCGCGACATCGAGACGATCAGGATCGAGCTCGATCTCGCTGACGCCGAACTGATCGAGCGACGCTTGCAAAAGCTCGAGAAGAAGGTCAAGGCCGGAGTTAAAGAAGCGATCATCGAGCAACGCGTCCTCGAACGGATCAAGCACGCCCTCGATGAAAATGAGAATCCGCGGACGCTCGATTTCACGGAGGAAGAACTGAAGCTGATCAAAAGCTTCAATCTTCTCGTCCTGAAACCGACGATCTATGTCGCGAACGTGAGCGAAGAGGACCTGATGGATCTCGAAAAGAGTCCCTGGTACCAAAAACTTCTCGACTATACCCGTTCCGAGGGCACCGAAATCGTCTTCGTTTCCGCCAAAGTCGAAAGCGAGATCGTACACTTGGACCATCAGGAACAGCGACAGTTTCTCGAAGTCTATGGTCTTGAACGCTCACTGATCAACGACGTCATCGTCAAGAGCTATGAACTGCTCGGTCTAAAGACCTTTTTTACGGCCGGCGATCCGGAAGTCCGGGCTTGGACGTTTCGTGAAGGCATGACGGCCCCGGAATGTGCGGGCATCATTCATTCCGACTTCCAGCGCGGCTTCATCAAAGCGGAAGTCGTTTCCTATGACGACCTCATCGATTACGGTACACCACTGCGTGCCAAGGAACACGGCAAGGTCCGCCTCGAAGGGAAGGAGTACGCTGTCAGGGATGGCGATATCATCCACTTCAGGTTCAATGTCTGATATAAAACGGACTACGATCTGCGCATCCAAATACTTTTCGGTCGAACAGATCCGTCGGATCTATGAGCTCGGCACGCACCACTTCGGTGAGAACCGCGTGCAGGACCTGATCCGTAAAAAAAACGAGCTACGCGATCTCGCGATCACGTGGCACTTTATCGGTCACCTCCAGACCAATAAAGTTAAGGACGTACTCGAACACATCAGCTATCTGCACACACTGGATCGGATCAAGCTCGCTCGGACCATCGAAAAATACGCGAAGAGACCACTAAAGTGCTTCATCCAGGTAAATATGACGAGAGAACCCCAAAAAAGTGGGATTGAACCCGAAAAATTGGAAGAATTTCTTAGTGAAATGAAAAATTATGATAGAATAGAGGTAATCGGGTTGATGACCATCGGGAAAGCGCAGGATGCGAAGGCGACCGAACGCGCTTTTAAAGGTCTATCCGAATGGGCATCCCGTTTAGAGCTACCCTATCTTTCCATGGGGATGACCGAGGACTATGAACTCGCACTCAAATACGGAGCGACGCATCTTAGAATCGGAAGAAAGTTTCTAGAGATGCTCGAGTAGGGAGATGAACATGGGACTTTTTAGACGCAGCAAGAAAAAGAGGGAACAGGATGCTCCGTCGGAAGAGCCTCTACTGAAATCGGATCGGATCGCTTTCGAAATGATCGAGACCGATTCGGATGAGCACCTAAACGAACTCGCCGAAGATGTCATGAACGGTACGCCGTTGATCATCAATTTCGACCCGCTAACGATCGACCAGGCCAACAAGGTGATTGCATTTCTATCCGGGGTCTGCTTCGCGATCGACGGCGTCATCGTACAGGTACGCGACAAGATCTTCATGTTCGCGTCAGCCGACGTTTACGAGGATGGGTCAATGGAGGATTTTCTGAAAGATTTCGTCGAATAAATGAATCTTCGCGATGACAAGGACACGCGGACTCGCCGATCTTCCCAAGCGAGCCGGGGATGATGGAAGCCCGGTGAAGAAGAGCTTGTTACGTATCACCTTCGAGCGAATTATAAATGAGTGCTAGATTATTCTAGAACTAAGGTGGTACCGCGGAACACGTTTCGTCCTTAGCGATAAGGGCGGTTTTATTTTTAAGGAGGAGAGATGATATGAACTACAAGGATACCCTTAACATGCCGAAGACCGCGTTTCCCATGCGCGGGAATCTCGGTGTCCGAGAACTCGATTTCCAGCGACACTGGAAAGAGATCGACCTCTATCAGAAAGCGCTGAAACAGAACGAAGGTAATCCCTCCTTCGTCCTGCACGATGGCCCGCCCTACGCGAACGGCGACATCCATATCGGCCATACGCTCAATAAAGTCCTCAAGGACTTCGTTTTGCGTTTTCAAACGATGCAGGGAAACTATACGCCGTACGTGCCGGGCTGGGATACGCACGGGCTACCGATCGAAACGGCTCTATCGAAGAAAGGCATCGACCGAAAGACCATGTCCTTAGCCGACTACCGCAAGCTATGCTCGGATTTCGCGCTCGAGCAGGTCGAAAAACAGAAAGGACAGTTCCAAAGGCTCGGCATTCTCGGTGAATGGGATAACCCCTACATCACCCTAGAACCGGATTACGAGGCCCGGCAGATCCGGATCTTCCAGAGCATGGTCAAGCGGGGGCTGATCTATAAGGGCCTCAAGCCCGTTTACTGGTCGCCCTCATCCGAATCCGCGCTCGCTGAAGCCGAGATCGAGTACATGGAAAAGGAGTCGATGTCGATCTATGTCGCCTTCCGTGCCCACGGTGCCGGCGAACTGAACGGCGCCTATTTCGTGATCTGGACGACGACGCCGTGGACGCTGCCGGCGAACCTCGCCATATCCGTACACCCGCGCTTCGTCTATCAGGTTGTCGTCGTTTCCGGTACTCGCTATGTCGTGGCCAAGACGCTTTTGCCGGTACTCGCTGAGGCGTTCGGCTGGAGCGACTACGCGATCGAAAGGGAATATACGGGAAAAGAGCTCGAAGGCATGATCTATCAGCACCCGCTCTTCGACCGGATCTGTCCGATCATCGTCGGTGAACACGTGACCGATACCGATGGTACCGGACTCGTCCATACCGCGCCCGGCCACGGGGAAGACGACTACCGGATCGGACGCGCCTACGGCCTGGATGTTTTCTGTCCTGTCGACGATCAGGGCATCATGACCGAGGAGGCCGAACAGTTCGCGGGTCTGAGCTATAGTGAGGCTAACGAGCGGATCGCCGAAGAGCTCGAAGAGCGCAAAACCCTCCTGCGCAAGGATCGTTTCCGGCACGCCTACCCGCACGACTGGCGGACTAAGAAGCCCGTGATCTTCCGGGCGACGCCACAGTGGTTCGCGAGCATCGACAAGCTGAAGGAAGAGGCGCTCAAAGAAATCGGTAACGTGAGCTGGTTGCCGAAATGGGGCGAAGTGCGCATCGCGAACATGGTCCGTGGGCGCGAGGACTGGTGCATCAGCCGGCAACGGGCCTGGGGCGTACCGATCCCGGTCTTCTATGCCGAAAACGACGAACCGATCCTCGATGACGCCGTCATCGACCGTATCAGCGACCTATTCGCGAAATACGGTTCGAACGTATGGTATCAGTGGGAGGCCAAGGACCTTCTACCCGAAGGATACGAACATCCCGGAAGCCCGAACGGTCGCTTCCGCAAGGAAAAGGACATCATGGACGTCTGGTTCGATTCCGGCACCTCGCATTCCGTACTGAGGGCTCGGAACATGGATTACCCGGCCGACCTCTATCTCGAGGGCTCCGATCAGTATCGGGGATGGTTCAATTCATCGCTGATCACCGGTGTCGCCGCCTATGGAAGATCGCCATATAAAAAGGTTATTTCCCATGGTTTTGTCCTGGACGGACAGGGTCGAAAGATGAGCAAGTCACTCGGTAATACCGTCGATCCTCTCGCACTGATGCAACAGCGCGGGGCGGACCTTTTAAGGCTCTGGGTCGCTAGTGTTGACTACCAGAGCGACGTCCGGATCAGCGAGGAGCTCGTCCGACAGATCGCTGAGAGCTATAGAAAGATCCGTAACACGTTCCGGTTCATGCTCGGCAACCTCAACGCCTTCGAACCGTCTTTTGACTATGTTCCCGACGCCGACCGACCGCGCCTCGACCAGGTCATGACGATCAAGTATCAAAAGCTCGCCAACCAGGTCATCGACGCCTACGAGAACTACGCCTTCGATCGCGTCAACAGGCTGATCATCGCCTTCATCACCAATGAGCTGAGCGCCTACTACCTCGACTATACCAAGGATATCCTCTACATCGAAAAAGAGGACGCCTTTGTGCGTCGGAGCGTGCAGTCGACGATCCATGACATCCTGCTCGGGCTGTTACGGTTAATGACACCGATCATTCCCCATACGGCATCCGAAGCCTATCAGAGCCTACCCTTTACGAAAAAGGAGGACGTCTATCTCGAGCGCATGCCCGAACGCGTCCGATCGTTTAACGATGCGCTGCTATCCTCGTTCGATACGTTCCTAGAACTACGCGACGTCGTACTTAAAAAACTCGAAGATGCGAGAGCGAATAAGATTATCGGAAAATCGCTTCAGGCACACGTTTCATTGACAGTTACTGATGAGCAAAAGCAGGCGATCGATGCGCTCGATATGAACATCGAACAGGTCCTGATCGTCTCTTCGGTTGACCTAAGGGTTGGCGACGCGCTCGACGTGAGAATCGAAAAGGCCGAGGGATCGGTCTGTGCGCGCTGCTGGAATGTCGTACCAGAAGTCGATGAGGACGGACTGTGTCCGCGCTGTGCCGCCATCCTCGGAGACCAGAAATGAATGTCCTGATCGTCAACGACGACGGTTATCAGGCCGAAGGCCTGCACCTGCTCGTGCGAGCGCTCGCCAATTTCGCCGATGTCTACGTATCCGCCCCTAAGGATCACCAGAGCGCGAAAAGCCATGCGATCACGATCCGCAGTCGGATCGAGACGTTTTTCGCGCAACCGATCTTCGGGTCGAAAAAGACGCTCGTCGTCGACGGTACCCCCGCCGATTCGGTGCGACTCGGACTCCGTGTTTTCGACATCGACTTCGACCTTGTCGTCTCCGGAATCAACTACGGTCAGAACATCGCCAAGGACATCCTCTATTCGGGGACGGTCGCTGCGGCATACGAAGCCAAGGTGCTCGGCTATGACGCGATCGCTATATCCGCGCACAACCCCCGCCTGCCCTACGTGCTCGATGAGACGATCAAGCTCTTCGAATACCTCTTCGAGACCGGGATCTATCACGATGCGAGCATCCTGAATATCAACTTTCCGAAATCGACCTTTAAGTCCGTCAAAGGCATGCGATTTACGAAACAGGGGCTTCGATTTCAACGGGCGACATTCGTCCCGAGCGAACGCGAGAACGTATTCCACATCAAGAGCAGTCTCGTCGATTTTGAAGAGGAGGAGTATACGGACGTCATGGCCTTTAACGAGGGCTACGTCTCGATCACGCCATTGACCCTCGATCGAACGGATTTCAAGCGGCTTCAAGAACTCGAGAACTGATTGTTAATCCCTTCGAAGTGTGGTAGAATTGATAGGGTAAGGAAGGTGGAAGGATGCCCCACTTCAACATCTACTTCTTTAAAGAAAGATCGCGCGAGATCGATCCGGACAGGCTGATCGCCTATTTCGACGGCATCGAGGGGATGACCGTTGAAATGGATGAAAAATCCGTTCGTTTCAATTTTTTGCACCCGAGGCTCAAGTATCGCGCCCGTTTCCTTCTGACGCCGAAGACGCAGGTACCGGATATCTATCGTCTGAATCCGAAGTTTCTCGATATCAACTTTCACCTCGAAATACCGATCCTAACCCCGGATTATTTCGCTCACCATCTCTTTGAACTCGGTAAAAAGGTTTCGGCGACTTTCGACTTCTACATCTATAACGAGATGCTCGAAGACGTGCAGCCTTTCCGGCTAGAAGTCCTAAAGAAGGTCTTTCGAATGATCAAGGACGTCTATAAGGAAAAGAACCCGATCCTTTTAGGCGATTACTGCGTCATCAATAAGGACAAGCTCTCGTCGATCCTGCGATATCAGGACGATCAGTACGACTTACAGAAGTACTACAAGGAACTCGGGACCTACGTTCCGATGTATCACTTCATCCGCAAGGACGATGACGACCTTCGGATCGCGATCGAGTGGAAAGAGCAGACACTGACCGTGTTTCCGCCGCACCTCGACCTATTGCTCTATAGACAGAACGACCAGGTCAAGGTCATCGACTATCCGATGATCAAGGAGCGGATCGACAGACTCCTCGAGGATGTCCCTGGTTTCATCCGCGGGACGCGAGTCCTTCCCCGCAAAAACATGAAAAAGGTCCACCGGATCGTCCGCAAGGCGGAATACGCCCTACTCGACCGATCGTTTCAGGAATGCAAGATCGACTGCCTGATCGATTGAAGCCCGAGCCTTTTAACACCACGGTCCCATAGGAGGTTTATAAATGGAACTCAATAAGATGATCGACCACACGAAACTCGGTCCTACCGTCACTAGGGAGGATATCGATAAGCTGATCGAAGAAGCGAAGACGTATGGCTTCAAGAGCGTCTGCGTCGACCCGATCTGGGTGCCCTATTGTCAGGAAGCGCTCGAGGATACGGATGTGCTCGTCTGCACGGTCATCGGCTTTCCGCACGGTACCCACACGATCAATACGAAGATCCAGGAAGCGGAAGAAGCCGTTCAGATGGGTGCCGATGAACTCGACATGGTCATCAATGTCTACCAGCTCAGGCAGGGTAACGAGGACTATGTACGGGCCGAAATCGCCGGTGTCCTGAAAAAAGCGAACGGAAGGACCGTCAAAGTCATCATCGAGACGTGCTATCTGACAGCGAAAGAGATCACCCTAGCAGCGAAGCTCGTCGCTGAAGCCGGCGCGCAATTCGTCAAAACGTCGACGGGATTCGGTTCCGGTGGCGCCCGGGTTGAGGACGTCGAGCTGATGAAAGAAGCGGTCAAAGACAGGGCCCTCGTCAAAGCATCCGGAGGGGTTCGCACCTATGAGGATGCCGTTCGAATGGTCGAAGCCGGTGCTTCGCGCATCGGCACCTCTAGTGGCGTTAATATCGTCACGGAAGGGAGAAAACAGAGTGATACCAACACCGCATATTGAAGTGGATCAACCGGATCTCATCCAAAAAACCGTACTCATGCCTGGAGATCCGCTCCGGGCGAAGTTCATCGCCGAAACCTTTCTAACGGATGTCGAGTGCATCAACACGGTCAGGAACATGCTCGCCTATAACGGCCGCTACGGTAGAAAAAAAGTGACGGTCATGGGGTCGGGCATGGGCATGCCGAGCATCGGCATCTACAGCTATGAGCTCTATGCTTTCTATGGGGTCGAAAAAATCATTCGCGTCGGTTCCTGTGGAGCCTACAGCGACGAGCTCGACCTCTATGACGTCATCCTCGTCGACCGGGCCTATAGCGAGTCGACCTATGCCAAGACGATGGGAGTCTCGAACCGTAAACAGCTTCCCGCATCCAAGCCCTTGAACAATCGGATCATCAGAGCGGCCGAGAAACTCGATATTCCGCTCCATAAGGCGACCATCCACTCGACCGATGTCTTCTATCGCTTGAACTCCGACGACTACAAGGCGATTCGCGACGAACACGGAGCGAAGGCCGTCGAGATGGAGGCCTTCGCGCTATTCGCGAACGCCAAGGCGCTCAACAAAAAGGCTGCCTGCCTTTTAACGGTGTCCGATTCTCTCGTGACAAAGGAAGCGACCACGGCGAGCGAAAGACAGGTCGCCTTTACGAAAATGATCGAGATCGCCCTCAACAGCATCTGATGGTCATCCTTAAAAACGACTTCAAAACGATACAGCTCGCGGCCTACTTTACCGATCGAGACGAACAGCATACGCTCTTGTATCGTTTTTTGTTGTCACGTCTACTCGCATCGCATACGCCTTCGCTCGATACGAAACGTAGGATGAACGAGCACCTAGAGTTCCTCTATGGCGCCTATTTCAGCACGAACATCTACCGTTTGTCCGACTTAAACGTCATCCGGATCGCTCTGACGTTTCCCGATCCGAAGATCGTCGAGGACGCCACGCTACTAAAGCGCGCAGCGAGCCTGTTCGCATCCGTCATCGATCGCCGAGACTCCTTCAAGGCCGACCTCTTCCGTGAAGAGGTCCGCATGATCAAGGAACAGTGGGAAACTCTTAAGGACCGGAAGCGACTCTACGCCCAGATGGAGTTCTACCGGCACTTCTTTAAAGGGGATTCCTATGCGATCCCTGTAAGCGGTAGCCGCGAACAACTAGAAACCGTCCGGCTTGACGGGCTTTACGCTTACTACCGGGACGTCTTTTTAAACAATCCTCGGATCTTCATCGCGAGCGGACGGATCAGCTCGAAGGAGGAGGCCGACCTCCGTGCGCTTTTTTCGGCGAAGGAAAAAAGGAATGAGCGCACGCCAAACCTCTCCTTCCGTGAGCCGAGAAAAGAGCTTCTTAAAGTCGAAGAGCGGACCGACATGCAGCAGGCGATCCTAAGAATCGGCTACCATATCCCGGTCTTCCGTGACGATCCGCTCTATACGGCGACGGTAATCCTTGATTTCGTGATCGGCGGCTATCCGGAGAGCAGGCTTTTTAAAGAGATCCGCGAAAAGGCAGGACTGTGCTACGACATCCAGTCGGCCTATGATCCCTACAAGGGCGTGCTCATCGTCAGCAGCGGCGTCGATTCTTCCCTGCGCGATCAGGCGCTTAGGCGCATCCGCGAAGAGGTCGAACGAGTCCGAAGCGACGGGATCACCGAAAGCGAGCTGACTTCAGCATCCATGTACTATATCAACTATCTGAGATCTAGCCTCGACCGACAGGCCGTGCTCACGCACAGGGCATTCATCAAGGAAGTATTGGGCCGCGACGAATCGGTCGAAGAACGGGTCGTCGCCATTCGGAACACGACTCTTGCTGAGGTTCGCCGTGCCGCGGAAAAGCTTACGATCGATACCGTCTACGTGCTCTACGGGGGTGAAGGAACATGATCGAGAGAATCGAAAGACATCTCGGGGAAACGGTCCATACCCTACGGTTGAAAAACGGGATGAAGGTCTACATCCTGCCCAAAAAAGAGCCCTATTTCACGACCTATGTCGAACTGAGCGTAGCCTATGGCGCCCTCGATCTCGAATTCATGGTCGATGACAAGAGGGTTTTAACGCCGCCGGGCACCGCCCATTTCTTTGAGCACCAGATCTTCGCTATGCCCTATGGCGATGCCTTCCAGAAGTTCTCTGCGCTCGGCGTAGACGCCAATGCCATGACGTCCTATGATCGGACGTCCTACGTTTTCTCGGCTACCGATCACGTCATGGATGCCCTTACGCACCTTTTCGACATGATCGATACGCCTTATTTCCGGCAAGAAAACGTCGATCGCGAGCGTGCGATCATCGCCGAGGAGATCAAGATGTACACCGATGATATCAACATGGAGATGCAGAACGAGCTCTACCTGAATACCTATCACGACCACCCGATCAAGTATGATATCGCCGGTACGCTCGCTTCGATCGAAAGGATTTCGGCTGACACGCTTAAAGAGATCCATCGCGTATTCTACCAACCGAGCAATCGCACGGTCGTCATCGCCGGCAGGATCGATCTTCCGGCCATCCTATCGTTTTTTAAGGCATACGAGAACGACCATTCCGTCAGAGCGGCCTTGCCGCATCCGATCTATCCTAAAGAAAAGAAGTGCGTCGTCCTGGCCGAGACGAATAAGCATAAGCCGATCGGCATCGACAAGATCATGGTCGCCATCAAGATGAAGCCGGCACGCGCGACGAAGGAGAAGCGGATCGTCCGTGATCTTTCGACCTCGATTCTAACGGGCATGCTGCTCGGTTCATCGTCTCAGGCCTATGAGGAACTCTTTACCAAGGAATGGATCAACGAGAGATTCTATATCCAGTCTACTTCCGAGCATAGAGCGGAGCTCGTTACCGTTTACGCGGAAACAGCTCGGGTCGAACCGCTCAAGGACTACCTGATCGACCTGTTCAGACAGCCGGCCGAGCGGCTCATCGATGAACCGACCTTTGAACGCCACAAGAAGGGCTATATCGGACTGTTCGTCTATGCCCTCGACGATCTCGAAACGAAAGCCCGTCTCTACGGTAAGTACGCCCAGAAGGGGATCGCGCTTTTCGATGTCTTTCGCCTTCTGAAAGGCCTGACATACGACGACCTTCTCGCAGCATTCGCAGCCATGCAAAACGGGGATACGTCCGTACTGATCTATAAAAAGGCCTGATTCGACCGTTTTTTTTCGAAGGCGATACCGCACGGTCAGAATTCGCCTTAATCTTGTCCTTTTCCGGAAAAATGCGCTTTCTTTCTCCTTATAACGGGGTTTCGTAGAGCGAAACGGTCATTTCCTTTACCGGAACTTCTCCGCTAAAATGATAATAAAAAAGGAGAAGGACATGCTCAACCAGATCATTTTAGTCGGGCGCCTGACGCACGACATCGAGGTCAAAATACTCGAAGACGGACGAAAGGTCAGCGACCTTACCCTAGCCGTACAGAGACCGTTTAAGAACATGGACGGCGTCTATGAGACGGATTTCATCCGCTGTACCGCCTGGGAAGGACTCGCGACCGCGATCGAATCCTACTGCACGAAAGGCGTCATGGTCGCGCTTAAAGGTCGCGTACAGACGTGGAAGTATGAGATCGATGAGGAAAAGAAACTGACGATGCTCGACGTGATCGCCGAACGGATCACCTATCTATCCTCACCGCGAAATGCCGAGCGGACGAGCGATCGGAAGGAAGAAAAGAATCCCAGCTAACCCCCCTTGGGCCGCGCCTACTCGGATCGGAGTAGCGCGGTCCAAGGTTTTTTATGGCCTAAGTCATGAAATACGGGCAAAATGTGCTAAAATAGAGTTATCTAGCACAACGAGAAAGGAGCACAGGAAACGCGATGGCGTTTCCGTACCTATGACGATGAAAACGATCCATTTCAAAGAAGAGGTCATGAAGCGAAAGGAAGGCATGATCGAGGACCTTCGCGGTCTGATCCGTATCAATTCCGAACTGACCGAATACGACCCGAACCGTAGGAATGCGCCCTTCGGTCCGGGAACGAAAGCGGCGCTCGACTACGTCCTAGGGCTCGGGGAGCGGGACGGATTTAGGACCGTCGATCTCGACGGATATGCCGGACACATCGAATTCGGCGAGCAGAAGGAGTTCATCGGCATGATCGGCCACCTAGACGTCGTACCGGCCGGTAACGACTGGACGTATGATCCCTATGGCGCCGAGATCCACGACGGACGGATCTACGGACGCGGTACCGAGGATGACAAGGGACCGACGATCGCCGCCTATTATGCCATGAAGATCCTCAAGGAGCTCGGTCTATCCCTCGACAAGCGCGTCAAGCTCATCCTTGGAAACGATGAGGAAACCGCTTGGCGCTGTATGCGTCACTATTTCAGTGTCTATCCAGAAGCGCCGGTCGCCGGCTTTATCCCTGATGCGGATTTCCCTTTGATCTATGCGGAAAAGGGTATTTCGCGTATCGTCATCGAAGGCGTGCTCGAAAAGGGAGACCTTCTGAGCATCGACGGCGGTTTCCGGGATAACATGGTACCCGATCAGGCGACGGTGAAGCTTGCAAGGACTAAGGATTATGCCCGCGCTTTCGAAGCCTATCTCAGTAAGACGGGGCTCAAGGGAAGCGTCGAGACTTTCGACGGTTACTATCAGCTTAGCGTTTCCGGAAAGAGCGCACACGGCTCGACACCGGAAAAAGGGGATAACGCCATCGACCGCATGTTCGCCTTTCTATTCGAAGCGAAGGTCGAATCGAGGCTCGTCGAGCTCGTCCGCACGTATCTATACCAGGACTATTACGGGAAGAAGCTTTCGATCGATCACGTCGACCAGGAAATGGGGGCGCTCACGAACAATTTCGGCGTCATCAAAACCGAGGATAACAGGTATTCGATCTCGCTCAATCTCCGCTATCCGCGCGGCGTGATCTTCGCCGACGTTATTGAGGCCATCCGCTCAAAAGTCCGAGCCTTCGGGGCGACGCTAAGCGTTGACAACCACAAGGAACTGATCTATACCGACCCTTCCTCACAACTCGTGACCACGCTGATGAACGTCTATAAAAAGCATACGAACGACAGAACGGCCAAACCGATCTCCATCGGTGGCGGTACGTTCGCCCGGGCGATGCCGAACTCGGTCGCTTTCGGTCCGCACTTCCCGGGTAAGCCGACCCATATCCACCAGAAGGACGAGTCCATCGACATCGATGACCTGTTGCTGGCGACCGTTATCTATACCGAAGCGCTCTATGAGCTCGCCAAGTAGGGGACTGTTTTTGCTATGGACCAGTACCTGAAGCTCGCCGCCCATGTCCTTGAAAAGGGCGTCATGAAGGATAATCGGACGGGCATTCGGACTAAGAGCATCTTCGGTTATCAGCTCTGCTTCGACCTGAAGGAGGGTTTTCCGCTTTTAACGACCAAGCGCGTACACGCGAGATCGATCATCCACGAACTGCTCTGGTTCATCTCGGGCTCGACCAACATCCGTTACCTGGTCGAGCAGGGCGTTCGGATATGGAACGAGTGGCCCTATGAGCGCTATCGACGATCGGCAGACTATGCCGGCGAAACGCTCGCTGCATTCGTCGAACGGATCAAGGAAGACGATGAATTCGCGGCTAGATACGGCGATCTCGGACCTGTATACGGCGCACAGTGGCGCGACTTCAACGGCATCGACCAACTGAAAGAAGTGCTCGTTCTGCTCAAAGAGGATCCGGATTCCCGGCGCATGATCATCAGTGCCTGGAACCCGCCGGAACTAAAGCGAATGGCGCTGCCTCCCTGTCATGCCTTCATGCAGTTCTATACGAGCGGTAATGATCTATCGCTGCATCTCTACCAGAGGAGCGCGGACGTCTTTCTCGGTGTTCCCTTTAACATCGCTTCCTATGCCCTACTGCTAGAAATGGTCGCGCATGTTTCGGGATATCGCGCTTCGACGCTGATCCATTCGCTCGGTGACGCGCACATCTATGAGAACCACTTCGCCCAGGTGGAAGAGCAGCTCAAGCGAACCCCACGGAAGCTACCGACGATCAGGCTGAATCCACGGGTCAAGGATCTGTTCGACTTCACCTATGAGGACATCGTGATCGAGAACTACCATCCGCATCCCGCGATCAGGGGGAAGGTGGCCGTATGATCGAGATGATCTGGGCTATGGATGAGAACCGCCTGATCGGAAAAAAGAACCGCTTGCCCTGGCACATCGAACGGGATCTCGACTACTTCAAGGCGATGACCAGGGACAGGGTCGTGCTCATGGGCAAGCAGACCTATCGGTCGCTTAAGGACTACTATCGGGATCGAGCGCTCCCCTTTAAAAAGAGCTATGTCGCTACCAGTACTAGGGGTACGACCTATCCGGATGCCACGGTGGTCCATGATCTCGAGCACTTTTTAGAAACGACCGATGAGGATATCATGGTCATCGGCGGACGCTCGATCTACGCGACCGCCTTGCCCTATGCCGAACGCCTCTATATCACCTATATCCTGGCGGCCTATGAGGGCGACGTCTATTTCCCTGATTTTAGCCTGGCTGATTTCAGACTCGTGAACAAAGTAATCGAGGAACGGCTCATTTTTGCCGTCTATGAAAGGATATCACCATGATCACTGTCATCTTTTTTCTTTCCTTCGCTCTGTTCGTCATCCTGATGAGCGTCTATGTCAACGCCTGGCTCCTACCGCTGTGGCTCATCCTAGGATATGCCGTCGGATTTCTCATCGCGTTTTTAACGCTCTATCTACAGCTACCGCTCATGAAGCGCCTCCCCTACACGAGCCGTTATAAGTTCTACTGGACGCGGAGCGCCGCGATCTTCATCAACCGGATCCTCCTACGCCTAAAGATCGAATTCGTCGGACGGGAAAACATTCCCAAGGAGGGCCGGCTTACGGTCTATGCCAACCACAAGTCCTATGCGGACCCGTTCATCATCCTCGAGTTCATGAATCGTCCGACCAATTTCACGCCGAAAATGGCCATCTATAAGCTATTCTTCGTCGGCAAGTGGACCGAGTATCTCGGTAGCGTCCCGATCGACCGTTCGAGCACCCGTAATACCGCCCGCGCCATGGTCGAAGGCATCAAAACCGTCAAGGACGGCATGGCCATGGTCATTTTTCCCGAGGGTGGCATCAAGGACCGTAACGACGAGCGGATGGTCGAGATGCGCGCCGGTGCCTATAAGATCGCCTTCAAGGCCAAAGCGGATATGCTCCCGGTACGGATCGTCGGAACGACGCGCATCAAAAAGCGCGCCCCGTGGCGAAGCACGAGGATCCACGTCAAGATTTTCCCCGTGATCCCCTTCGAAGAGGTCAAGGACCTTTCGACCGCGGCTATGGCGAAGCTCATGTTCGAACGGATCAACTCCGAGCGCTAGGCTCGATCCGCAGTCGTTTCGAGTAGGTGATCCGTGCGCCTTCGACTTCGAAAAAGAGGATATCACCGTTTTCGATGATCTGAGCGAAGTCATAGCTTTCCGGGTCGGAGTGGACTAAGAGCGCTTTGATGACGTGCGAGTGGGCGACCATCAGAACGCGCCTATCCCTGTAGCGCTGATCGAGCTCGTTCGTGGCGCGAATAACGCGCGTGATGAGCTCGTTGTCGTCTTCATAGCCCTCGTGCCGATAGCCCTTTCGTCTTACGAACGGCATGGCATCCTCGACGGGCATGCCGTCGAAGCGATGGAAGTTCCGTTCGATGAAACCGTGACTGATGACGATCGAGCGGTCATATCCGAGGGTTCTAGCAATGATATAGGCGCTCTCGAGGGCTCGCGAGAGCGGTGATGCGGCGATGACGTCGAACCGCTCATCGAGCGCTTTCAGCCTATTGGCGACGTTTTTAGCCTGTTTCCTTCCGGCGGTATTTAGGGGGATGTCGATCCTCCCCTGGACGCGCTTGTCCGCGTTGTAATCGGTTTGTCCGTGTCTCATGACCGCGAGTATCATCATTGTCCTCTTTTCCTTGATGTTTTTTCACACGTGTCATTATATCATAGAGGTGACGCGTTCCGATGCGTCTTGAATGAAGAAAGGCGCTCAATAAAGGAGGTTACCATGCATACCATCGATCTTCTCACGAATAAGAGGGATAATAAGGAACTGACGAAAGAAGAGATCGCCTGGCTGGTCGAAGGCTATACGAAGGGCGAGATCCCGGACTACCAGATGAGCGCACTGCTCATGGCGATCTACTTCAACGGCATGACGAAAAAGGAGGCGACCGCGCTCGCGCTAGCGATGCGTGACTCGGGGGATTCGATCGACCTTGATACGATCTCCGGGGTAAAGGTCGACAAGCACTCGACCGGTGGCGTCGGTGACAAGGTTACGCTCGTCCTCGGACCCCTGTTGGCCTCATTCGGCGTTAAGTTCGCGAAGATGAGCGGTCGCGGACTCGGCCATACCGGAGGGACGCTCGATAAGCTCGAAAGCATACCCGGCTATCAGGTTGAACTGAGCGTCGAACGCTTTAAAAAACAGGTCGAAGAGATCGGGATCGCGATCGTCGGACAGAGCGGCGATATCGCTCCGGCCGATAAGAAGCTCTATGCGCTCCGCGATGTCACCGCGACGGTCGATTCCATCGCTTTGATCGCGTCGTCGATCATGTCCAAGAAGCTCGCGAGCGGCGCCGACGTCATCTGCCTCGACGTCAAGGTCGGTCACGGTGCCTTCATGAAAACGGAGGAGGATGCGCTCGAACTCGCCGAGCTGATGGTCGATATCGGGCGTCTGGCGGGCAAGCGCGTCACGGCCATTCTGACGGGAATGGATGAACCGCTCGGCTATCGGATCGGTAACGGTCTCGAAGTCCAGGAGGCCGTTTCGACGCTCCTGGGAAAAGGACCCCGCGATCTGGTAGAAGTGACGCTCGAAATTGGCGCACACCTGCTGATCGGTGCGAGCATTACCGATGACCTCGACCACGCCAAGAGGCTACTAAAAGAAGCGCTCGAAGACGGAAGAGGCTATCGTAAATTCCGCGAACTGATCCGAGCCCAAAAGGGCGATGTATCCGTGCTCGATGACCTGGGAAGCCTTGTTTCTAACAAACGGATCGAGATCCCTGCTCATCGTGGCGGGTATATCCGGAGCATGGATGCACTCGCGATCGGTCGAGCGGCGATGCGTCTCGGTGCCGGACGCGAGAAGAAGGGCGATACCATCCTCATGGATGTCGGGATCGAGCTCCATAAAAAGATCGGCGACTACACCGAAAAGGGCGATCGGCTCGCGACTCTATACGTCAGGAACCGGGGCATCGAAGAGGCTCGAACGATCCTTGAAAATGCCATTGAGATCGGTGAAAAACCGACGTTGGAGAACCTCGTCAAACGGACGATCACCGGCTAGTAGTAGAGGCATCAAAAAAACCGCTGATGACCGCGGTTTTTTTTATCGCAAGGGTTCACTCTTCCCGGCGCCGCTTAACGTCGAAGTAGTCGATATCGAGGATGTGCTGATTGATCTCTTGCCGGTACTGGTATTCGTACTGGAAGATCAGGGCGTCATCTTCCGTGAAGTCGTCCTCGAAGAACGTGTAGCTCTCCGATTCGAGGTCGTAGAAGAAGCTATCGGTGAGCATGCTGCCGTTCGAGAAAAAGACGGCGCGTCGCTGATTACCGAAGATGTCCTTACCGAAAACCGGGGTATAGTCGAGCTCGAGGTCGAAAAGGTTGGCTAGCGTCGGCATGATATCGATCGAAGCGAACAGCTCTTCCTTCGTTTTCGGGGTGAGATCGGGGTGATAGATCATCATCGGAACGCGCTGAAAGCTCAGGGGATCCTCGAGGCTCTTGGTGTCGTCATAGCGGGCGATGTCGTCCTGATTGATCCCATAGGCGTAGTGGTCGCCGTAGAGCATGATCACCGTGTCCTCGGCCCGACCGCTTTCCTCGAGCCGTTCCATCAGATAGCCGATCGCTCGGTCGAGCTCGTAGTTAGCCGCGTGATAGTAAAGGAATTCATTGCTCGGTCGTTCGAGTCCATGGTCCTCGACGAGCTGTTCCATCGTTTCGAAGTTCTCTCGTGCGATCGGATGACTATCCGAATAGGGCAGATGCCCGGAAACGGTAAGAAGATAGGAGAAATAGGGCTCGTCGTTCGCCCACAGGGTATCGAGCGTTTCGACCATCAGGTCGTAGTCGCTCTGCCACTGGTGATTGGTAATGACGCCCTCTTCGAACTCGAGCATGTCGAGCGATACGGCATCAAAGTACTCGTCATAACCGAGCGTACCGGGAAGGAATTCGGTCCGGGGATAGAAATAGTCGGTGTAGTTGTGAAAGGCGTAGCTCCGATATCCAGAGTCGTTGAAAAGCCGCGGAAGCGTATAGGGGAAGAGGTTGTCGCCATAGGTATTCATCGTAAGGAGCGTATTCCGGTTCGTATAGAAGCCCGTCTGGCTCATGAACTCGGTATCCGCCGTATTCCGGAAGAAGAGCGGGGCATAGAAACTGTCGAAATTCCAGGATTTCTGTTGCAGGTCGTAGAGATGCGGTGAAAAGACGGGGTCGATGGCGAAGGTATCGAAGGATTCGGCCATGATCATGATCAGATCCTTGTCCTGAAAAAGGCCCGTGTAGTCGTTCGCTTCGTGTTCGCGCTTAGAGCTTAAGTATTCCTCGATCTCGTCGTAGGTCGTCGTTTCATCGGGGGCATCGTCGAATACCTGCAGGATATCGCGTTGGAAGTATGTGAGCAAACCGAACATTCGAACGGACTTATAGGCGCTCGGCGTCTCGACGTACATGTCGAAATCGGTGTAGACATAGGGCGAGTCAAGGTAGGATGCGTTCTCTTTAGGGATCGTGTGGATGACCGCGATAAAGAGAAGGAATAGGATCAGAACCGTGTTCATCAGGTCGTAGATCGAATCGAAATAGAGATAGCGCTTAGGAACGGAGTAATTCCTTGCTTTGATGTAGATCAGGACTGCGAGAGCGATCGGAACCGCGTAGAGCAGGTGGATGAACTCGAGGTTCTTTGTGACACGGCCGAGAAAGGCAACCCCCATGTGGGCATCACCCGTTACGGAGAAGGAGAAAAACCCGCTTAGGATCCGATAATAGATGTCCTGCGCGAAATAGAAAAAGGTTAGACCTATTACCGCTAGGAGCGCCATGATCTTGAAGGCTTTTCGCGGTAGAAAGCGAAAAAATACGAGAATGACGATGGCATAGGCGACCGAAAAGGCGGCGGTCCGATAGCTGTCCTGGAGATCATCCATCCCGATGATGCTCAATCTGAATATGAGTTCGAGGTAGATCAGAAATAGCGTGATGACGGTAAACAGGGTGATAACCCGGATTCTCTTTCGTGATTGCATGCGTTACACCTCGTTTTCTTTACAAAATTATACCAAATATTTACATGAATTGAAAGCGAGGCGGTT
The DNA here is from genome assembly GCA_046540115.1 of Acholeplasmataceae bacterium. Lineage (GTDB taxonomy): Bacteria > Bacillota_I > Bacilli_A > Acholeplasmatales > Acholeplasmataceae > RECG01. The sequence continues at coordinate 10,271 of JBKHFR010000006.1, read as the reverse complement.
CGAACCATGGGAAGTATCGGCAGTATGCCAGGCCGTCTCAGCCTTAACGCCGGTCTTTAACAAAGCAAAAACCCATCGCACGGATGCTTCCATGCGATGGGTTGATCGGATTATAGGAGCATAGATCCTTAGGTCGTTTCGGTCGGAGTCTCTTCTTTCGCTGTAGCGACTTCGGTTGCTGCCATGACCGTCGATGCGAGATCGGTGATGTTCGAGGGGATGATGATCTTGGTCGAACGACCATCCGCGACCTTGGCGAGCGCATCGAGTGTCTTAAGCTTGATGACGGCCGAATCGGCTTCGGCTTCCTTGACGAGTTCGATACCTTTCGCTTCGGCTTCTTTCAAACGGAGTAGACCTTCCGCTTGGCCTTCCGCTTCGCGGATATTCTGTTTCTTGTTCGCTTCTGCCCTGAGGATGATGGCTTCCGCTTCACCCTCGGCGCGCAGGATCTGCGAGCGCTTGTCACCTTCAGCGATGAGGATGGTCTGGCGCTTCTCGCGTTCCGCCCTCATCTGTTTTTCCATGGCGTCACGGATGTCCTTCGGGGGAAGGATGTTCTTAAGCTCGACGCGATTGACCTTGATGCCCCACGGATCGGTGGCCTCATCTAGGATCGAGCGCATCTGCGTGTTGATCAGATCCCGCGACGTGAGCGTCTGGTCGAGGTCGAGATCACCGATGATGTTACGCAGCGTCGTCGCGCTCAGGTTCTCGATACCGGCCAGCGGGTTTTCCACGCCGTAGGCGTAGAGCTTAGGGTCGGTGATCTGGAAGAATACGACGGTATCGATCTGCATGGTCACGTTATCCTTAGTAATCACGGGCTGGGGGTCGAAGTCACGGACCTGTTCCTTGAGGGTAACGACGGCAGCGACGCGATCGATAAAGGGAACGAGAAAGTGAAGACCGACGCCCCAGGTCGTCAGATAGCCCCCAAGGCGTTCGATGACATACTTGTTCGTCTGGGTGACGAGTCGGAAACTGAATGCGGCCACGATGAAGAATAAGCCACCAATAATGAGTAGTGCAATGATGATTCCATCCATTTATGACACCTCTTTCGTTTTCTATATTTTTTCAACAACAACCTTGACGCCTTCGACATCAAGGACGCGCACGCGTTCATTGACACGGATGGTTTCCTTGGCGACTGCGGACCAGTCGATGCCACGGAGTTTGATCCGACCGACGGTATCGGGAGTGATTTCTTCGGTCACGATACCCGTCGTTCCGACGATCGAATCGACGTTGGTCTTGATCTCGTTGGTCCTAAGATATTTCATCATCGCCGGGCGAGTGAAGAGAAGAAGGACGGTGGCGATCACGACGAAAACGATGATCTGTATGAACAGGTTCTGGTCGAAAATGGCCAGCAAAAAGGTCGGTATCGCCGCGATCGCAAACCAGATACTGACGAAATCCTCCGTTAAGAATTCAAAGATTACGGCTGCGATGAAGAATATGAGCCATATCCAAACCATGGTGGTTTCCATTATTATACGCCTCCATTCAGATCGACGACGAGAACCTGTTCGGTTTTATTCCACGTCGCAGGAAACTTGTAAGTCCTGTTTCTAAGATCGAGCCCCGAGATCTCCATGATCTCGTTCATGAACGCCTTGTTCGTGATCCTGCTATAGCTCGAGTGTACGGAGATCCGGTACTTCTTGTACTGCGGGATGACGTTGCTAACGGCTTCAGCCTTGTTCAGGGGTTTGATGACGATATACTTTTTTACCGGATCGGTACCGAGCATAACGCTATAAGCGTTCTCAAAATAAGTGGTCGCGGGCTTGTTTAACGTGATGCTGCCCGCACCGAGAGTCACGACGCTCTCCCTGGGTTGTTCGTTGAACCAAACGATATCCATAGTGATCATCTCCTGATAATCCAATTATACACGAAATAATTTTAATATCAAGAAGATTAGTAGAAATTATTATCGATATAAATTAATTATATGTAACATTTAGCCTTCGCTATTCCCATATCGAACCGAATCCTTGATTTTCATGACGCCTAGTGTTATGATTAAAGCGTACTACGGGGAGCCCGTATGGGCTGAGAGGATTTATTCGACCCGCGAACCTGATCTGGATCATACCAGCGGAGGGATAGTAGAAGATATGAATATGTCGCCTACTTTCGTTTCTTTGGTTGCCAGAGAAACTTTTCTTTTTAGGAGGTAATCCCATGAAAGACATTCAGAAGTTGACGTTTACGTCGGTATTGGTCGCCACGGCAGTCGTGTTCAGCCTCATGACGAAGTTCATTCCCGGACTCAATCTCCAGATGCCTCAGGGCGGACAAGTATTTGGCATCGCCATGTTGCCGATCATTTTGACCGGTATCCTATTCGGAGTTCGTTATGGCGTAGTCGGTGGGATGCTCTATGGACTGACGAGCCTGCTGCTCGATGGCGTAGTCTATCACTGGGCGTCCGTTTTCACCGACTATGTCTTCGCCTTCGGCGTCCTAGGTTTAGCAGGCTTGTTCCGAAAGAGTATCTATGACTGGAAAGAGTTTACCCTCGTGTTCATCTTCGTCGCCTTCCTTAGATACCTGTCGCACGCTTTCGGCGGAGCGATCATTTTCGCTGAATTCGCGCCGGAAGGCATGAACCCATGGTTCTATTCCTTCGTCGTCTATAACGCGCCCTATATGCTTTCGAGTACGGCTCTGACGCTCATGGTCGGTTTGCTGATCAGAAGCAAGCTCATCCTCGTCATGGAGGACTACCGGCTCATCGATCCGTCCCTTCGATCCAGCCATCAATGACATTCAAATAGTCGAGCCGGGGCTGATAGCCGATCGGTACCGGGTAGGCTCGCTCGATGAAAGCGCGATACGGTATCGATTTTCTACCGTTTTTAAGCGCCTGTTGATCCCAGAATTCGAAGAGCACGCTACCGGGAAGTACGAAGTAGTTCCCGTGACGCTTGAAAGAAACGATGAGGAAAACGATACCCCCATGGTGCGCGACTTTCCGCAAGTGCTCGACCTGATGGGGGTGGATGTTTTTAAGCGGCATCGACGTTGAGGAGTTGGTCTCCTTGGCGTCGAAGTCGATGTAGTGCCCCCTGTATACGCCGTTAAAATCGGTCGTAGAAGGCGTCTTGTAGTAGGCTTCGACGATCTTGGCCTTGTTTCGAGCCGGATAGCTGACATCGACGACCTGGACCGGTGTCGGCTTTTTGTGTATGACCGCGCGTCCGATCGAAAGGTAGTAACGATTGGTCTGCTCGATGTCGGACTCTAGCGTCATGCCGAGGTTCGCGTAGGTCGATCTCTTCGTCATGTTCCTGCGTTTGATCGGGTAGTCGATCACGTGGCATCACCTATTGTTATGATATCACAAATCACGAATAAAAGCAGTAAAAGCATTGTTAATCCCTAAAAACGTGGTATAATGTTCATAAAGGATTTACGTTACATAAAAGGAAGTGTTATCATGACAGAAATACGTTTTTTTGCGCTTGGTGGTCTCGGTGAAAACGGCAAGAACATGTACGTCGTTGAAATCGATCGCCAGCTTTTCATACTGGATGCCGGAATCAAGTATCCGAGTGCCGAGCTCTTCGGTGTCGACGAGATCATCCCCGACTATCGCGTCCTGATCCGGGCTAAGGATCGGGTGCAGGGCATCTTTCTTTCCCACGGTCACGAGGATCACATCGGAGCCTTACCGCACGTCCTAAAGGATCTGAATGTTCCTGTTTATGCGACCAACTTCACGATGCAGCTCGTTAAGGATACGCTCCTTGATGCCGGGTTCGAGCTCAAGAAGCTGACGCTCAATACGATCAATCAGAATAGCATCATCAAGTTCAATAATGTCCGCGTCACTTTCTTTAATACGACGCACTCGATCCCTGAATCCGTCGGTATCGCCCTTCATACCGTCAAGGGTCTGATCGTCTACACGAGCGATTTCACCTTCGATCAGAGCAGTGACCGGAAGTATCAGACGGACTTTCAGAAGATCAACCTGCTCGCCGAGAAGAACGTTCTCGCCCTGCTTTCCGAATCGCTCGGTTCGACGCTGGTGCTAAACGGAGGGGTCAATCAGGAACTCATGCATCGCCTTAACGGCGTCTATGCCCACGCTAAGGGAAGGATCATCGTGTCGCTCTTTTCTTCCGATCTGAGTAAGATCCAGCGGATCATCGACATCTCGCTCGCCCATAAGAAAAAGATGGCCATTATCGGTCGACGAGCCCAAAGGATCGTCGATATCGCCATCAAGGAGGGCTATCTGAAGATACCGAAATCCTCGCTCATCTTCCTGCGCTTCATCGACGATAAGAATAAGAATGATGCCGCCGATCTCGTCTGTCTTGTTACCGGTAGCCGGCACGAGCCCTTCTTCATGCTACAGCGCATGTGCCGGAAACAGGATCGGCTGATCCACATCGCCGACACCGATACGGTCATCCTCATGACGCCACCGGTCCCCGGTACCGAAAAGATGGCCGCTCGGACGCTCGATATCCTCTATCGGAGCGATGCGAACGTCGTGCAGCTCGACCAACGCCTTTTGACGAACGCGCACGCGACGACCGAGGAACTCAAGATGATGATCAACCTGCTCAAACCGAAGTATATCGTCCCGACGATCGGCGAGTATCGGCATCAGTACGGACTAAAAAAACACGCCCAGGAAGTCGGATACGACGAAGAACGCATCTTCATGATGGATAACGGCGACGTACTCAATTTCGTTGATGACGACGCCTATGTCGGTCGGGGTGACATCAATGTGGGCGAAATCCTCATTGACGGAACGGCCGTCGGCGACGTCAATGACTTCGTCATGCGCGACCGTGAGCTGCTTGCCGAGGATGGCGCACTGCTCATCGTCGCCCACATCTGCCCGAAAACGAAGAAAATTCTCGGGGACGTCAAGATCGTGACCAAGGGGTTCGTATACGTCCAGGAGTCCACGGATCTACTCAACGACGTCAAGGAGCTCTTTCTTACCGTCAGCCAGAAACACCTCAAGGGTAAATACATCAACTGGAACGAGTTCAAGCGCGACGTGCGCAACGAGGTCAACCGCTTCATCTACCAGAGCACGAGGCGCAGACCGATCACTATCCCTGTCATGATCTCGACCGAACTCTGATGGTAGCGCGTGCTAAAGGCACGCCTATCTTTTTTTATGCTTGATGCGGTCGATGGTTTTCAGTCTTTCCGCGAGCGCCTTTTCATAGGTACTCTCCTGTTTCGGAATATAGAAGACCTCATCCTCGATCGCTTCGGGAAGATAGCGCTGATCGTTGATGCTATTCGCACTGTCGTGCGGATAGTGGTAGATATCCGGATCCAGTCCGATCTTCTTATTGTCGATGTGGTCGGGAAAAACCCCTGTTCCGCCCTTTTCATACGTTTTTATCGCCTTGTCGATCGCGAGATAGGCCGTATTGGATTTCGGGGATAGTGCCATGTCGATCACGATCGCACCGAGGATGATGCGCGCTTCGGGCATGCCGACCTTAAGGGAAGCTTGCGTGGCGTGCAGGACCTTGCCGCCCATCAGCGGATTAGCGAGCCCGATGTCCTCGTAGGCGATGACGAGCAGTCGCCTATGGATGGCCTGCAGGTCACCGAGGACAAGGAGTTGAGCTAGGTAAAAGAGCGCAGCGTCGACATCCGATCCGCGTATCGACTTCTGCAAACCGCTCAAAAGATTATAGAATGCATCACCGTCAGCATCAAGGTCGTGCTGGGCCTGACCGGTGATACGCCTGAGCGTATCCTTCGTCAAGAGAGCGCCGTCATCGAGGATAAGCGCGGCGCTTTCGAGCAGGTTTAGCGCACTACGGACTTCGTGGTTGGCATAGCGGATGATGGCGTCCAGGGCGCTTTTTTCGATCCTGATATCGACCTCGAGCGCGGATAGACCCCTTTTGATCGCTTTTTCAAGCGATGCGTCGCTGAGCGTTTTAACGCGAAATAGATGGCAACGAGAGCGGATCGCTATGTTGACGCTCTGGTAGGGGTTCAGCGCTGTGATCCCGATGATCGTCGCCTTACCGTTTTCCATGTAGGGCAGAAGATAGTCCTGAACGTCGGTATTCATGCGGTGTATCTCGTCGATGACGATGAGGATGTCGTGATAGGTCGTCGTCCGTATGATATCCTTAAGGCGCGCCTTGGTGTCGGTTGACGCATTAAAGAAATAGGTGTCCAGTCCGCTCTTTTTGGCGAAGATCCTGGCGATCGTCGTCTTACCGGTACCGGGTGGCCCGTAGAGGATATAGGATAGAATGCGCTTGTTTTCGAGCATGGCCAAAAGCACGCCATCGGGACCGACGAGATGGTCCTGGCCGACGACATCTTCGAAACGTTCGGGACGTATGCGATATGCTAAGGGTTCCATATGATCTCACCACTTAGATTATATCATAAGCGCTCGGTCTACTTGTAAAATCTCGGAAAATCGGTTAAAATGAAGCGTACTCGATATGTCAACGCCTGTTTAAAAATGACACCAACGAAGGAGATAACTAAGATGGATCTTAAGGACTACATCGCTGTTGTACCGGATTTCCCGAAAAAGGGCATCATGTTCCGTGACATTACGCCGTTGATGCTCAACGGCGAGGCCTATAGCTATGCCGCGATGCGCTTTACGGATTATGCAAAGGAGAAGGAAGCGACGCTTATTATCGGACCCGAAGCACGCGGTTTTATTTTCGGTTGTCCGGTAGCGACGAATCTCGGAATCGGTTTCGCTCCGGTACGCAAGCCCGGCAAACTTCCGCGTGCGACCGTCAGCGTCGAATACGAGCTCGAATACGGCTCTAACAGGCTCTGTCTACACGCGGATGCCGTGAAGAAAGGCGATCGCGTCATTATCATCGACGATCTCCTCGCCACCGGAGGCACTATCCGCGCTTCCATCGATCTCGTCAATAAGCTCGGCGGCGAGGTCGTCGGACTGGCCTTTCTCGTCGAGCTCAGTGACCTTCACGGACGCGACAAGCTCCAGGGATACGACATCCTAGCGCTCATTAACTATTGAACGAGGTAGGTCCGCGAATGTCTTCTGAACCGCTGCTCGATTCGCTAACCGAATCGATTTCCCCCTATATCAAGCGCGAAGCGAACGTCGAGCTCATTCGCAAGGCGTACTTTTTGGCTCGGGATAAGCATCGCGGACAATTGCGGAAAAGCGGGGATGACTACATCACCCATCCGGTAGAAGTCGCGCGAATACTCGCCGGTTTGACCGCAGGGCCGGGAACGATCATAGCCGCCCTGTTGCACGATACCGTTGAGGATACCGATCTCGAACTCGATGACGTAGAAAAGGAATTCGGTGTGGAGATCCGCCAGCTCGTCGATGGCGTGACGAAGATCAGTAAGCTCTCGTTTACGACCGCGACCTCTCAAGCGGAGAACCACCAGAAGATGCTCCTGGCGATGGCTAAGGACATCCGGGTCGTGATCATCAAGATCGCCGATCGACTGCATAACGTCCGGACGCTCGATTCGATGCCGCCCGACAAACAGTATAAGATCGCCCGGGAAACGCTCGAGATCTACGCCCCGATCGCGCATCGTCTCGGTATTTTCCGGGTTAAAGCGGAACTCGAGGACCGGTCCTTGCGCTATACCGATCCGCCGATGTACTACCGTGTTTCCAACATGATCCAAGCGAAGCGAACGGAAAGAGAGGCTTCGATCGAGCGCGTGATCGCGGCGATCAGGACTCTTTTTGAAAAAAGCGAGCTCTTAAACTTTGAGATCAAGGGTCGGATCAAGAACATCTATAGCATCTATAAGAAGATGGTCCGGGATAACCGGGCGTTCGAGGATATCTATGACCTGCTCGCGGTTCGGATTATCGTCAACCGGATCGATGAGTGCTATCAGGCCCTCGGCTTGATCCACGCCAACTATACGCCGATTCCCCGTCGCTTCAAGGACTATATCGCCGTACCGAAGCCGAACATGTATCAGTCGCTCCACACGACGTTGCTCGCCGAGGACGGTACGCTTTTCGAAGTGCAGATCAGGACGCACGAGATGGATGCGATCGCCGAATACGGGGTGGCCGCCCACTGGGCATACAAGGAGAATAAGACCTACTCGAAGGAGCGCGAACAGTTCGAGATCGCCCAGAAGCTCAAGTGGTACGGCGAATTGATGAAGATGAGCGAGGACGAGGATGAAACCGAGGCCGGTCCGGAGGAATTCGTCGATACGATCAAGGGCGACATTCTCGATGCGAACGTCTACGTCTTTACGCCGAAAGGAGAAGTCATCGAGCTGCCCAAGGGCTCGACTCCGATCGATTTCGCCTACCGTATCCACACGGATATCGGCCATCGCATGGTCGGTGCGCTCGTAAACAACCGGATCGTTACGCTCGACTATACGCTTAAAACCGGCGATATCGTTTCCGTCAAGATCAATAAGAATTCGCCTGGTCCGAGCGAGGACTGGCTCAAGATCGTCAAGTCCGCCCATGCCAAGCATAAGATCAAGAGCTACCTGAACAAGCAGAACCGGGACCAGTTGATCCAACTCGGGAAGGATATGCTCGAGCGCGAGTTCGTCGCACAGAAGGTGACGCAGTCGCTCGACGACGATTTCGTCGTCCAGTTCTTCGAAAAGAACATGGTAACCAACGTCCAGGATCTCTATCTCGAGGTCGGCAAGGGCATCATCTCACCGAAGACCGTCGCGAACAAGCTACTCGGTCAGGAAGTCGATCGATCGGTCTTTCTGCAACGGCAGATGGATAAGGCCAAGCGCCAGTTGACGACCCACAGCGAGACGGGCGTCGTCATCGAAGGTCTTTCGACGCCGCAGATCAAGCTCGCCAACTGCTGTTCACCGATCCCTGGCGACCGGATCATCGGCTATGTCAGCAAGCACAGCGGGATCGTCATCCACGCCGACTTCTGTCCGAACATCAGGAATCTCGAGGAGAACCGGCGGATCGAGGCCTTCTGGAGCAAACAGATCAACCGCAAGTATCCGGCCTGGCTCAAAGTCATCGGAACGAATAAGCCGACGCTTCTCTCCGAAGTCGTCAACGTCGTCAATGCGGCGAGCGTATCGATCGCCGAGGTCAATGCCCGGACGACAGCGAACCTCGAGATGGTCATCAAACTGAAGGTTTCGATCGGGAATCAGGCGCTTTTAAAACAGTTGATGCTGAACCTGAATAAGGTAACGGATATCTACAGCGTCGAAAGGGATGTCAAATGAGAGCCGTATGTCAACGCGTATCCAGTGCTAGGGTAATCGTATCGGATCGGATCATCGGCACTACCGGTCATGGACTGATCGTTTTTCTCGGTATCCACAAGGAGGATGACGAGAAAAGCGCTTTGAAGATGGCGGACAGGATCTCGAGACTAAGGGTCTTCGACGACCGTGCCGGGAAGATGAACCTGAGCATCCAGGATATCCAGGGCGAGATCATGCTGATATCACAGTTCACGCTCTACGGGAGTACGAAAAGCGGTAATCGCCCTTCCTTCACGGAAGCGGCACCTCCCGATCAGGCACGCGTTCTCTATGAGATGGTCCGCGACCGTCTAGCGGAAAGGCACGTCGTTAAAACCGGCGTTTTCCAGGCTCTGATGACGATCGACGCTAGGAATGACGGACCCGTCACCGTCATTCTTGAAACATAGGCGATTGACAAAAGCCCTCGTTTAGGATAAGATAAAACCGACATAAGAATCGGTCGATGATAGAGGTGATCGGGGGCTTACTCGGTCGGTGACGCCTTTGGAGGCCACGTGAAAAATGAGTGCTAGATCCGTTCTAGAACTAAGGTGGTACCGCGTAGACACATACGTCCTTAGATCTTTTTGAGGATGTTTTTATTTTGAAAGGTAAGGAGCATGAAAAAATATCGACGCATGCCGGTTATCGATTTCGCTGACTATCGCCTTCGTACCATCAGACTAAAGGACGCCAAGGACATGTTCGACTACGGGAGAAGAAGCGATGTTACGCGCTTTCTTAGTTGGGGACCCTTTACCGATATCCGGGAAGCTAGGCGTTCGATCAAGGAAGTCTTCTTCCCGAGAATCAAACAGGGTCTGCCGATCGGATACGCGATCATCGACATGAAAAGGTCAAAAATGATCGGAACGATCGACTTTCATAGTACAATAGAGAGTGGGGATGGGGCCGAAATCGGCTTCGTCATCCATCCCGATTACTGGAACAAAGGGATCTGTTCCCGTGCCCTTGTTGAACTCATACGGATCGGGTTCTCATACCTTGGCTACGAGCGC
>JBKHFR010000005.1:0-31708 GCA_046540115.1 Acholeplasmataceae bacterium | reverse complement strand
ATTTCGTTCGTCTCCTCGTCGAGGAGGACATAGATCGTGATCGATCCCTCGGTTTCCTCGAAACCGTTATCGTATTCGCCTTCACCTTCGAGCCGGTAGAGATGGCCGATCACTTCTTCATCCTGATCGTAGACCGTTTCCTTGGAGCGGACGTATTCGGTCGGCTCGAAGTCCTCATCCGTTTCGCTATCCCCGAAGTCATCACCGAAGAATTCCTCGTAGATATCGAACTCCTCAGCGGGAGGTTCGATACCGAGATCGCCGTAGGCAGTCGCGACATCCTCTAGTAGACTTACGAGCGTGTTATAGCTGCCCGTGACGCCGCTGACGATGTCATCGGTCGGCTCGAGGTCGAAAATGCTCGAACCTACGAAAGCCTGTAGGTTCTCGCGCGTACCTTCCATGTTCAGCGTCTGTTCGATAGCGGTAAACTGGGCGCCGACGATCTCGCCGGTTCCGTCGATGCTAACGACCATGCGCATCGAGCCATAGCTGTTCCTACCCTCGGCAACGAAGATATAGCCGACGGTTTCCCCGTCCTCATCCGTACCACGAACCTTATCTTCGATCGTGTCCGGATCATCCGCGGTATCGAGCTCTTCGTATTCATCGAGCTCGGGTAATACCGCCTGATAGGCTTCGACCTGTTCGCGCATCGCGTTCTCTTCGATGATCGGATCGGTGAATGCGTGGACTCCGCCGATAACAAGACCACAGGCTAGCGCGACGACCGTCAGGACGAACGTATAGTGGAAGATGTCGTTTTTAAATAGTTTTTTCATTAGGCGAGACCTCCCGCACTGAAGTAGACGATCAGTCCGAGTACGACCAGTGATGCGGCATAGCCAATGAAGAATGTCGGTTTATACCGGTTCGTAGACCACGTCGGAAAATCGATCAGAGGCACGAGCATGTTCCCGAAGAGGAGCGCGAAGGCGACGCCTTCGGGATAAGCGCCGAACAGTCGTATGATGACGGCTAGCGCGGCGACGATCATGCCGTATATGTACCGTCCCGGTCGGGTTACCGGTGAAGTCACCGGGTCGGTGAGCATGTAGACGGCACCGAATAACAGGCCGCCTGCGAATAGTTGGTATAAAACGAAGTTCAGTGCGTCATCGGGATAGGCCCTGAGTCCGACGAGAGCCATCAGGATGACGAACGTCAAAAGCGATGACACGATGACGCGATAGTCCGCGGAGCGCCGGATGAGAAGGTAGACCGCACCGATCAGGATGGCAGCGGCACTGATCTCGCCCATCGATCCCGGGATATTACCCATGAAAAGGTCGAGCAGCGAGTAGCTCTGGAGCGCCTGCGGGAAGCCGAGACCTTCCTTAGCCGTGGCGAGAGCTGTTCCGCCCGCGATCAGGTCGGTGTCAACGTATTTCCCGGTAAACATGTCAGCGAGCGCTAATCCGATAAAGATGCGTCCGGCAGCGGCGACGTTAAAAATATTGGTTCCCGTTCCTCCGAAGAGCATCTTGGCGACGATGATCCCGAACGCTGCACCGACAACGACAGCGTAGATCGGCAGTTTGCTGGGTATGATCATCGCGAATATGACCGCGCTGACCGTAGGGATTATGACGTTATTGATCGTATAGTCACGATAGCGTGACTTGAGCCTGACGATGAACGTATCCTTCTTTTTCGGTGCGTGCATCATACCGAAAGCGAGCGCTTCGAGGCCGACCATTACGACGATGGATACGCCGATCCTGATGACGGCATCCCAGCCGAATCGGTAGATGGAAAAGGCAACGACAGGAATCAAAGCGATTAGGACGTCGGTCATCATGCGCTTCGTGCTGATCGCCTTACGTATGTAAGGACTGGTTTGTTTGACTGCTTGCATCATTTCCTCCTATTTCTTTAACAGGCGTTTCCCTAAACGCATGTATTCCGTCAAATGGATCTTCGATGGGCATACGTAGGAACAGAGCCCACACTCGATGCACTTGTCGACCTCGAGCGTATCGAGGTCGTCCTTATTTCTCGTCTTGTACGCGTTCATGATCTTTACCGGTTCGATATCTACCGGACAGGAATAGACGCATGAAGCGCACCGTATGCACGGCTCTTCAACGAGCGGTTCTTCGTTTTTCACGATCAGGCTCGTCGTCGTGTGCGTCATGACGATGTCATCACGCAGCGCGTTCGCACCCATCATGGGACCGCCGAGAATCAGTACCTTAGGCTTGTCTTCATCGATATAGCCTCCGACAAGATCGATCAGGTTACTGAGCAGCGTACCGATGCGGGCACGGAACGTTCGATTGGGAATCCCGTCGCCACTGAACGTGATCAGGCGATCCAGAACGGGGAGGTCGAACTTGACGGCCTTGTAAATGCTAGAAAGCGTCGAGACATTGAAATTGAGAACGCCGTATTTCGATAGGAGTTTCCCGGGTGGAATGGTTATGCCGACGGCATTCCTGATCGTCTCGATCTCCCAGCCCGACGGGTAGTGGTTGCCGACTTTGGCGATCCGGATGTCGTAGTCGGAATACTCGTTTTTCATGAACTCGAGTCGTTCGGCGATTTCCTTATACTTCTTCTTGATCGCGATTACGCCCTTTTTAGCTCCGGAAGCCCTCATCGCGTAGATGAGTCCCTCGAAGATCTCTTTCGGTCGCGTCATCATCAGACCGTAGTCACTGATCAGAAGCGGCTCACACTCGACGCCATTGGCTATGACGACGTCGATGGGATCCTTGGTCGCGAGCTTGACGTAGGTCGGAAAAGCACTTCCGCCGAGTCCGACGAGCCCGGCCTCCTTGATGATTTTGACGTAATCGTCCTTGGTCAAAGCGTCGATTTCCTCATCGCTTCGTTCCTTGATCGATTCGTGGATGTCATATTTCTTATCGTTCTTGACGATCAGGCAATCCACGAGCGATCCGGTCTGATCGACGTGCTTCTCGTATCCCATGACTTCACCGGATACGGTTGCGTGCATGTTCTGTTCGAAAAAGGCACCCTTGCGGGTTCCGATAACCTCTCCGACTTTAACGAACTGTCCGCCGACGACGCACGTTTCGCCCTCGGGACAGCGCGCGCTCGTGACAGGATAATAAACATATTCCGCGTCCATGTAGTTGATGATCGGTAGTTTTTTGAGCTCTTTTTTTCCGTCAGGAATATGCCTTGTCTTATGTATCACTGATCATGTTCTCCTTTCGCATACAATGGATATCTTCGTGTCAACGTGAGAACGCGTTCGCTAATTTTTGCTAACTGTTCGTCGTGATCACGGTTTTTAAGCGTTTCGTCGATGAGACGAGCCACTTCCTTTACATCTTCCTCTTTGAATCCTCTCGTCGTAATCGCCGGAGTCCCCAAGCGAATGCCGCTCGCATAGGCCGGCTTCTCATCGTCGAAGGGAATCCCGTTCTTATTACAGGTGATGTTGACGCGGTGGAGGATGTTTTCGGCATCGAGGCCGGTTATCCCGTGCTTCCCTTTGACGTCGACGAGCATGAGATGATTATCGGTCCCTCCGCTGATCACGCGATACCCCAGACCCATCAGTTCGGCGGCCATCGCTCTGGCATTGCGAATGACGCGGGACTGGTATTCGACGAACTCGGGTTGGAGCGCTTCACGAAGTGCTACCGCCTTGGCGGCGATCACGTGGACGAGCGGTCCGCCCTGGGTGCCGGGAAATACGGCGCGGTCGATCTTCCTGGCGATCCTGGCGTCATCGGTCATGATGATTCCGCCCCGCGGTCCCCTGAGCGTCTTGTGCGTCGTTGACGTCACGGCGTGGGCATAGGGAAGCGGTGATGGGTGCAGTTTGGCCGCCACTAAACCTGCGATGTGGGCGATATCGGCGACGAGATAGGCGCCGACTTCATCGGCGATCTCTCGGAATCGTTTGAAATCGATGACGCGCGAATAGGCACTAGCTCCACAGATGATCATCTGCGGTTTCAGCGTTCGCGCCTTTTCTAGAACGTCATCGTAGTCGATGCGTTCGCTCTGGCGATCAACGCCGTAGAACGCGCTACGGTAGATCTTACCGGAAAAATTCAGGTGGAATCCGTGCGTCAGGTGACCGCCTTCACTCAGTGACATCCCGAGAATGAGATCTCCCGGTTTCAATAGGGATAGGTAGGTCGCCATGTTGGCCTGCGACCCCGAATGGGGTTGAACGTTGGCATAGGACGCACCGAACAGGGTCTTAAGCCGATCGATCGCTAGCGTTTCGATCTCATCGGCGTGCTCACAGCCACCGTAGTAGCGCTTGCCGGGGTACCCCTCGGCGTATTTATTGGTAAAAATAGATCCCTGTGCTTCTAACACAGCCTCTGAAACAAAGTTCTCGGAAGCGATCAGTTCGATGTGTTCTTCTTGCCGCTTGATTTCCCGTTCGATTACCTTGTTTATGGCAGGATCGTGTACCCTAAGGTTCATCATATCCTCCTCGTTTACCCATGGCTATAGTATAACATAGGACCAAAAAAAACAAAAGAATTTTCCGGGAATACGGACGTAATTTCAGTGCCTGACGCCGCCTTTTCCCATGTTTTTATAAATGTTCGTTTCTACAAAAGAAAAGGATGGCATCCCATCCTTTGGTGTCATGTGACGTTATGGTAGACTTCCTGGACGTCATCGAGCTCATGGAGCGAGTCGAGAAGACGTTCGAAGCGCTCTTTTTCGTCGTCGGTTTCGAGTGAAACCGCGTTGATCGGCACCCACATGATCTCATCGGTCGTGAACTCCATCTCGGGTTTTTCCGCGAGGATCGCCGTGCGGATGCGGTGATAATCGGCGGCGTTCGAATAGATCGTCGTTCCTTCCTCATCTTCCTCGATGTCATCGACATCGAGGTCGTGCATGACCAGGATCTCGAGCGCCTCATCCTCGGTCGTTTCCGGAAGGGTAAAGACGGCCTGGTGCGAGAACTGGTGCAGGGCCGAACCGGAAACGCCGAGCTTGCCGTCCGTTTTGGTAAAACAATTCCTGACTTCGGCGATCGTCCGATTGACGTTATCCGTGAGGCATTCGACGATCACGGCACTGTTTCCGGGGCCGAAGCCTTCATAGCGTACTTCGGTATAGCTCTCCTCGCTTCCGCCCTTGGCCTTGTCGATGGCGCGCTTGATGATGTCGCTGGGCACCTGATCCTTTTTCGCTTTTTCGATCAGGCGCTTTAGCGTCAGATTGGCTTCGACATCCGGTCCTCCCGATTTCGCGGCCATGTAGATCTCTTTGCCGTACTTGGCGTAGAGCTTGCTTTTGGCGGCCGATGTTTTCAGCATCGCGGCTTTGCGGACTTCGAATGCTCTTCCCATTATTCTGTTCCCCCGTTCTTCTTCGTGTTGAACTCGCTGTTGTAGGTCTCGATCGATCCGGCTATGATCGCCTTGGCCGACTCGGGACCTTCGACGTCGAGGATGTAGGTCTTCTTGCCTTCGAGCGACTTATACACCTCGAAAAAGTGTCCCATCTCGGTTAGGAGATGGCCGGGCAGTTCATGGATGTTCTTATACTGGGTCAGGGAGGGGTCGCCGAAGGGAATGGCGATGATCTTCTCATCGATCTCATCGGAATCGATCATCTTCATGACGCCGATCGGATAACAGTGAACCAGACTGAGCGGTTCGATGTCCTCCTGGCAGAGGACGAGGACGTCGAGGGGGTCGTTATCATCGGCGTACGTGCGCGGAATGAAGCCATAGTTCGCCGGATAGTGGGTCGATGTAAAAAGGATCCGATCGAGGATGATCATACCCGTATCCTTATCGAGTTCATATTTCTTTTTGCTGCCCTTGGAAATCTCGATGCAGGCGATGAACGAATCGGGCGTAATGCGCGATGGTTCGATATCGTGCCATATGTTCATGTCTTCTCTCCTTTTTCGTTACACTCCCATTGTATCAAAAAAGCCCGAAAAAAACACCCGAAAAATCGGGTGTTCGCTGTTATGAGGTGTGCATGAGATAGAGCTCATAGGTATTCTCGAGGAGCGCATTGATCGTCATCGGTCCGACGCCACGCGGTACGGGAGTCAGATAGGATGCCACGTCTTTGACCTCTTCGAAGTCGACGTCGCCGACGAGTTTCCCGTCGACACGGTTGATGCCGACGTCGATGACGACTGCTCCCGGTTTGACCATATCCTTCTTAATGAGTTCCGGTTTCCCGGCGGAAGCGATGATGAGGTCGGCCCGCTTCGTGTGCATCGAAAGATCCTTGGTCTGCCGGTGGCATACCGTGATCGTTGCCCCGCGGTCCATCAGGAGCCTGGCGACGGGGAATCCGACGATGTTACTACGGCCGATGATGACGGCATCCATGCCCTTGACGTCGACCTCGTACGCCTCGAGCAGCGAGATGATGCCTTTCGGTGTCGCCGGTTTGATACAGGGCAGCTTCTGATAGAGGTTACCCTGATTGATGACGTGGAAGCCATCGGCGTCCTTATCCTTAGAGATCAGGTTGATCAGTTTCCGGTCATCGAGGTGCTTCGGGATCGGTAGTTGCAGGAGTATGCCGTCGACGGATTCGTCCTGATTGAGCCTTTCGATCAGTTCGATGACCTCGCTTTCTGTGACGCTCTCATCGAGGTGGTGGAGGTCGTGGTGGATCCCGACGAGTCGGCAGGCCTTTCCCTTTCCTTTGACGTAGGATAGGCTCGCAGGGTTATTACCGATCAGGATGATCGAAAGTCCCGGTGTTCTTTTGCCAAGTTCTAGATCGTTAAAGATCCGTTTTTTTAGCTGGTAGTTGCGTTCTCGCGCTACTTCCCGACCGTTCATGAGGATCATCGCGCTCACGCCTCCCTTTCGCGGATCTCGCCGTCGTCATCGATATAGAAGCGTAGGGCTCGAGGCGATCGATTCAATCCCGGCATCACCATGATCCCTTTCGTAAGGGCGACCAGGAATCCGGCACCGAGTGACGGGTTGATGCGCTTGATCTCGAGGGTGAAATCCTTGGGTAATCCCTTGACCGCGGAGTCACCCGTTAAGGAAAGCGGTGTTTTCGCCATGCAGACCGGTAGGTTCCAGCCGAGTCTCTCGTAGTCCTCGAGCTGTCTTAGAGCGCGTTTCCCGAATACGACCTCCTTGGCGCCATAGATGTTCTTGGCGATCTTCTCGATCTTCGTCCGTGGGGAATCGCTCGCGTCGTAAGCAGGCGTGATCGTAGTGGGTACATCCGCCTGTCGGATGACTTCCTCGGCGAGATCCCTCATGCCGTCTCCGCCTTCTGCGAACCCTTTGGCGAGCGCGATCGGATGACCCTTTCGTTTCGCCCAATCCATCATGTAATCGATCTCGTTCTGGTCGTCATCCTTGAAGTGATTGAGAGCGATGACGTAGTTCGCTCCGAAGCCCTTGATGTTCTTAAGGTGTTTCTCGAGGTGCGGCAGGCCTGCCTTGAGGGCATCGAGGTCGTTCTTTTCATAGTCGGAAGCGCCGCCGTGCAGCTTCAAGGCTCTTAGCGTCGCGACGATGACGATAGCGTCGACATCCTTCGGTAGGTGCGGCATCTTCAGATCGATGAACTTCTCCATGCCGAGATCAGCACCGAATCCCGCTTCGGTTACGACGTACTCCCCGAGTTTGAGAGCCATTTTAGTCGCGACCACGGAGTTGCAGCCATGGGCGATATTCGCGAAAGGTCCGGCATGGATGAATGCGGGGACGCCTTCGACCGAGCGGACCATGTTGGGATTCATCGCTTCCTTCAACAGGAGCGTCATCGCCGCGGATCCACCGAGATCGGATACGAATAGCGGCTCGTTCTCGTGATCATAACCGATCAGGATGCGGTTGATCCGTTCGTTCAGGTCTTTCAGGTCGTTGGCTAGCGCCAGGATCGCCATGATTTCTGATGCTGCAGTAATGACGAACCCATCCTTACGGATCTTCGTTTCGATGGTTCGAAGCGCCCGGTCGTTCATGTCCATGGTCCGGGGCCAGACGACGCGGTCGATGCCGAGTTCATTGCCCTGGTGGATGTGGTTATCGATCAGTGCGCTTAAAAGGTTGTGTGCCGACGTAATGGCGTGCAGGTCACCGGTAAAGTGGAGGTTGATCGCTTCTTCCGGCAATACGCTCGACTTGCCGCCACCGGTAGCGCCTCCCTTAAGACCGAATACCGGTCCCAGGCTCGGTTCGCGTAGGGCGATAAACGAGCGTTTCCCAACTTTTTTCAGGCCTTGAGCGAGCCCGATCGATACCGTCGTCTTCCCCTCACCGGCCGGTGTCGGGTTGATCGCTGTAACGAGTATGAGCTTCCCGTTCTCATTGTCCTTGAGCCGCTCCATGATCCTGAGGTCGATCTTTGCCTTATCGAAACCATAGGGGATGCACTCGTCATCCCTGATCCCTAAGTCCTTGCATAGTTCTGTGATCCTTGTCTCCATGAGAGCCTCCTGTCATACGTGATCTGGTTGGTATCTAACTCGATTATAACACATCCGCTAGCCGAATTCGAGAACATCGTGTAAGCGCTTTATCCGTATAGATAGTCATCGAGAAAGCGATCCATGAGATAGAGCCAGTGCTGGTCCTGATCCTTAGTGACCAGGGTGATCTCGACGTGTCCTTTGAGGTATCCCAGTCGGATCGGTGCGTCGAAGGCGTTGGCTTTTTTGAACAGCCTCTGTCCGTCGACCCGTTCCGAAGCTTCCAGGGAAAGGACGAGCTTGACCTGGTCCTGATCCTTGATCGTCTTCTGGACGCCCAGTTTCGCCGAGAGCTTTTTGAACAGTTTCTCATACATGTACAGTAAGAGCTCGGCATCGAGGTCGCCGAAACGGTCGGTCAGCTCGCTTTTCAGTTCCTCGATATCGGCTAAACGGTTTAGGGCACTGATCCGTTTGTGTACTTCGATACGGACGCTGTCGTTCTCGACATAGTTCGGATCGACGTGTCGCGGTGCATAGATGTGTTCGATATCCTGTTTCTGCGGCCTTTCCAGGGTTTCGCCGCTTACCGCCTCTTCGAGGAGCTTCATGTAGAGCTCGATCCCCACCGAATCGATGAATCCGGACTGCTCCTGGCCGAGCAGATCACCGGCTCCGCGGATCGCGAGATCGCGCATCGCGATCTTAAATCCGCTACCGAGCGCGGTAAAGTCCTGGATCGCGTTGAGGCGCTTACGCGCTTCCTCGTTGACTAAGCCCGCGCTACTGTAAAAGAGATAGGCATAGGCGATCCGGTCGGTTCGTCCGACGCGTCCACGGATCTGGTAGAGCTGTGCGAGTCCGAGACGATCGGCGTCGTGTACGATCAGGGTGTTGGTATTCGGAATGTCGACCCCCGTTTCGATGATCGTAGTCGAGACGAGGACGTCGTGGTTGTGCTCGATGAAATCACTGATTACCTGTTCGAGTTCATCGCGCTGCATGCGTCCGTGCGCGTGCGCGACGCGAGCTCCGGGAATTAGCCTTTTTAAGCGCTGGACGATGCCTTCGATTCCCCTGATCCGATTGAATAGGTAGAATACCTGACCGCCCCGAGCGAGTTCCCTCGTAATCGCTTCCTTGATCAGCGCCTCGTTCCACTCGACGACATACGTCTGGACGGGGTAGCGGTTCAAAGGCGGCGTTTCGATCATCGATAGGTCCTTAAGCCCCATGATTGACATCTGGAGCGTCCGAGGAATCGGTGTCGCGCTCAGCGTGAGGGTATCGACGTTAGCCTTGATCTCCCTGATCCTTTCCTTGT
The DNA here is from genome assembly GCA_046540115.1 of Acholeplasmataceae bacterium. GTDB lineage: Bacteria > Bacillota_I > Bacilli_A > Acholeplasmatales > Acholeplasmataceae > RECG01. Next base: position 22,019 of record JBKHFR010000005.1, on the reverse strand, counting down.
GTTCGACACCGAAACGCTGTTCCTCGTCGACGATCAACAGGCCGAGATCCTTGAACTTCACGTCCTTTGAAAGGAGGCGATGCGTGCCGATGACGACGTCGATATAGCCCCTGGCGAGCTTTTTCAGCGTTTCGGTCTGATCCTTGTTTCTAACGAAACGGCTGAGGAGAGCGACATTCGCACCGTACTTATCGAACCGTTCCTTAAAGGTGTAGTAGTGCTGTCTTGCCAGTACGGTGGTCGGCACGAGGTAGAGGACTTGCTTGGCGCTCAGTACGGCCTTGAAGGCTGCTCGAAGGGCGACTTCCGTTTTCCCGAATCCGACGTCACCGCAGATCAACCGGTCCATCGGCTTCGGCTGTTCCATGTCGTACTTCGTGTTGATGATGGCCTTTTCCTGGTCCTTGGTCAGGATATAGGGGAAATCCCTTTCGAAGGCTTCCTGCATCGCGTCATCCTTTTGGAAAGCGAAACCCTCGCTCTTCTGGCGCGTGGCATAGAGCCTGATGAGACGGTCGCTCAGGTCCTTGATCCGTTTCCTGACGTTCGCCTTCGTCTTCGACCACTGCTTTCCCCCGAGCTTCGAGAGTTTCGGTGTCACGCCGTCATGGCTGCTATATTTCAGGACGAGATCGATCTGGTCCATCGGTACGTAGAGCGCTTCTTCTCCGGCATAGATGATATGCAGATAGTCCCTTTTCTCCTGTGACAGCTCCATCGTTTTTAAGCCGACGTATCGTCCGATACCGTAGTCGTAGTGCACGACGTAGTCACCGACGGCTAGGTCCTCGACGCGCCGGATCTTCTTCGCCTGGTTGAGGACGCTCCGATAGCGGATCGCTTTTCGCGTCTTGGCGAGGAATAGGTCCGTTTCGTCGATAACCCATAGCAGGTCCTTGTTCGCCCGGAAGGATCCCTGATAGGACCGATCGAGCACGTATACACCGGGTTCTTCCGTCAGCTCGAGCCGGTAGGGGATGCCTTCCTGCTCGAGGTGGTCGAGCAGCCGCTTTCGAAAGGTTTCGGTCGGTATCGCGAAGATGATGCGAAAGCTGTCGGCGTGCGGACGGATATCCATCGTTAACAGCGATAGGTTCCCCTGGTAGCGATCGACGTCATGGACGTCCAGGTCATAGGCCGATGGTCCGCTGTGCAGGCCGTAATTGTCGATCTCGATGCGTTTCAAGGCGAGGAAGCGGTCGAGTTCGAGTCGAAAAGGGATGTCGAGAAAGGCACGGCCGTGCATGGCGGTCGCGTACGTCTCGAGATCGCTTTTGATCGTATCCTCGTTGATCCTCATCCGCTCGACATCGACGAGATAGAGCTCATGGTCGGGAGAAAAATCGAGAACGGTCGTTTCCTCTTCGTTAAAAAAGGGCGTGTAGATGGCGAGCGCATCGGTCTGCTGGCGCAGCTCGAGAGCTTCGAGGTCCTGCTCGAGCTTTTCCTTTTCGCGCTCGGATAGGACGCGTTCGAAAAAGAACGCCCGAATCTTTTCGATGGCGTCCCGTTTCATCGAATCCGTGTAGAAGAGCTCGTGCATCGGTGCGATCTCAACGCGCTCAACGGCCGCGAATGAACGCTGCGTCTCTACGTCGAAGAGCTTGATCTCTTCGAGCTGATCGTCGAAGAAATCCAGGCGATACGGGTTCTCGTTATGGAGGGTGAAAACATCGAGGATCGAGCCGCGAACACTGAATTCACCCGGGTTTTCGACGGTATAGCTCCGCGTATATCCACTATAGACGAGGAACTGCACGAGGTCCTTCATGTCGTACCTGCGGTCGACTAATAGCGTGCGTGCCCCCCGTTCGTGATCCTTCGGAGTCAGCTGTCTCTGGCTCAAGCCCTGCATGGTGGTCACGACGATGAACGGCGCCCCTGTCATCAGCTGTTTGATGGTGTAGAGCCTTTCGCTCTTGAACTCGGGGCTGCCGAGAGCCATGATCGCTGTGAGCGTCTGATCGGCGGGATAAAAAAGCACCGATTCGGCGTTGACGATCTGACTGAGCCTATCGTAGTAGCGCTGGGCATCGTAGAGGTTCGGTAGGACGACGAAGACCGTTCGTCTCTTATCTAGAGCCTGAGCGAAAAGATGGGCATTGAACGTATCGTTCGAACGCTTGACCCGTCGGATTCGATCGATCTTTTCGGTATGTCTGGCGATGACAGCAGGAATCATATCTCCATCCTCAAATAACACCCAAACGCCTAGGTCCGGGTGTTGTATCTCGTCATGATGTCATTAAAGGGCGTGCCGGAGACGAATAGGTCGATGGCTCTGATCACGGACTCGATGGCCGGAATCAGAGCGATCTTCTGCTCGGCACTGATTTTCCCGAGTACGTACTTATCGAGCGGCATGTCCGTGTCGTTACCGACGCCGATCCGGATCCGTTTGAAGCTCTCGGATCCGAGCCTGTCGATGATGTTCCGGAGTCCGTTGTGTCCGCCGTGTCCGCCTGATTCCCGGAGTCGGATTCGCCCCGTCGGAAGGTTAACGTCATCGACGATGACCAGTAGATCCTCGATATCGCCCTGGTAGTAGGACAGAAACGAGGCGATCGATCCGCCCGAACGGTTCATATAGGTCGACGGTTTCATGAACACGATCTTTTCCTGTTGGAAGATCGAAACGTTTATCTCGGCATTGAACTTGCCTTGGAATTTGGCTTTCTGGCGCGTTCGTTTAAGCCATTCGTCGACAACGATGAATCCGATGTTATGCCGCGTCTTCCGGTAGGCCGCTCCAGGATTTCCTAGTCCGACGACGACCTTCACGACTTGCCTCGATGGTGGTGGGCGATCTGGTCGAAGATCTGACTGATCGGTTCGTCGCGAATGATGTGGAGAATGGACTGTCCGAGGAGAGGTCCGATCGATACCTGGGTAACCTTCCCGCGACAACAGTCATCACTCATGGCGATCGTGTTCGTTACGATCACTTCCTGTAAAACCGAGGATTCGATCCGAGCGAGGGCGTCCCCTGAGAAGACGGGGTGCGTCGCGGCGGCATAGACGGCTTTCGCTCCCTTTTCCATGAGCGCTTCGGCTCCGGCGATCAGCGTTCTCGCGGTGTCGATGATGTCATCGACCATGATCGCGACCTTGCCGTTGACATCGCCGATGATATTCGCGACTTCGGCACGGTTCGGTTCCGGTCTGCGCTTGTCGATGATCGCGAGCGGCGAATTGAAGATGCGCGCGAAAATGCGCGCCCGCGTCACGCCCCCGTGGTCGGGCGATACGATGACGATGTCTTCGAGGTGCTTGACGTTGATGAAATAGTCGGCCAGCAGTGAGGTTGCCGGAAAGTTATCGATCGGGATATCGAAAAATCCCTGGATCTGGGCGGCATGAAGGTCGATACAGACGAGACGGTTGATCCCGGCGACCTGAAGGAGATCGGCGACGAGTTTCGCCGTAATCGGCTGGCGCGACTTCGACTTACGGTCCTGGCGCGAATAGCCGTAGTATGGCATGATGACATTGACCGTCTTGGCGGACGCTCTCTTCAAAGCATCGGTTAGAACGAGGAGTTCCATGAGGTGCTCGTTAGCCGGTGAGGACGTCGACTGGATCACGAAAACGTGATGTCCGCGCACGCTTTCTTCGATATTGATCGAGATCTCGCCATCGGCGAATTTGACGACGTCGACCTTGCTGAGCGGTATGTCGATCGAATTGGCGATTTCTTGGGCTAGTTCCCGATTCGAACTCAAAGAAAAAATCTTGACTTTCTTTCCTGCTACTACCGACATTGGTATTCGTTCTCCCTTACCGTTTTTTCACCTTTATTATACAATAGATCCCCCCTTTTTTAAAACCGAAAGGCCATATAAAAAAATCTTTTCTGCACTCGCGTGCAAAAAAGATTTCCGTATTCGATCCGTGCTTCTGATCCTAGGATTCCCCTTCTTCCTCGACCTCTTCCCCTTCTTCTTCAGCTTGGTTCGCCATCTCGATCTCGTAAGCTTCAACGATCGCATCCTCGATCATCTTACGCATCTCGCTGTGAATGGGATGAGCGATATCTCGGAACGTTCCGTTCGGCGTCTTTTTACTGGGCATTGCTACAAAGAGTCCTTTTTCGCCATCGATGATCCGGATATCGTGCACAACGAAGCTTTCGTCGAAAGTGATCGTTGCGACCCCCCTCAGTCTGCTTTCACTGCTTACGAGCTTAACTCTAACATCTGTGATATTCATTTTACCCTCCAAGACATGCTATCGTTATATTCGAATTATATCATATCGATTGCTATTATTAAACATTTTTATGGTTTAAGGGTGGTTTTGACGTGTTTTTTGTTATATTTTAGCGATATGTTAACCTCTTTTGGCTTAGAAAAGGGTAAATCCAAGTAAAAGAAAGCGGAACCACTGCCGGTCATCATGACGTTTCTAAAGCGCTTTTTAAGCTCGTAATAGTAGCTTTTGAGCTCCGGGTACCGCATCAAAGCGGTTTTTAGCAGGTCGTTATACGTCCGCTCGAAGAACAGTTCATAGGATTCGTTCAGATAGAGCGCGAAGAGGCGATCGAACCGCCGCCGCTTTCGGCGCGTCCTGTGCGCCTTGAAGACCTCTTCGGTCGAGATATCGAGTCCGTTAAAGAAGAGGTGGACGCCTTCGATCGGTGGAGGCTCGATGAATAACAGGTGCTCGCCTCTACCCATGACATAGGCGGGTCTTTCGTAGAGACAGAACAGCGTATCCGAGCCCAGCGAAAGCGCGAGTTCTTCGAGTTCTTCGAGCTCGAGACCGAGTTCCCATAGGCGGTTGAGCCCCCGCAGGGTCGCGGCGATATCGGCGCTTTCTCCACCGAGTCCGGAACCGATCGGAATGTTTTTAACGAGCTCGATCCGTGCTCCCTTACTGACCCCGAAAGCCTGCTGCATGGCGAATGCCGCTCTTAGAACGGCGTTATCGGGGATCGGGATGCGTTCCTCGAGCGTGATGCTTTCAGCTGGGGTAAACCGGAGCTCGTCGGAAAGCTCGAGGGGAACGAGGATCATCCTCAGGTCGTGGTATCCGTCCGTTCGTTTCCCGTGGACATCGAGGGCGAGATTGAGCTTGGCGTGAGCGCGTTCCTTAATCATAGGGCCAGGCCTCCGCGATCCTTTTAAAGTCGGTGACGCTGATCCGCTCGGCTCTGGTAAGCGGGTGGACATCCTGTGCGACGAGAAACGATTCGATCTCGCTTTTCGCGATCCCGTATGCTTCGTGCAGGTTATTGACCAGCGTCTTGCGCTTTTGACGGAAGGATTCCTTGACGAAGCGGATGAAGCGTTCCTGTTTTTCGGGTGGGTCCTGCGAATCCTCTTTCTCGATCCGAATGACGACGCTGTCGACGTTCGGGATCGGGTAGAACATCTGCCTGTTGACCTCGAGCATCCGGTAGACGCGTGCGCGGTACTGCAGGATGACCGATAGGGCGTTATACTGCTTCATTCCCGGCTCGGCGAGGAGTCGTTCGGCCACCTCTTTTTGAACCATCAGTGACGCCGTTGTGATCGACGCCGTTTCGAGAATGCGAAAAAGGATCGGCGTCGTGATGTAGTAGGGAACGTTGGCGACGACGTGGATGTCCTCCCTGTAGTGATCGAGATCGGCGTCGAGGAAGTCGCCATAGATGACGCTGAGGTTTTCGTATGCCGCTTCGAGTTCGTCGAGATAAGGACGGAGCGTAGCATCGATCTCATAGGCGATGACGCGTTCGGCTCTGGCAAGGAGCGCTACCGTTAGACCGCCCTGACCGGGACCGATCTCGATGACCGTTTTGCCGTCGATGTGCGACTCCCGTACGATCTTATCGAGCAGATTCCTGTCGCGGATGAAGTTTTGTCCGAACCTCTTTTTGACCTGGTGTGCCATGGAGCGCCTCTTCGATCTGTTTTTCGGTGATATTGAACATGCGGATGCGCTTGAGCAGCGTCTTTCCGTTGACGTGTCCGAGGTTAAGCGATTTCGCGAGCGCTTCCCGTGTCCTGGCACTGTAGGGATGCCCGATCAGTTTCAGGCGATGGAGAAAAGCGGTCGTAACGTCGCTACTCGTTTTTACGTGTCCGAAACGGATATCACTAAGAGCCTTCCGGATCTCCTCATTAGATAGGTGCTCGACACCGACTTTTCCGGATGGAGATCGCGCCTTCCTTTGTTCGACGAAAACGTGATGGACGGAACCGAGATCGTGCTCGAGGAGGCGGCGAATGCGCTCGCCGGCGTGGTCGGGGTCGAGGAAAAGGACGATATCGTGCGTTTCCTGAAGGCGACGGATCAAGGTTTTACTGTCGTCATCGATGGCGCTCCCGTTAACGGAGATGATACGGACGTCGGGGTCTACCTGTCTGATGCGGGCGATATCGTGGGCGCCCTCGACTACGAGAAGTTTCGGTTTCATTTGCGGTAGAAGAAGCGGGGATCCCGCTTGGCTCCGCTCGACCGCAAGCTGTCGATGATCGCCGATCGCTCGGTAATCGTCGATACGCTCCCATCCTCAAGCAAAAGGTAGATCTTTTCTCCGAACGTCAGTCCATCATCCCGATACGTGCTGTTTTCGACCGTACGGTAGCCGGTATAGTACGGTTGTTCCTCGGGTTGGAAGGATGCCTTGATACGGGCGATCTCATCCTGGTTTTCGGGATCATCCCGGAGGTGTCCCCAGATCTTCCGGTCGAGGAAATCACGGGCGAGATTCCGCAGGATCTCGTCGTCCGACGCCCGGAAACCGGCGATCAGGCCATTCATGTAGTAGTCGTCGAGGGCCATGAAATCGTCGAGGTCGTCCGGATGAGCGATCATTCGCTTGAGGAGGTCGAGGTTTCCGTTGGAAAAGAGCACCCCGGAAACGAGCAGGTCACGGACTCGCTGATAGATCTTCTCGAGCGTCAGTTCGTAGGCCCGGGAAACGGGATGGAAATAGACCTGCCAGTACATGTGGTAGCGACTGATGAGATAGTTCTCGATGGCATGAATGCCACTGACCTTGAAGACGAGTCGTCCGTCCTTGATGCGGGCGACGCGAATGATCCGATCGGCGTCGATCCGCCCGTAGGCCGCCCCCGTGAAATAGGCATCGCGTTCGAGATAGTCGAGCCTGTCGGCATCGAGTTGGCTCGATATGAGCTGTTCGATCAACGGGTACTTGCCTTCTTTCAATAGAACGGAAGCGACGTCGAAAGCGAAGCCATCATCGACCCGGTTCAGGATCCGTAATAGCTCGGGGTTTTCCTTGATGATCCGGGCACCGACCGCTTCGTGGTCGATCCCGAAGACGTCCTCGAAAGCGTGCGAATAGGCGCCATGACCGATATCATGGAGGAGCGCGGATACGAGTAGGATCAGGCGTTCACGCTCCGTGAATTCCTGCTTTAGGTCAGGGGCGTTCGAGAAGCGATAGGCGATCTCGTATACGCCGAGGCTATGGCTGAAACGCGAGTGCTCGGCGCCGTGGAAAACCATGTGAACACCGCTCAACTGCCGGATACGGCGGAGTCGCTGGAAGGGAGCGCTGTCGATCAGATCCTTGATCAAGGCGTCATCGACGTGGATGAACCCATAGAGCGGATCCTTATATACTTGTTGTTTCTTCAGTGTATTCAAAGACATTCTCCTTCGCTAAAAAAGGACCCCGTAGAGGTCCTATTCTTCGATCGTGTAAGACTTGACGAGAACGGCTTCATCACCGGTCGACAGTAAGAAGGCACTGCCGTCATCGGTATCGAGATGACAGTCGAGACGGTACTTCGGGCTGACGCGACAGAGCACTTGACCGAGGATTCCCGGTTTGATGCCTCCGACTTTGATACTGACGATATCCTTGTCCTTGACGCCGAATGCTTTCGCGTCTTCCTCGGAAAAGTGGATGTGTCGATCGGCGATGATGACGCCTTCCTTCAGTTCGACTCGGCCCTTCGGACCGACGAGCGTCGCCGCTCCGGATCCCTTGATGTCACCGGATGAGCGAACGGGAGCTTCGAACCGATAACGGAGCGCATCGCTCCGCGATATTTCAACCTGTGAATCCGGTCGTACGGGTCCGAGAATACGGACACCCGATAGCGTCTTTCCTTCGGGACTGATAACGTCGATCTTTTCCTGAGCAGCGTACTGTCCGGGTTGGCTGAGCGGTTTGAACGGCGTCAATTCGTAGCCCTTGCCGAAAAGGATTTCGAGGTGTTGCTGCGTCAGGTGGGCGTGACGCCCCGATATTCCGATCGGTATTGTTTGCATTTTTAATCCTCCTTGTATACGTGGTGATTATAACACTTTTGTCCGTCCTTTTCAAACGATTCATGATAGAATAGAGCCAAAGGAGGAGATTGAATGGCTACGATATTCGAACGGATCATCGCCCGGGAAATCCCGGCACACGTCGTTTACGAGGACGAGAAGGTCATCGCTTTTCTGGACATCAGTCAGGCGACGAAGGGTCATACGCTTCTCGTCAGTAAAACCCCCTATCGGAATATACTGGACATGCCCGATGACGAGGCCGGTTCGGTATTCGCGGTCGCCTCTCGTCTGTCCAAGGTCCTAAAGGAAGTGTTCCGAGCGGATGGCCTTAACGTCATTACGAATGCCGAGGAACGTGCCGGACAAACGGTCTTTCACTTCCACATCCACCTCATACCGCGCTATACCGATGATGACATGACGATCCGCTTCCCGAATCACGCGGATCGCTTGAGCGAAGCGGACTATGAGGAACGTGCCAAGGCGATCAGAGCGGCTCTATCGTAAAGAGGACCCCGTCATCGGTGTTCTCTACGGAGAGCGTAAGGTTGAAGTGCGCCATCGTCTTTTGTACGATGCTCATACCGAGACCGAATTGGCCCTGTTCACCCTTCTCATAGGGTCGGAACACGCGGTCTATGAACTTCTGACTGATCGGTTCACCGTCGTTAAAGAAGGTGAGCCTTTTGTTTTTTAGACGGATGACGATCTTCGTCCTGGCGTAACGCAAGGCGTTATCGACGATGTTGTTAAAGGCACTGTAGAAATTCTCTTGGATGCCGTAGTAGATCGAATCATCGAGGTCGACCTGGAATTCGATATCGTTCCGGTACTTCTGGTTGTTAACGATGTTGAGGATGACATCCTTGATCCGAACCGGTTCGAATTCCTTGGGATCCTTGAGATACTCGAGCTTGCTGAGTTCGAGGAGCTGGCGAACCTTGTGGTTGAGGACATCGGCCTGCTTGATGATGACGTCGGCCTCGTCCGGTTCCGAGATGCCATCGGTGATCGCTTCGGCATAGGACTGGATGACGGCGATCGGCGTTTTGAAGTCGTGGCTGATATTCTGTAGCATCTCCTGCTTGATGCGTTCTGCGGCGGCGATTTCCTGACGCATCTTTTCGATCGCTTGTGCGAGTTCAGTGATCTCATCCGATCCGCTGATATCGATCCTGTCGCGATAATCGCTTCTCGATAGATTTAAAACCTGGCACTTGAGGCGGGTAACTCGTTCAACGGTAAGCCGGGACCAGACCAGGATGATCCCGTTGCCGAGCAGGACGAGCGCGATGAAGCCGAGGCGAATGAGCATGTTAAAAGAAGTACCGATGCTCTGTAGATAGGTCTCACCGGTAAAAACGACTAGCAGGCGGTCCTGATCCCGGTACACTTTGAAATAATAGGTCTCGCCGTTGATCAGTTTCTCTTTGAAATCCCCCGGCCAGACCTCGAGCTCTTCGATGACTTCTTTCGCCGTATAGTGCTCACCGATCAAGTGCATGTTATAGTGGTCAAGCGACCCATTCTCATAAATGATGTAGCCGTTGTGTTCGCTATCGACGTGCTCGTCGCTTTCGAGGATTTCCTTGTAGTAGGCGTCGAGCTGTTCGTGGTTCTGTTCGACCCGGAACTCGTTGAACACGCGCTCCAGTGCGAAGGCGAACATCAGGCTCGTAAAGATCGTTACGAGCGTGAAGAGCACGACGAGCTGGGTCGTGAGCTTGATGCCTTTCATAGCAGGCGGTACCCGTAACCATAGATCGTTTCGATCTTGAGATGTGGCATCTTGTGCCGCAAGCGGCGTAACAGGTCATCGACGACGCGGTCGCTCCCGTAGTAGTTCTCGCCCCAGACGTGCTTCAGTATGACTTCACGCGTATAGGCGGTATTGATGTTCTTGATAAAGAACAGGAGCAGCTCGAATTCCTTGTTCGTAAGGTTGATGACCTCGCCATCGGCCGTGATCTCCCGTTTTCCGAGATCGATCTTATAGGGCCCGTAGTAGGCGTACTTCGAATCGCTCGTGCGATGACGACGCAGGACGGCCTTAACCCTGAGGATCAGCTCGCGGGGGGAATAGGGTTTCGCTAGGTAGTCGTCACTACCGAGTTCGAGACCCTTGATCTTATCGAGGTCCTGGTCACGCGCGGACGTAAAGATCGTCGCGGCCTGGCTTTTCCGCTCTTTGAGCGCTCGGATCAGGTCATAGCCATCCGTCTTCCCCGTTAACATGATGTCGAGGATCCAGAGATCGACGGGGTCATCGATGTGCGCCATGGCCGTTTCTCCGTCTTCAAAAACGGTAACGTCATACCCTTCCTTACGCAAGTATTTCGCGATGATGCCGGCTAGATCCTTTTCGTCCTCTACGTAGTATATTTTCATGGTTCATCCACTCCAAGCTCGCTTTGGATACACCCTAAGTATAGCACGGTTCGTTTCTCATCCGAAAAACAAGCACGTCGAATCCCATGATTTAACGTATTGTTTCAACGCGCATGTAGGGGACGAGAACGTCCGGTACCGTGATGCTTCCGTCCTCGTTCTGATAGTTTTCGATGATGGCGATCATCGTTCTCCCGATCGCGAGACCGGAGCCGTTAAGCGTATGCACGTACTCCGTTTTCGCGTCCTTCTGGCGCTTGAAGCGAATGTTCGCCCGTCGGGCCTGGAAATCCTCGGCATTGCTGATCGACCCGATCTCACGATAGGTATCCTGCCCCGGCAACCAGACCTCGATGTCATAGGTCTTCGCCATCGAGAACCCGAGATCGCCGGTCGAAAGCGTCACGACCCGATAGGGTAGTCCGAGCCTTTTGAGCACCTCCTCGGAGTGTCCGAGCATGCGCTCGAGTTCGGCATAGGAGTCCTCCGGTTTCGTGAAACCGATCAGTTCGACCTTGTTGAACTGGTGCTGTCGTAAAATCCCTCGCGTATCACGCCCGGCTGCACCGGCTTCGGCACGAAAGGCGGTCGTAAACGAGACATAGCGCGCGGGCAGGACTTCTCCGCTTAGAATCTCATTCCGATAGTAGTTGATGGTCGGAACTTCGGCCGTCGGATTGAGGTACCACTCCTCGCCGACTCGGAAGGCATCCTCCCTGAATTTCGGGAACTGACCGGTCGCGTACATGCTATCCTCGTTGACGATATAGGGGGGGATCATCTCCGTATAGCCGTGTTCCTGTCCGTGTAGGTCCATCATGAACTGCAAAAGGGAGCGCTCGAGACGAGCACCGAGGCCCTTGTCGACGACGAAACGGCTTCCCGTGATCTTCGCGGCTCGGTCGAAGTCGAGAATGCCGAGCGCTTCGCTGAGCTCGACGTGATCCTTGGCGCCCTTAAGTACGGGTGGTGTCCCGACTTCTCGGACGAGGACGTTATCCGCGTCGCTTCGACCGAACGGTACGCTCTCGTGGGGGATGTTCGGCGTGACGCTCATGATCGCCTGGATCCTGCTCTCGATCCGCAAGAGCCGCTCATCGAGTTGCTTGATCTCCGATCCGAGATTCCCGACTTCCTGGAGAACGGCGGAAGCGTCCTTCTTCTCTCTTTTGAGCATCCCGATCCGTTTCGATGCCTGGTTACGCCTGGCCTTTTTCTCTTCGACGACCCGGATCGTTTCCTTCCGTTCATCGTTGAGCGAAATGAGTTCGCGTAGGTAGCCGTGGTCAGCGTTACGCGCATTCAGTCGTTCGATGACCTCTTCGATGTTTTCTGTTACTCGCTTTAAATCGAGCATGATGATGCCTCCTTTTTCATAATAAAAGTCCTCAGATAAAACGATCTAAGGACGAAGTCTTCGCGGTACCACCCTAGTTCCGGGACGATCGTCCCGGCACTCGATATCCTTAACGCGGATCGACGGGTGGGATTGGCACCACTAAAGAGTAGATTCACGCCTCGTATCGGTTCGTTTGCAGCGACCACGAACTCTCTTTGACGAAATGAAGCGCTACTGATCTCTTCTACGTGTTGGTCTCATTATATGTCGTTCCTTAGAAAAAGTAAAGGTCTAGGCGTATCCTTTCAACAGTTTTTTGAGTCCTTCCTTCAGTTCTTCGGACTCGAGACCGAAATCGAGGATCGCTTCGATATAGTCGAGCTTGTTTCCGACGTCATACCGTTTCCCCGTTATGTCATAGGCGTAGGCCTTCTGTTCCTGCATCAGGTTGACGATGGCATCGGTTAACTGGATCTCGTTGCCGACGCCTTTTTCCTGTTTCTCGAGATACTTGAAGATCTGCGGGTCGAGGACGTAGCGTCCGCCGATCGCGCTCAGGGATGGGGTGTCCTCAACGGCTGGTTTCTCGACGAGACCCTGGAGTTCGGTAAGCTGCCCCTGCCGCTCGCCCTTGGGGATGCACATGCCGTAGCGGGGTGCGTCCTTCCGATCGATCCGGATCGTGCCGAGCACGTTGGACTTGACCTGTTCATAGGCGTCGATCAGTTGCCGGATCGCCGGTTTCGGTTTTCCGACGTACATGTCGTCGCCGAGCAGGATCGCGAAGGGGTCGTCACCGATGAAGGCCTTCGCCTGATGGATGGCGTGCCCGAGCCCGAGCTGTTCCTTCTGTCTGATGAAGTGGATGTTCGCGCCTTTTCCGTTTTCTCTGATCATCGCGAACGCCTCGGTTTTCCCCTTATCGAGGAGAACCTGTTCGAGCTCGAGGTTATAGTCGAAATAGTCGATGATGGCGTTCTTGTTGCTGCTGACGATCAGCAGGATATCCGTGATCCCACTGTCGATCGCCTCGTTGACGATGTATTCGATCGTCGGTCGATCGATGATCGGCAACAACTCCTTAGCGAGAACCTTCGTGATCGGTAGAAACCGCGTGCCGTAACCGGCGGCGGGGATGACGGCCTTTTTGATCATGTCCATTACCTCCTTGGTGTTCGAACGTTTCGATCGGCACGCTCGGTACTAAGCGATGCCGGTCCTACTCCTTCATTTTAACACATGCCGGCGAACCGGTGCCGATCGGGCTACGATTTCGCTGTGGTTTGCGTCCGGCGGAATGCCAGTTCCGAACGGATCATGTCCGCGAGCGTCCGTTTCGGTTCCCAACCGAGAATCGCTTTCGCCCGGTCATTGGACGCGATCAGTACGGCTGGATCGCCCTCACGTCGCGGCCCGAACGCATAGTCGAGTTCGATGATCCCTGCGATGGCACGGGCGACTTCGAGAACCGAATATCCGCTACCCGACCCTAGATTCATGATCGCGGATGGTTTTTCGGCGAGCAGGTGGTGCGCGCCTTTGACGTGGGCGATCGCCAGATCGGTAACGTGGATATAGTCCCGGATGCAGGTCCCGTCCTTCGTATCATAGTCGTTGCCGTAGATCACGAGGCGCTCATCCTTGGTAAGAGCCGCACGGATCGCTACGGGGATGAGGTGCGTGAGCTGTTCCTTGACCGAACCGATCTCGAGCGATCGGTCGGCGCCAGCAACGTTGAAATAGCGAAAGATACAGTAGGACATGCCGTGCGCTCGGGCCGTCCACTCGATCATCCGCTCACACGCTAGTTTCGTCTCGCCGTAGGGATTGATCGGTTCCGTCTTTCCCTCCTCATGGCAGGTTCCGTTCGCCTCGCCGTAGACGGCTGCGGTCGAGGAGAAGACGATCCTTTTGACGCCGTGGTCGCGCATGACGGAAAGCAGGACGCGGAGCCCTTCGACGTTGTTCGAGTAGTACTCGAGCGGGTCGCTAATGCTCTCGGGTACGACGATTTTCGCAGCGAAATGCATGACGAGGTCGATCTTTTCGCGCGTGAAGATGCGTTCGAGCGCTCCCTGATCCCTTATATCCGCTTCATAGAAAGCGGCATCCCGATGGACGAGGTGACGGTATCCGCTCGATAGGTTATCCACGACGACGACGCTCTGTCCGTCGCGGATCAGTTCATAGACCGTGTGGCTACCGATATATCCGGCGCCACCGACAACGAGTACTCTCATGGCTCTCTCCTTACTTTTCTGGTTTAGTGCGAATCTCCGTATACTTTCCGTAGCGCTTCATTGACCTGGTTCTGGAAGTCGGCGGTCGAGACCATCAGGTCGCCGAGCAGTTTGATGCGCATGACCTCCTGATAGAACGCCTCGTCGATCACGGCATCCTCAGGAAAGGCGTGATCGGGGTTACGCATGGAAAAGAAGACGTCATCGGTAACGACGTCGAACAGGCGATTGTCGATCGCGATCGTCGGTTCGCGACTGAAGCCGTGGGCACCCTGATAGAAGTCACTACCGACGGGGAGATCGAAGAGCTCGATCGTCGTCCGATAGAGGTCGATATTACTGCGAACGCGCGGCTGTTTCCCGATGAGGGCGCCTTCGTTCAGGACGTAGTCCCCGTAGTCGATGACGCTTTCTTTCGGAACGTACATGAAGGCGAGCGTATGCTGGAGCATCCGACGCATCTCCATATCCGGGATCTCGCGGTCATAGAAGACTTCGAGGTCACCGTTCTTAAGACCGGATCCGTGGTCGCTATAGAAGAGATATACGGTATCGTCGAGCGTTCGGTTCATGCCCTGTTCATCGATGAAGAGCCTTTGGAGCGTACTATCGATATAGTCGAGGTAGTTGATGTATTTCAGCGTCAGACGGCTAATACCGTTCGTCCATTCCGGATAGAGGTCGGTCCTCAGCCCATTCGGGTCATAGTCGTAGGGCGTGTGCGGCATCATCGTCACGGGAAAGAGCATGTAGGGCTGATCGGCTCTACGGGCCACGTCGTTGACGGTATCGGCGAGGTGGTAGTCGCTGATCCAGGGGCTGTGGTGGATAAGCCCTTCGTCCTGGTCATAGAGGTAGCCGTCTTCGATCACGTAGCCGTCTTCGACCCAGTCCTCGAGGGCATAGAAGCGGTCGAACCCGTACAATTCGTCATAGACGACGCGACGATTGTAAAAGGTTTCCCTGTCGCCGTGGAGCGCTTCCCGATAGTAATCCTCATCACCGAAATAGTCGACGAGCGAGGTGATCTCGTAGGGGATCTCGTTATAGTCCCAGTAGAGCGTCTCATCCCCAGTCGGATAGAGCCCGGTAAGGACGGATAGTTCGGCATCCGAGCTTACGCCCATACCGACCGTGGTATAGAAGTTCTCGAACACGAAGCTCTGCTCGAGCAGTCGGTTCATGAACTCGAGCCTTTCCGAGAGCGGCATGATGTCGAATAGAAAGTAATTGATCGACTCCAGGTGTACGAGCACGAGATTCTTTCCTTTAAAAATCCCGTGTAGCGACTCTCCGTCGAAGGAAGCGAGATCGATCTCGAGGTCGACCGCCTGGTCGACCGTCAGACGATTGCCGTAGGTCTTCCCGTCGAGAGAGTTCACGTAGCTCGGACGGTTCCGATTGATCTCCTGATATGCTCGCGCGAGCTCCTCCTCGCTCTCGATATCGAGCTGATCCTTGATGTCGAGGCCGAGGTCCTCGCCGAGCAACTGGAACAGGTAAAAGGGATAGACACCGAAATTCTGGATCGCGTAGGTGCTCTTGACCGAATCGACCGGAAGCGTGCGCTGATAGTCGTTGCTGTAGACGATCAGGGAGCCCATGAGAACGAGCATCGCCAGGATCAGAACGATCGTATAGCGCTTGATCCGCGGTCGGAACCGGATCGTTTTGAGTTCCCGAGGCTTACCGATCAGATAGAGCACGAACAAAGCGATCGCCGGTATGAATAGAACGATCCGGTAGTAGGTCACCAGTTCGAGCAGGACTTCGAGGATGATCCCGGCGGCGATACCCCCACCCGGATTCTTGAATATGACGAGGGAAGGGGCAGCGAAAGCCGTTCCGAAGTAGAGATTGAAAATCGTAAAGGCGAAGACGAAAAGATTGAGGATCAAGGAAACGACGAAAAGCGAAAGAAGCCGTGACTTCCCGTTTCTAAAGGCGTAGAAAAGGATCAGGACCACGATCAAAAGCACCGATGCGTTACCGATAAGCGCGTTGATCTCGCCGCTAACCGTATGCCTAAACGGTGCGATGTATCGATTCAGTTCCTTTACCGTCAAAAAATACGTGTTCACGATGTTCAATAGAAAGAAGAACAGAACAGCGGTACGGTATACCCTGTGCCTTTTGTCCATGTAAGCATCTCCAAGTGAGCGTCTTCCTATCATTATACAATATTTTCCGTCGTTTTTGCACCATATATAATAAGGGAAACCCCGTGGAGTTTCCCTCTTGATCATCATTCCTCTTCGAAAAGACTTTCCTGGTGCGCCTTCTCGCTTTCTTCTTCTTCGCTCTCATCGGGTGAAAGCTCGACGGCGGAAACGACTTTCGGTTGATCCTCGGCGATCATTTCCTCGCGCGTGAAGCGCTCGGTATCCGCGCTCGGCTCATCCTCGTCCTTCTGGTGGGGGACGAGCGCGATCGTCGAAACCCGGTGATCGGGGCGGAGTCGGATGATCCGTACGCCCTGTGTGGCGCGCTTCGTCTTCGATATCTGGGAGATATGGGTCCGGATCACGATCCCCTTATCCGATACGACGATCAGGTCCTCCTGATCGGTCACGGCCCTTAGGGTCGTGAGCTTGCCGTTTTTCTTGGTGACGTTGATGGTCTTGACGCCCTTTCCGCCTCGCAGCTGGCGACGGTATTCGCCGACGACGGTACGCTTGCCGAATCCCTTTTCGGTAATGACGAGAATTTCCTGTTCCTCATCGCTGACGATGGCCACGCCGATCACGTCCTCATCGGGTTCGATGGACATACCGCGCACGCCGCGTGCGGTCCGTCCCATCGGCCGGGCATCCGTTTCTTTAAAGCGAATCGCTTTCCCGTTGGTCGCTCCGAGGATGATGTCCTGTTTCCCGTCGGTCATCCGGACGCCGATCAGTTCGTCGTCGTTTCTGAGTTCGATGGCGATGATGCCGTTGGAGCGAATATTCTGAAAGTCGCTGACGCGCGTCCTTTTGACGATGCCTTTCTTCGTCACGAACAGCACGTAGCGGTCGTCCGCTTGGAAGTCCTTGACGCTCGTGAACGACGCTAGCTTCTCGTCCCGCTCGAACTGCAGCATGTTGACGATCGGTAAGCCCTTGGAGTGGCGCGATCCCGGTTGGATCTGATAGCCTTTGACCTTATAGACGCGCCCCGTGTTCGTAAAGAACAGGTGGTAGTCGTGCGTGGAGGTCATCTGGATGTGTTCGACGTAGTCGTCCTCGTGGACCTTGATGCCGGACATACCGACTCCCCCGCGCTTCTGGGCCTTATAGTCATCGACTTTCATGCGCTTGATATAGCCGTTGTTGGTCACCGTGACGATGACGTCTTCAACGGGTATGAGATCCTCGTTTTCGATGCTCAGATCCTCGTGCAGGTTGACCTCGGAGAGGCGATCGGAACGGTAGGTGTTGCGGATCGCCGTCAGTTCGTCGTGGATGATGGCGCGTTTTCTCGTTTCACTGGCGATGATGTCCTTGTAGTCGACGATCCTTTCGGCGAGCTCTTTAGCTTCCGCCTGGATCCGTTCGATCTCGAGTCCGGTTAGACGCTGTAGCCGCATGTCGAGGATGGCCTTGGCCTGGATTTCCGTGAGATCATAGGTCTCGATGAGTGCCGCTTTCGCTTCCTCCCCGGTCTTCGAGGCCTTGATGAGCTCGATGGCGCGGTCGATGTCGTTCAAGGCGATCAGGAGCCCAGCGAGGATGTGCGCTCTTTCTTCGGCTTTTTCGAGGTCGTGGATCGTCCGTCTCTGGACGACTTCGATCTGATGGGCGAGATAGTGCCCGAGGATGTCCTTGAGATTGACGAGCTTCGGTTGGCCACCGACGAGCGCGATCATATTGAAATTGACCGATTGCTGGAGCTGCGTGTGCTTATAGAGGTTGTTGAGCATGACGTGAGGGTTGACGTCGCGTCTGAGTTCGATCACGATGCGCATGCCCTTGCGGTTCGATTCATCGCGCAGATCGGTAATGCCTTCGATCTCGCCCTGTTTGGCGATATCGGCGATCTTCTCGATAACGCTCGTCTTGTTGACCTGGTAGGGAATCTCTTTGATGATGAGCGTGCTCTTATTCCGGTGTTTCAAAATTTCGACGTTGGCACGGAGGGCGATCGCTCCCTTGCCGGTCTCGTATGCGTTTCTAAGTCCGGTTAGACCGAGGATCTGCCCGCCCGTCGGGAAGTCCGGTCCCTTGATGTGCTCCATGAGCTCCGGAGTCGTGATTGCGGGGTTTTCGATGTAGGCGAGCAGCCCGTCGATTACCTCACCGAGATTATGGGGCGGAATGTTGGTCGCCATGCCGACGGCGATCCCGGTCGCTCCGTTAACGAGCAGGTTGGGATACCGGGCGGGGAGTACTGCCGGTTCGTTTTCGGATCCGTCGTAGTTGTCGACGAAGTCAACGGTGTTCTTTTCGAGGTCGCGAACGAGTTCGCCGGCGACCTTCGACATGCGTGCCTCGGTATAACGCATGGCCGCCGCGCCATCACCGTCGATCGAGCCGAAGTTACCGTGTCCGTCGATCAGCGGCATCCGGTAGCTGAAGGGCTGTGCCATGCGGACCATCGCGTCATAGACGCTCGAATCGCCGTGGGGGTGGTACTTACCGATGACTTCACCGACGATGCGTGCCGACTTCTTGTGCGGCTTGTCGGCGGACATGCCGAGATCGTTCATGGCGTAGAGAATACGTCTTTGAACCGGCTTCAGGCCGTCACGGATATCGGGTAGAGCGCGGGAAATGATGACGCTCATCGCGTAGTTCAAAAAGGACGTCTTCATTTCCGTGGAGATGTTGATCTCCTTGACGTTGCCTTCGGTCGGCTTGTTATGCTTTAAGGTTTCATCCATCCTAGCATTCTCCTTTTCGCTTAGGCGTCGATATTATCGGCATAGATGGCGTTCTCCTGAATGAATAGTTTACGCGGTTCGACCTCTTCGCCCATGAGCATGCTGAAGACGTAGTCGGCGTCCATGGCGTCCTTGAGAGAGACCTGTAGGAGCGTGCGGCCCTCGGGATCCATGGTGGTTTCCCACAACTGTTCGGGGTTCATCTCGCCCAGGCCCTTATAGCGCTGGATGCTCGATCGTGGACCGAACTCCTTCAGGGCTCGCTTCAGTTCTTCCTCCGTGTAGGCGTACTGGATCCGCTTGCCCTGCTGGACCTTATAGAGCGGGGGTTGTGCGATGAACACGTAGCCGAGGTCGATCAGAGGCTTCATGTAGCGGAAGAAAAAGGTGAGCAGTAGCGTCCGGATGTGAGCTCCATCGATATCAGCATCCGTCATGATGACGATCTTGTGATAGCGCAGCTTTTCGAGCGAGAACTCATCGCCGACGCCCGTACCGAGCGCTTGGATGAGCGACAGTATTTCCTTGTTGGAAAGGATCTTATCGAGCCTGGCCTTTTCGACGTTTAGAACTTTACCGCGTAGCGGAAGGATCGCCTGGTATTCCGATTCTCGACCCTGTTTAGCGGATCCACCGGCCGAGTCACCCTCGACGATGTAGATCTCGGATATGATCGGGTTCCTACTACGACAATCGGCGAGCTTCGAGGCGAACCCGAGCGCGTCGAGCGGTGACTTGCGTCTCGTCGCCTCACGGGCCTTGCGGGCGGCGATCCGGGAGCGCATGGCCATCGTGCACTTCGTGATGATCGCTTTCGCATCGGCAGGGTGCTCATCTAGAAAGCGCTTGAGACTTTCGCCGACGACCTGGCTCGTGATCTGGCGTACCTCGGGGTTCCCGAGCTTCGTCTTGGTCTGGCCCTCGAACTGTGGATCGGGGTGCTTGATGGAGATGATGGCGGTCAATCCCTCGCGGGTATCCTCGCCCAAGAAGGACTCGTCCTTTTTGAGAAGGTTGTTATCCTTGGCATAGTTGTTCATGATCCGCGTCAGGGCGAGCTTGAACCCGTCCTCGTGCATGCCGCCTTCCCTGGTCGGAATGTTGTTCGCGAACGAATGGAGATTCGTCGCGTAGGAGTCATTGTACTGGATCGCGATTTCCAGGGTAATGCCTTCTACGACCTTTTCGTCATAGACGATATCCTGGTTGATCTTGTTCCGGCTGCCGTTCAGAAAGGCGACGTACTCGACGATTCCCCCTTCGTAGTGATAGGACTTGACGACCGGCGTTACGCCGCGTAGATCGGCGATGTTGATCTTCAGTCCTTTGTTCAGAAAGGCGAGCTGCTGGACGCGATTGCGCAGCACTTCGAAATCGTATACGGTCGTTTCGGTAAAAACATTCCGATCGGCTTTGAAGGTAATGGTCGTCCCTGTACGTTCGCTCGTTCCGATCACGTCGACATCGGTTAC
Organism: Acholeplasmataceae bacterium; assembly: GCA_046540115.1. GTDB lineage: Bacteria > Bacillota_I > Bacilli_A > Acholeplasmatales > Acholeplasmataceae > RECG01. The sequence goes on along the minus strand of JBKHFR010000005.1, from coordinate 1,487 downwards.
CGGGAATCCGCGTTCATAGCGCTGTTGGTACTGCTTGCCATCGCGGTGGATCTCGACGAGGAACCACTCGGATAAGGCGTTGACGACGGAAGCGCCGACGCCGTGCAATCCACCCGAAACCTTGTAGGACTGACCGTCGAACTTACCGCCCGAATGGAGCGTCGTAAGGATCGTCTCGACGGCGGGTCGTTTCGTTTTTTGGTGCAGATCGACGGGGATCCCCCGGCCATCATCGGTTACGCGAATGATCTCGTCTTCTAGTATTTCGACCTGGATCTCGTTGGCATAGCCACCGAGAGCCTCGTCGATGGCGTTATCGATGATCTCCCAGACGAGATGGTGCAAACCCGTTGTTCCGGTACTCCCGATATACATACCGGGCCGTTTACGGACGGCTTCTAGCCCTTCGAGTATCTGGATTTTCGATGCGTTGTAGTCGTTCATGGCGTTTCTCCTTTGGCGAGTTCGATCCGCTCGAACCTCTTGTCTTCGATCGGCGTCGTACTATTCATGATCACTTGATGGTCGGCCGGCAACCTCTTTAACAGGATCGCCCGTCTCTCGTCGTCGAGTTCGCTCAGGACATCGTCGAGCAACAGGATGCTGGCTTGTCCGGTCTTTCGTTCGATCGTCCTGAGAAGAGCGAATTTCAACGCTACGACGATCAGGCGCTGTTCTCCCTGTGAGGCATGGCTCTTGGCGTCAAAGCCGTTAAAAACGAAATTAAAGTCATCTCGATGCGGACCAGCGAGCGTCGTCTGGTAGAGCACGTCCTTTTTTTGTTGTTTCTGCAGGTGAACGGACAGCCCTTCTTCCGATACGTCCGGAAGATATACCATGTCGACCTCGTGGTCGCTAAAGGCGCTATGGATCGCTCTGAGTTCCTGGTTGAGTCCGGCGATGAACTTGCGCCGTTCGGCGATGATCCGCTTTCCGTGATCGAGAAGCTGTTCACCGAGGATATTGAGGAACGTGTCGTCGTCCCCTTGGCCGAGTCTTTTTAGTAGGGCGTTACGCTGTCTTAGTACGGCCCGATACTGCGTCAGATCCCGTAGGTAGGTCGAGGACAGCTGCATCTCTTCGAGGTCGAGGAAGCGCCGGCGATCGGACGGACTCCCTTTGATCAGGTCCAGATCCTCAGGCGCGAACATGACGACCCGCAGATGGCCGATAAAATCGCTGAGCTTCCGTTTCTCGACCCCATTGATCGATGTCCTTTTGCCGTACTTCGAGACGACGAGCTGGAAGCGATCGTGCGTGGTCTTTATCCTGATGACCGCGAAATCCTTTCCGTTGGTAATCATTTCCTTGTCATTCGTCGTGCGGTGCGACTTCGTCGTCGCGATGACGTATATGCTCTCGAGAATGCTCGTCTTTCCGCTTCCGTTCGGACCATGAATATAGACGAGCGGTTCCGTCAGCTTCAGGTCGAACGACTCGTGATTTCGAAAAGATCTCAGCTCGATGCGCTCAATCCGTGTCGATAA
>JBKHFR010000004.1:0-31939 GCA_046540115.1 Acholeplasmataceae bacterium | reverse complement strand
AGATTATAGCTAGCACGTGCACGCATTTTAAGAAAGGGGATGCCATGAAAGAAAGGGGAAAAAAGGGATTTACGCTCGTAGAATTAATCGTTGTGATCGCGATCATCGCGGTCCTAAGCGCCGTAACGATCGTCGGTTTCGGTGGTTTCATCGACCAGGCGCGTTACAGCAACGACACGCAGTACGCCGAGAATATGAATGATCTGCTCGAACCGTATTTCATCGAGAATCCTACCGTCGATCCGTCGACGCTCGATGCCTTCGACGTACGCGAAATACTGAACGGGATCAGTGACACGCCGTTCGACTTTACGCCACGAACGCGGAACGCCGGGTTTTTCTATCTCAAGGAATACGGACGGATCGCCGTCAGTAAGTATGATGATATCGCGGATCTCGACGTCACCGAGCTCGGAATCGCGCCATCAGCACGGCTCTTAAACGGAACGGAAGTACCCGAAAACATCGAGGCCCCAGAAGGGCTATTCGGTAATGATCGCCTGTTGCTGACGACGTCGGGTTCCACCGTAGCGGACATCGTTTGGGGTATCCGCAGCGGCTATTCGCACGAGCTGTTGGAAAACTACAACGACCCCGGGTTCATCCAGGGTCTCTTGCAGGATAGCAGCCATCAGGAACTGTTGAACGACCTGCTCGATGCCTTCGATCCGGAAAGGACGCTCTACGTCAACAACGTCGACTGGCGGACGGAAGCGGATAGCGGAGATACGATCGAACGCATCATCTTTTCACCGGGAATCAGGAATATTCCGACCTATGGTGACTACCTTGAGGGTAACGTGGATTATGCGGGAACCATAAGACTCCCGAAAACCGTTCGTTCGATCGAGAAGTACGCGCTCATCCAGTTCGACGATGATGACGTTTCGATCGAGATGGAGGCGTCCGATACGGTCGACCTCGTCATCCACGATCAGGCTCTCGCGCCGGGAGCGAGCATCGAGAATGTAAACGCGACCAGGCTTTCTCCGAGCGAGTGGAATGCGCGTCTTACCGACTATCCTGAAGACGCGATCACGGTCAACCAGAACGGTTCACAGATCACCTATGATTTCGAGAATCTTCCTGATCGTGATGAGGTCATCGGTTACAGCGTCTCGGTTGACGGAACGACCCATACCATCCGGATCTATACGAAGGATGGTTTAGCCGGTATCATACCGGTAGAAGTGACGTCCTAAATAAGTAGATATAGAGAGGAGAATACAATGAAAAAACTAGTTCTAACCATGATTACGATCATCGCCGTATCACTGATCACGGCCTGTGTCCAACCGGTATCGGAAGTGGATTCGTTCACGCTCTCAGGTTGGACAATGAAGGATTACTATGACACCGAAGACGAGGATGCGCTCTGGGAAGATGGCGTCGAGCTCAACGTCCAATACCGTGATGGAACGAGCGAATCGCTCGACCTCGACGAGAGCGTCAATGACGGAATCGTTACGCTAACCGGTGATTACGAGGAAGATCCACTCGGTCTTGATACGGGTGACCCCGGTTATTATTCGGTGACCATCAGTATCGACAACGTGAGCCTAGATTTTAGTTACTACGTTTTCGATCTCGAAAACGCCCGTTTCGTAGGCGATGGAGAAAACGACTATGATACGATTACGGAGGCGCTCGATGGTGTAGCCGATGGCACGACCATCATCGTAGAAGAAGGCACCTATAGTGAAACTCTCAGGATGAACGATATGACAGACCTAACTATCTTCGGCGAATCCGAGGAGGGTGTAATTTTAGATGCCAGCGATTTAGACGGTCAAGTATTCGAGATGAGTGGAGGCACAAACTTTTCATTGATCAACATGACCGTTAGGGATGACTTTACTGGCGAGGACAAATCGGAGTGGAATTTCAAGATAAGAGGCGGAACTGAAGGTGTCTTTCTTAAGAACATAACCATTGAGGGTCCTGGTAAAGAGTATCAGCTTGGTGAAAATGGATCTCGTGAATCTATTACAGAAGATAATTATAGCTGGGCTAATTTGATAGCTGGGCTGGATATGCATACTGTTACTGATGCAACCCTTGAAAACGTAACTGTTACTGGGGTTAGTCGAAATGCCATGGCGTTTTCAACAGTTACAGGTTTAAATCTGATCGACTTCAATGTCTATCAAACTGGAACTGTACAGGGAAGCGGCTCAGCAGCAATCGCTTTATATACGGCCACGAATAGCACTATACCTACTACAGTAATCGAAATGACAGGTTCGATTAGTGGTGCTCCGATCGGCATCAACTATAGCGTACCGCCTTTCGAGGGCTTCGAATACGGTGATGTTGCCATCGAGAGTACGAATGTACCGCTATTCTTACCCTATGACGAAGATGACTCTGACGAAGCAATACAATTCGCGAACCGTGTTACCGGAACGCCCTGGCAGGTTCACTTCTCATCAGGAGAAGGATCCGGCCTCGCCTATTACGCGACCGAAGCTGAAGCTAATTCATTCGCTGATTTGTTTCCCGATGGTTCAGCTACCGTGGAGAATATCGCGGAATAACCCTTTATTCTAGAATAATCGAACTAATAGAGCACGTAGCACGAGATCGGATCTCGGACTACGTGCTCTTATTTGTCATGAACGCTCGATCCATAATCCCTTGAAGGAGTACCGATCAGGGTTGTGTCAGACCCCTGATCACTTCCTTGACATAGCCGTAGCGGCGGGAGTACTCGTTGGGAATGCGGATCAGCTCCAAGCCGTTTTCTTTACATATCTCTTCCTTCAGGCGATCCCTATGCCTCGTCCTGGCATCGATCCAGTGCTCCAAGCCGTCGAGTTCGATCACGAGGACGGGCACATCGTCCTCACCGCGTTTGGCGAATAGGACGAAATCGAACTCCGCTTTCGTACCGTAGTCATGCTTAACCGGGCTCGTGAAGCGGTTGAGTATGCTGTTGACCTTGACCTTTTCACTTACGAAGAACCGTTGGTCGATGGAAAGGACGTGCTTGATCGTTTCGAGCATTTCCTTTTCTCTTTTCGTGTTGTACTGCTTGAAGCCCGACACTCGTGCGCGGGGAGTGATCGGGACGTCGGAGCGCTTTCCCCGGTGCGTGACGTACTGGGCGAGCTCATGGAGATCGTTTTTTTCGGGCGAGCGACGAGCTATTTCTTTGCGGTCGGCGACGAGCACGAACTCCTTTTTCGCTCGAGTCGTCGCGACGTTGATCAGCTCCTCGTTGTTCTTGAGCCAGTCGAAGGTCTTCGGCGAACTGTGTCGCGTGATCGCTGGCGTAAGGTAGATGTGATCCTTTTCGTCGCCCTGGAACGTATGGACCGTTCCGACCGAAACGTTATCCAGGCCCATCCGTTCGGCGATCCTTTTGAGGAGAGAAGCCTGATTCCGAAAGGGCGTAATGACGCCGACATCGGTTAGCTTGCGGGCTTTGATATCCTCGAAGATGCTCATCGCCTCCTGTTCGGAGATATTCCTTTCGTTAGGACGAGTCGTCGTTCGCTGATCGACGTCGATATGGCGTAAGGCCTTTCGACCGAGATCGCGTGCTGCGGGGACCTTTAACTGGTTCTGGTAGTACTTCTTGTTGCTGAAGTTGATGATGTCCGGGTGACTGCGATAGTGGTAGCGCAAGAGGATGCTGTTCGAGACGTTATCGACCTGCTGCATGACCCTGAGGATCGAATTCTCGCTATAGTCGTATGCCTTCGGTATGCCGTATTTCCGGATCAGTTTGCGGTTGTTCTCACGGGCTAGGGTGATGACCGGGCGTAGCTGGCTCTGGTCGCCGACTAACAGTAACCGTTTACCCCGCATGATCGGCAGTAGCGCATATCCCGTCGAGCACTGGCTCGCTTCGTCGATGATGACGAGATCGAAAAGCGGATCGGGATCACCGAGTCGGTAGGCGGACTGATTGGTCGTCATGACGATGGGAAAGATCCTAAGGAGCTCTTTGAACCTTTCTTTGTCCCGGACGTAGCGGTTAAAGAGACGAAGTCTCTCTTCCGTATGACCGTGGTCGATGATCGCGCGGAGTTGCTCGTACTTGGGCTCATTCAGTCGCTTTAGGTGCTTGATCGAGGTAAAAAAGGCCCATTTGAAAAACGTCTTTTCGGCCTTAACGACGTGGGCATGCACGTCCTCATCGGTAATCCGTTCGATCCTTTTGTATTCGGTCAGTTTCGACTCGAGCAGGGAAGCGATCCTTAGGCTCAGGTTGAACTCACCGTCAAGGCTCTCCTGCATGGCCTTGAGGACGTCGATCTCTTCTTCGAGGTCGAGCTTTTTCTCGTAGTCCTCGATGATCTGGTTGAGGCCGCTCATTTTGTTCCGGTTCGAAAGACCGATGCGCATCAGTTTCTCGTCCTGTGCCTCGAAGCGTTGATAGGCCTTGCGGATCCTTTTAAGGTCGTCTAGCGTCTTAAGGACGGATTCGTTGTTTCCGAGCCTGAGAATCGGTAGCGGAATGGGATGGCCACGCGATTTTAGAATGCGCGTCTTTTTAAGGATGTCATCGATCGGCCTGTTGTTATTCGATGATACGAGAACGGTCTGACCGTTGAAGAAGGCGGAAATGAGCAGGTTCGTGATACTGTGGGTCTTTCCTGTTCCCGGTGGTCCTTGGACGTAGGTTATCGGATACTTCAGGGCGTTATAGATGACGCGGAGCTGGTCGACGTTGATCCTGTCATCGGTGATGACGATGTCGAACTTCCGTTTTCCACCCCGTTTCGTCGTATCCATATTGCCGAAAAAGGCGTTGAGCGGTTTGGAAAGGGTTCCCTTTCGCTTATGCTCGGCGATCGCGTCGAGATTCTCGAAGACGCGCTGATCCTGATTCCGGATGATATCGATGAAATAGGGGCGATCGTCGAGTCGTTCCTTTTGGGCAGGGAGCACACCGGCAAGCATATCCTTGGCGCGTTCCGGATCGGTCTGATAGGTCGCCGTGAAGTCGTCGGTTTCGATATCGAGGTAGTTATGGAGGTTGTGTCTAAAGGTATCGTTTTTATCGGCCAGAAACTCATAGTTGAAGGTCGTTGCGGGACTCGGAACGAGCGATCGCGCGCTCGGGTCGAACATCAGCCGCCGATGCGCGACGACGAAAAGCCCCCTTGGCGTCCGGATACCGAGTTCATTGATCGCCAGTTCGGTTTTCTGTAAGCCCCGGTAACGGTCCTGCTTGGCGAGTCTTTCGATCCGCTCGGCCATGATGCCGATCTGTCGGGCTGAGAGCAGGTACTTCCCACCGGGAGGCTTCTCGATCTCTTCGAGGTCGATCCCTTCGATCAGGACGCTCTTGCGGTGATAGGGAACGGAATCGAGGTGGATGCACTCCTTGAGATAGGCGACGAGGTTCTGGTTATAGCGATCGAAGTCGAGCCAGGCGTAGTCCTCGGGATGAGCCTCGATCGCGGCGATCAGGTTCGGGTCCTGTTCATAGGTCGTATGGTCGAGAACACGGGCCGATCTGATCCCGGACAAATAGATCGAAACATCCTTTAAAAGGCCGTGGTTCTCCTGTTCGGCCATGGCGAGATTGAAGGTGTCGACGATGAGCCTTTTTTCGTTCGGAATGATCCTTTTGATCGCGCACCAGTAGTGCGTCACGTCATTCGCCTGGTTCAGGTACTCGATCGACAGCCAGCGAGCTTCTTTGATTGCCTTTGATAGAATATCGACGGTGCGCATCGATAAACCCCCTTAAAATCATTATATCACGTGTCGTTCGCATAAAAAAAGACCTCGTTACCGGGTCTTCGTTATAAAGAGCTACCTCAAGGCCTAGACGGCGAAGAGCACGAGCGTCAGGACCGATGACAAGAGACCGGACAAGAGATTGACGGCGTCATTGGTGATGAAGGCGAGTCCGGAGATGAGGATGGTCTGTTCGTTGGGGAGTTTCCTTAGTTCCGATAGGATGCCGGAAGTCTTACCGCGGTACTTCCCTTGGAATACGATGCCCATGAAGGAATCGAGAAGGGCGCCGACGAAACCGCCGAAGACGATGATCAGCGCATAGGTAACGAGGAGCAGCCAGTCGAACCCGTACTGGATCCCGTAGATCACCATGAAGACCATGGCGATGAAAAGCGCGCCGAGAGCAGAGGCGAATAGGCCGAGCAGGGAGACCGCACCGGACGTTCCCTTTTCCATCGGTTTAAAGGTGATGATCGAGAAGGTCCGGCCTTTGCTCAGGATCCCGATCTCCGATGCCCACGTATCGGCGTTCGACGTCGCGATCGAGACGGCCGATGCCAGAAGGAAGATATCCCTACCCGTCCCGTGGTAGAGGGCGACGAAGATGGTCGCGACGATGGCATTCGAAACGACCTGGACGTAGTTCCGACCGCGGCGGTCCAAGTTGAGCTTTGCCCGATCCTTTTTTTCGTGGAACTTCGTCAAGAGGCTCGAGGAAACGAAAAAGGCGATGAGCAAACTCCAGATGAGCAGGCGTCCGAAATAGTAGATGAGCGTACCGAAAACAACGGCGGCGATCATTCCGCTAAAGGATAGCGATCGCTTCCGGTAGGCCGGATAGGCGACGGCAAGACTGATGATGAAGCCGATGAAAAGGTCGTACATGTGGTCCCCCCTAGACGAGTGAGAAGAGTAAGAGTAAAAGATATGTGAACAGCGACGTTCCGAGCGGAACGCTCAGGTTATCGAAACCTTTCGGGGTATGCAGTTCGATCAGCGTCGCGACGCCGGCAACGGCGAGCGCGAGATGGGCATGGCTCGGCCAGGCGATAACAAATAGGATCAGGGCGACGACCAAGGATGAGATGAACATGGCGATCGTTCCGGTAACCGTCTTACCGTTAGCGATCTCGCGCTTGCCGTAGGCCTTCCCGAAGATGGCGGCGAAGCCGTCGCCATAGCCGAGGATGAGGATGCCGATCGCGCCGATCATCGGTTCACCGAAGCCGAAGGTGATGGCGACTAGGACGAACAGGGCGACCGGGAAATAGACGGTCCCGAGATTGCCTTTTCCGCCTCGTTCCATCGACTTGATCAGGTTCGTCCGGTAGGAATAGTAGTTCAGAAGGATGAAGGTAAAGGGCGGAATGAGCGCTAGGAGAACGTCGTCAAAGGTCAGCATCGCGAGGATCCACCAGTTGGAGACGCCGATGTGGATGAATTTCCGAGCGCCTTCATCGCCTAGGACTTTTGTTCTTTGTAGCAGGGTTGCGACCGCGATCACGGAAAAGACCAGGGCATAGGATAGGAGGAGTGCGTATAGGTCGTTCATCGATTCTCTCCTTTGGCCATGAGGCTTTTCGCCTGCACCACGAGCTCGGCTTTCGCCGCATCGGAAACGTAGTTCTTCCGCGTAAAAACGTCGTATCCGGCCTCGCGGCAGGCAGCGATGATCGCCCGATAGAACAGGATCGAGGCTCCGAGCGGTAGGCGCACGTCGGCAGGGAAGCCATCGATCGCTGCGAGTGCCTTTTCGTAGTAGTCTTCGGCGATGCCGGCGAGCTCTTCGAACACCGCGATAAACCCATCGGTTATTCTACCATGGATGAGGTCGTCAACGGTGATATTTGCTCGCGATAAAAGGTCGCTCGGCAGATAGACCCGGTTGTTCCTCGCGTCTTCGCCGACGTCCCTAAGGATGTTCGTAAGCTGCATGGCGTAACCGAGCTCGAGCGCGAAGCCGCGCAGCTGATGGGCATTCTCAGGTGACAGGATCGGCAGAAGCATCAACCCGACCGAGGACGCCACTAGGTAGCAGTACTCGAGGAGGTCATCGACCATCCGGTAGCCCTGGTGCTCGATATCCAGGCGCTGGCCCTGGATCTGGTCAAAGAAGGGTCCATAGTCATAGTCATCGGGATAGAAGCGCTGGGCCGTATCCCTGAGTGCCCGCCACACGAAGCGGTCGGGCGTCTCGCCCTCCTTAAAGGCGTTGAGCTCCCGTTCGTATCGGTCGAGCAGATCCGGGTCGTCGGCGCGGTCGACCGCGTCATCGACCATACGACAAAAGGCATAGACGGCAAAGACGGCGTTCCGCTTGTCCGTATTCCCGATCAGGGAAAAGGCCTTATAAAAGGTCTTGGAGTTCTCTCTGATTACGCTCTCACAGCGCTGATAGTCGTCCTTGATCGTTTCCATGCCTACCTCTTGGTGCGTCGGATCTGGTCAACGACCTGTTGACCGGACAGCACGACCATCGGCATGCCTCCCCCGGGATTGACGGAGCCGCCGACGAAATAGAGGTTGTCGTAGTACTTCGAGTGCTTCGGCGTCTTGAAACCCTTGTTCACTTTCCGATCGGAGACGACGCCGTAGATCGCGCCCTGGTTCGAATAGTAGGTCGACTCGATCGTTTCCGGGAGCCAGAGCTCCTCGGTAACGACGTGCTTCCTGAGGTCGGTCAGACCGAGGCGTTCGAGCTTGTCCAGAACGTCCGTTCGGAACGTCTCGAAGTCGCCCTTAAGCGTTCGATCCGGGTCATTGGTCGGGACGTGCGGGAGGATCTTGATGATCTCAGCGCCCTTAGGTCCGAGGGAAGGGTCGGTCTTCATCGGCGCGACGAGGTAGATCGTCGGGTCCTTCGAAAGGGCGTGGTTGTGGAAGATGTTGTCGAAGTTCTTCTTCAGGTCGGTCGAATAGAAGAAGTTGTGGTGCCTTAGGACCTCATAGGTCCGGTCGACTCCGAGATGGAGCGCGAAGCCGCTACAGGCCGGTCCGTATTTCTTTTCATAGGGCATGATCCGCTTCGGGCTTTCCTTCGTGATCTGCCGATAGAAAGGGATGACTTCCATGTTGGAGACGACGAGGTCGGATTCGTATCGTCGCTCTTTGTCGAGGATGAGGGCATCCAGTCCTTTCTTCCCCTTGATGGCACCGGTAACCTCCGTGTTCGTCATGACCGTGATGCCGAGCTCTGCGATCAGCGCAGCGAGCCCTTTGGCGAGGTTGTACATGCCGTCCTTGACGTACCAGAGATCGAACGCCCACTGGACGTACGGTAGGACGTTCAGAATCGCCGGTGCGTCGTAGGCGGAGGAACCGACGTACTTGATGAAATAGTCGAGGATATCGATGAGGTAGGGGTTCCTGACGTAGCGGGTAACGGCTTCGTGCATCGTATGGAAATAGTCGCTATCCTTAAGGATCCTGTGCATGGGATAGTGCTTGACGGCCGCTAGGACGCCCTCGATCTGGTTTTCGAAATAGGTTCTGTTGGTAAAATCATAGATCCGGGACGTATAGTCGTAGAAATCCTGCAGCTCCCGGACGTCCTCTTCCAACACCGCCTCCTGGGCGGCCATGTCCTCGATCCGCGCCGTTAGGTCGATGATCGTCCCGTCCTCGAAAAAGTTCCGCCAGTGCGGACGGACGGGCACGAGATCGAGATAGTCCTTCATGTCCCTGTTGTGCATCGTAAAGAGCGCTTCGAAGATGTGGGGCATCGTAAAGATCGACGGCCCGAGATCGAAGGAAAAGCCGTCCTTGACCATGACGTTGAGCTTTCCGCCTAGGTGGTCGTTCTTCTCGATGATCGTGATGTCGTACTCCGGGTGACGGGCGAGCGAGATCGCCGCCGACATCCCGCCGAGTCCACCGCCGATGACGGTGACGCGCTTTTTATCCATGGCATTCACATCCTTTCACTAGTAGACCCATGGTATGAAACGGTAGCGTTCGTTTTTCCAGTTCGCGTAGTGCACGCCGATCGCATCCTCCATCATCCTTTCTTCGATCGTCATGCGTTCGTTCAGAACGACGAACATCGACAGGCCGGAGACGATGGTCATCAGCCAGTTCGATAGAAAGAGCGGGACGGATACCGTCAAGAGAAAAAGGCCCAGGTAGAGCGGATGGCGAAGGATCGCATAGGGCCCATTCGAGACGAGTTCCTGTGTTTCGGACACTTCGACGTCGCGGGTAAAGTGACGGCCGAGATAGTGGATCGACACGTAGCGTAACGATAAGCCGAGCGGATAGGTCACGCAGGAGATAACGGTTAGAACGGTTCGTCTTCCCTCGACGATGAACAAGCCGTGGGCAGTCGCGACGACAGATAGCGTGATCGAGGCGATGATCACAGCGGAAATCTTTAAAAAGGTCCTGGTTTCACTCTTAGCTTTGTTCCTAGCGTTGGAAGGGAAAAGGATGAACTCCAGGAGCCATAGCGCAGTGATGAGATAGAACATGATAAAGCAGAACCGGTCGAATTGAAAGAACTGGTCCAAAGGATCACCCCCATTATCTACTATTCTAGCGGAAAAAGCAAAAAAATGCTAGTAGTGAATACTAGAAAAAACGCCGATCGGAATGCTCTTTTGCTCGTCTATCGGAACGAATCGTATATTTCTTTAAAGCGATCCGCGACCCGGACAAAGGCTTCAACGATGCCGGGGTCGAAGCTCTTCCCGGATTCCGCGACGATCATCTTATAGCACTTTTCATGCGGGTAGGGCTTCTTATAGGGTCTTTTCGACCTGAGGGCGTCATAGACGTCGACGAGCGCGACGATCCGGGCTTCTAGGGGGATATCCGTCCCGCTTAGCCTTTCCGGATAGCCGGACCCATCCCAGTGCTCGTGGTGGTAGAGCGCGATTCTTTGGCCCATCTCGATGATGGAGTTATTCGTATCGTACTCGCGCATTTCCTGCAGTAGGTCCGCGCCCGTTTTTACGTGTGTCTCGATGGTTTTAAACTCTTTTTCGCTGAGTTTTCCGGGTTTCAAGAGGATGGCATCGGGGATGCTGATCTTGCCGAGATCGTGCAGTGCCGCGGCGTAAAAGATGTTTTCGAGGAAGTCGTGGTCGATCCGTTCCTGATGCTTCGGGTCCTCTTTCATGCTCCGAGCGAGCGCTTTCGACAGGTGCTGGACGCGCTCGACGTGTTGGCCCGTGTCGCTATCCCGCGATTCGGTTAGTTTCGCTAGGGCGATGATCGCGGCTCGATGCGAGTTATCGATCTCCATGATCTTGGTCGCGATTTCCGTTTCGAGCTGTTCCTGGTAGAGTCGTTTCTCCCACTCGTTCGCTTTCCGATCGGATATATCCTGTTTGACGCTGACGAAGTGCTTGAGGACGCCCTGATCGTCATACACCGGTGCGATCGATGCCGATTCCCAGTAATACGTGCCGTCCTTTCTCTTGTTATAGATCTCGCCTTTCCATTCCTGTCCGGCACGGATCGTCCGCCAGATGGACTGATAGAAGGCCTCGTCGTGGTAATCGGACTTAAGCAGATCCGGATCGTTTCCGATCGCTTCTTCCCGCGAATAGCCCGTCATCTCCGTAAAGGTCGAATTGACGTACTCGATCGTGCCGTCGGTGCTCGTAATAACGATACCGACCGGTGAATGGTCGACCGCTTGCGCGATGGCCTGATCGTATAGTTCCTTTTGTTTCTGCAGGTCGATATCGATGTGCACGCCTGCCATCGTTTTCGGTTTTCCATCCTGGCGTTCGATGATCCGTCCGATGTCCCTGATCCAGACGTAGTGCCCCTGTTTGTGTTTCATGCGGAACTCGGTCCGATAGGTGGACTCTTCGCTTTTGATCACGCTTTTAATAGCGGCGATCGAGGCTCTGAGGTCGAGAGGATGCGTCAGTCTTTGCCAGGTAGTAGGACCGATCGGTTCGAGCTCTTCGAGGTCGTATCCGAGCATCGCCGCCCACTGCTTATTGAAGGTCGTCTCATCGGTTTCGAGATCCCACTGCCACGTCCCGAGGCCAGCGGCGTCGACCGATCGTTTTGTATCGAACCGGTCATGAAAGCGGATGCGCCGGATCGCCTTGTTGAGGATCCGAGCGAAACGGCGGACGATGCGAGTCGTTTCGACGTCGCAGGACATCCGTTTTTTCGTGCGCTCGATGACGAGACAGCCGCGGAGCTCGTCGTGGTCGTGTATCGGTTCGACTATCAGACCCCGGGCGCCGCCATCCTGCAAAAAGGCACCGAGACGATCGGATCGCGGCAAGCAATTGCTATCCTCTAGACAGACGCCGCCCATCCCTCGTTCGTCGCCAAGAACCGACCGCAGGTCCGCGAACGAAGGGTCGTTCGCTCTAGATCCTAGGTCGCCCCGCGAAAAGCACGTCGGTACCGACGTCTTTCCAGCACGACCGGATAGGCAAAGATGGATCCGATCGGCTGCTAGGCGTTTCTTGATCAGATCCAGTGCTCGCTCGATCGTTTCCCGGTAGTTATCATCGCTTAGCGACGCGAAGATCTCCGCGAGATCGAAGAGATCGCCCTCAAGATTTTTGATCCCTTTCATGCTATTCATCGTACATCCTATCCGTCGGATCACCGGTCGTTTTTTTTGTTCCGTTCAATTATAGCAAACCCATCGCTTACATTTCTATTACGTAAATAATTCTTAAGTATTTAATTTCACAATTGAAAGTTTTGGACGATCGAACATCCCGTTGCCTATGCCTCTGAAACGTGGTAGAATACGACTATCACACGCGTAATCGAATAGGAGACCGGAACATGCTAGCGATCAGAAACGTATCGAAAAGCTATGACGGCGTAAAGCAGGCCTGTAGGAATATAAGCCTCGCGATCGAAGCGGGCGACCTCTATGGTTTCGTCGGACACAACGGCGCCGGTAAGACGACGCTGTTGAAAGCGATCGCCGGGATCATCGACTTCGACGAGGGCGAGATCACCGTTGTCGGAAAATCCGTCAAGGATGAGCCGCTCGGAGTCAAGCGGATGATCGCCTATATCCCGGACAACCCGGATATCTACGAATCCCTGACGGGGATCGAGTACCTCGAGTTCATCGCCGATGTCTTCGCGATCGATACCGATGCCCGGAAACAGGAGATCGACCGCTACGCGACGCTCTTCGAGATCATCGACGTCCTCAGGGATCCCATCTCGTCCTATTCGCACGGGATGAAGCAGAAGCTCGTCATCATTTCGGCCCTGATCCATCGACCGAAGCTGTTTCTGCTCGACGAGCCCTTCGTCGGTCTCGACCCGAAGGCGAGCTTTCAGCTCAAGGAGATCCTGCGGGACCTGTGCCGACAGGGGTCAGCCGTCTTTTTCTCGACGCACGTGCTCGAAGTCGTCGAAAAGCTGTGTAACAAGGTCGCGATCATCCGGCGAGGTGAGATCGTCGCGCGCGGCAGTACCGAGGAAATCATCCGGAACGAGTCGCTCGAAACGATCTTCATGGAAATAGCACGGGAAACGTGATGTACGCGAAACTCGTGAAGCTCTTTTTAAAAGAGAACTTTTCCCTGAAGCGAATCCTCGGCTTCGATTACCGCACGTCGCGAGTGAAGGCCGTTCTGATCGGACTCGCCATCGTCTACGCGCTGATCGTATTCATCGGAACGTTCGGTTACATGTTCTTCGACCTCGGAAAGATCCTGATGGAGATGGGCCAGCCCCAGCTGCTCCTGAGCTTTCTTGGCGTCTATGCCATCGGTCTATCCGCGCTCATCGTCTTTCTCCGTGCCAACGGTTCGCTCTTTTTCTACAAGGACTACGAGATCCTCTCGCCCCTTCCGCTCCACCCGCGAACGGTGCTCGCAGCCAGGATGACGACGCTGTTGATCATGCTCTATGCCGCGATTGCGGTTTTCACGTTACCGATCGCCTTCGCCTATTTCTACTGGAATGGCGTCGAAGCGATCGCGCTTTTCTTCTATTTGCTCGCCTTCCCGTTCATACCCTTGGTCCCGGTCGTTCTGATGAGCTCGCTCGCTCTAGGCATAGCCGTCATGACCCGGCGATTCAGAAAAAGCAATCTCTTGAACATCGTGTTCATGTTCGCGGTTGTCATCGCGCTCTTCCTCGCTTCCTTCTCGGTCAATGAAGCGACCGTCAATCCCTTGACCGGGCAGATCGATCTTTTCGCCGGCCTATCCGAGCTCTATCCGCCTCTTCGCTGGTTCACCGATGCCGTTTCGAAGGGAAGCTTAATCGACCTCATCCTCATCGTTCTCAGCCATGCCGGCCTGTTCTTTCTTTTCATCTATCTCATCGAAGGCGCCGTCCAAAAGACGAATCAGAAGGGGCGGCACGCTCAGACGAGAAAAAGGGAAGGGCCGATTACCTATCGGGCAAAGGGCGTTATTCCTGCGCTCATCCAAAAGGAGATCCGCAAGTTTTTCAGCACGCCGATCTACGCCCTCAATACCGGGCTCGGTCCGGTCCTGCTACTCATCCTGTCCGTCGGCAGCCTTTTCTACCGGAGCGAGATCGAGGGCTTCCTGGCAGAAACGGTCGGTTTAGGTCCTAGGATCGAGGCGATCATCCTCGTTCTGATCGGCTTTAGTACCGCCATGACCTATACGTCGGCGATCAGCCTCTCTCTAGAGGGTAAGAACTTCTGGATCGTCAAGAGCCTTCCGTTAGAAGCGAAGCGCGTCATGGCGGCGAAAGTCGCCTTCAATCTCGTCCTGATCGTTCCGGTCGCTATCCTGAGCGTCATCCTCTTCGGCTTCTCTCTCGCGATCGCTCCGGTGGTGCAGGCCATCATGATCCTTCTTTCTGGCGTATTCGCGCTTCTGATATCGGTGATGGATGCCGTAGTCAACCTCTACTTTCCCAAGTTCGAGTTCGCGAGCGAAGTCGAGGTCATCAAGCAGAGCATCGCTGCGCTCATCGCCGTCTTCGGCGGCTTCCTGGTCCTGATCGCCAACGGTCTGATCTATGTACTTCTCGACGACCATGCGTCCTTCGAAACGCTCCTCGTTCTGCTTACCCTTTTCGATCTGTTACTGCTCCTACCGTTCGTCTACGTCCTGCAAAGGAAGTCCGAAACGCGCTTTAGGCGCATGAAGGCCTGATCGATACACCCTTTAGAATAAAAAGAAGGAGGCATACCATGAACGGAAATCCCCTTTCCCCTTACGTCCGTCACGCGATGCACCATACCTACATCAAGGGATACTTCATCGAACGACACATCTGGGACCACGAGATCATCTATATCAATAAGGGCAAAATGAGGATCACCATCGCTGATCGGACCTATACCGTTAGCGAGAACGACTGTATCCTCCTGCGCCCTGACGTCTATCACAGGATCGAATGGGCGGGTGAGGACTGTGAACAGCCCCACGTCCACTTCGACTTCTTTTACCGTGATGACAGTCCGGAAGTAACCGTTTCGATGAAGCTCAAGGAACACATGACAGAAAAAGAGCTCAGCTATTTCCGAGAGGACTATTACGCCGCCAACGGCTTGGATATTCCCGATGTCATCCGGCTTAGGAATCCCTACAGGGTCAAGGAGCTCCTCGACCAGATCATCGACGAGTTCACCTATAAGGTCAACTACTCGGGCTACTACCTGCAGGGGCTTGTCACCCAGCTATTCGCCACGATCCTAAGGGACTATCACCTGGGAATCGCGGATGCGAACTCGCCCTATTCCCATGAGCTCGATGACCTCATCGTCTTCATGTCGGAACACGTCAACGAGAACCTGTCCCTCGATGACCTCGCCCGCGAGGCGGGGATGGGGAAATGGAACTTGAACCACCTGTTCAAACAGCGCTACAACATCACGCCCATCAGATACTTCAACAGGCTCAAGTACAACCAGGCCAAACGGTGCCTGCAGTTCACCTCCAAGACCATCAAGGAGGTCGCCTATACGATGGGTTTCGATTCGCCACAATCATTCTCGCGATGGTTCAAGGCGATGGACAATCGGACGCCGGGCTATTACCATAAAAAGAGCGTCCACATGAAGCCGAAGGGCCTGATCTAGACCGGAAGGGATGCCGCAGGTATCCCTTTCTTTTTCTTCAAATAATATGATATATGATTATCATTCATATAGCGATTATTTATATAAAAATCTTATTTTGGGCGTTTTTTTCGCTTTTTTGGTTTTATGTCTTTCACAATATATGTTAACGAATGAACAATATCCGATATTTAAGTGAAAACGCTTTTATGGTAGTTTTAAAAGTAGAAATGGAGGGTTATACCATGAAAAAACATCTAGTCATCCTGCTATCCGTTCTTTCTCTGATCGCTTTTTCATCCTGCAAGCCACCCGAAGACGTGGAAATCGATGAACGGGAAGAGAAGTTCGAGGAGGGTGCGACCAAGGTCGACATGTGGATCCACGACTTCGAGGACTGGAACAACAAGTTGAACTTCGACCAGCGCATGGATTTCAACGACAACCTCGATGACGGGATCCAGCTCGAGCAGAAACTGGTCGATACCAGTTCGTTCGATGACCAGATCCGTTCCGCTCGGGAAACGGGTAGTGAGCCCGATATCTATATGGTCTCCTACGGTAATCTCTATAAGGATATCCGCAACGGCTACGCCGCCGACATCACGGATCTTCTTCCGGCATCGAGCTTCGATGACCTATACGATTCCGCTCGGTCGGGCGTTCAATTCGATGGACGTTACTATGCCTATCCGATCCTATTCGAACCGTCAACGCTCCTCTTCTATAACGAGTCGCTCCTTCAGACCTACGGGGAAACGACCGAGATCCCGGCGGACTGGGACGGTTTTCTGGAGCTGCTCGACACGATCAAATCCAACATCGAAGCACAGGACGTCGATGGTCTTCACCCCTTTGACGTACCGAAAGGCGTCGGCTTGGGCTGGGGTTCCTGGGGCATGCAGCTAGCGGCTACCGGTGGGCTGGCACTAACCGAGGACTGGAGCGAATCGCGCTTGCTCGACCCGGGTTATGAGGATCTCGCCAGATTATGGCAGGATCTCTACCTCAACCGCTATGTCCCGCTCAGTTCCGGGGACTATACGTCGATCATCAACGACCTCGGTCTCGAAAAGCTCGTCATGACGACGGCGGGAAGCTGGTCGATCGCCACCATCATCAATGACTACCCGGACCTCGTCGACGAGATCGGCGTCGCGGCGCTGCCGACCTTCACGGGGGAAAGCGACGTTCCGACCGCGACGAATGGCGGTTGGACCTACGTCATCTCCGAATCATCTGAGAACAAGGAAGAGGCCGCCGCGGTCATCGAATATCTTGTCGCGGGTTCGACCGAAAAACCGTTAGAGTTCTTCGAAGGCGCACACTACTCAAAGACGTCACCGCGCATGAGCGTACAGGAGGCGATCATCGATGAGATCCCGGTTCAATCGACCGTCCCGCAGGATTGGATCACTACGCTTTCCGATGTCGCTGAATTGGCACCGATGGAACCGATCTACCCCTGGGATGTATCGGTTGCCGTCTCGACCATGCTCGAAAACGTCGCCCTCGGAAACAGCGTCGACCAAGAGATCGATAACGCCCACGAAGACGTCAAGGACCTGATCGATGCCAATGACCTCGCCGGTAACAATCCTCGAGGCGGTTAGCGATGCGGCCCTACTCCAACCGGGAGGAACGAATCTCCGGATTCCTCATGGTCCTTCCGGCCTTCGTGATGCTCGCGATCTTCGTCATAACGCCACTAGGGCTCGCGCTCTACCGCAGCTTCTTCGACTATCGCGTCGGCCAGGAAAGCGCCTTCGTCGGGTTCGCCAACTACGCGAAGATCCTCGATAACGACGTCTTTTTCAAGA
Source organism: Acholeplasmataceae bacterium (assembly GCA_046540115.1). Lineage (GTDB taxonomy): Bacteria > Bacillota_I > Bacilli_A > Acholeplasmatales > Acholeplasmataceae > RECG01. The sequence goes on along the minus strand of JBKHFR010000004.1, from coordinate 14,431 downwards.
GTTTCATCAACGTCTTGGAAATGACGCTCGCCATTACGGTCTTTCAGATCGTATGCTCTTTCCTGTTCGCCAATGCCCTGGTCCGCATCAAGGGCAAGTTCGGCGTCTTCGCCCGCACGATCATCTACCTACCGTACCTGATCTCCGGTATCGTCGTCGCCGTGATCTTCACCCTGCTAACGACCTATAACGGCGGTATCATCAACGCCTTCCTCGGCGTGTTCGATATCGAACCCATCCCCTTTAACAACAGCGAGTTCTGGTCACCGATCTCGATCATCGTTCCCACGATCTGGATCGGCTTCGGCTATTTCTCGCTCGTCATGTATGCCGGGCTGATCAATATCCCGAAATCGTTTTTTGAAGCGGCGGAAATGGATGGCGCCTCGTTCTTCCAGTTGACGAGATTCATCACGATCCCGATGATGAAGAACTATTTCCTGCTCCTGATCGTTACGCTGATCGTCGCCAACATGCAGATGTTCGAGGTGCCGATGATCATGACCAACGGCCAGCCCGCCAATCAGACGATGACGCCGGTGCTCTACCTGATCCACAGCCGTGCCAACGGTAACATCTCGGACTCCGAGATCACCGCCGCCGCCATTCTGATCATGGTCCTGATCCTGATCGTGAACAGTTTCGTTTTCAAGCTGTTCTCGCGGAGAGGACGGTGGGAACTGTGAGAAAAAGGACGTGGCTTCCGCTCCTTGTCGCGGTCATAGTCATCATCATCTTCATCCCGATCATTCTGATGTTGCCGGCTACGTTCAAGGACAAGTATGAGATATTCTCTTATCCCTACACCTTTTTACCGGAGAATCCGACCCTCGATAACTACCGAAGGATCGCCTATCTGGAATACACCTCGATCGCCGTCAGCTTCATCCGTTCGATGCTGATCACCTCGCTGGTCGCCTCGCTCGCCGTCATCGGCGCGCTCGTCCTGAACATGCTCGCTGCCTTCGCCTTCGCGCGGCTCTCATTCCCGTTCAAGCGCGTGCTATGGGTTACGATGCTCTCGACGATGTTCATACCCGCCATCACGATCCTGATCACCTCGGTTCGGGTCGTCCATGCCCTCGGCATGATCGATACCCTGGCCGTGCTGATCCTTCCGGGGCTCGTGAACGCCTATAACATCTTCTTTTTCCGACAGTTCTTCCTAGGTTTCCCGAAGGCGCTCGACGAGGCGGCGCGTATCGATGGCGCCAAAACGTTCGATATCTTCCGGATGATCTATGTTCCCATGTCGAAGACGCCGATGGTCATCATCGGCGCGACCGTCTTCATGGGCTATTACAACAGCTATCTGTGGCCGACGCTGACGATCACGCAGGAGCGTAAGGATCTGTTCCAGATCATGTACGTCATCCAGATGCTATTCGCGGATGCCTCCGCGCTCGGATACGGAGCTGTGCTGGCGGCGACCTTCGTATCGCTGCTGTTCCCGTTCGTCATCTTCATGGTCGTACAGAAATACATCCGGGAAGGCATCCAGCTTTCCGGCATCAAATAAGGAGGTAATGCTTTGAATCCATACCAGATCGGACGCCTTGACAACCTGATATTTCCGAGGCAGTCCAAGAGAAAACGCATTTCGAGTTACGACCGGTCGGGCGGAAACGACGACCGGATCTACATCAAACCCGGTGAAACGAGGGTTATCGCCGACATCAGGACGAAAGGCGTCATCACGCACATCTGGATGACGACCTCGAATGCGGGGTTTAAGAACGAAGCGAACGCCCTGAGAAAAGCGCTGTTCATGTGCCACTGGGACGACGAAGACGACCCCTCCGTGCTCGTCCCGTTAGGAGATTTCTTCGGTATGGGCCACGGTTTGACACGAAACTTCGTCTCCGCCCCGCTGCAGATGAGCCCCGAAGACGGAAAGGGCTTCAACAGCTGGTGGGTCATGCCCTTCGAGAAGAGCGCCGTCCTATCCGTTAGGAATGAGTGCGACACGGACCTGATCCTCTACTTCTATATCGACTACGAGGAAGTCCCCGCTTTTCCGAGCGAGATCCTGACGTTCCATGCGTCCTGGCACCGGGAACTGCCGACGAAAGGCAAGGATCCGAAGTCGTTTAAAAGCCACGAGGCGTGGTGCTTCGAAGGCGATAACGTCAGCGGTGATGAGAACTACGTCGTCCTCGATGCGAAGGGCAAGGGTCACTTCGTCGGTTGCCACATCGACATCCATAACTTTTCCAAAACCAAGGAGTGGGACTGGCCGGGCGAAGGCGACGACATGATCTTCATCGACGGTGAGCCCTGGCCGCCGAACGTACACGGAACCGGCACGGAGGACTACGTCAACATGGCCTGGTGCCCACGGCAGACCTATTCCGCTCCCTATCACGGGCTCATCCTCGGCGGTGATGAGAACTGGAAGGGTCGGATCACCTATTACCGCTACCATATCCAGGACCCGATCATGTTCGAGAAATCGATCCGGGTTACGATCGAGCACGGCCATAACAACAACCGCAGTGATGACTGGAGTTCAACCGCTTACTGGTACCAGACCGAGCCACACCGAAAGCTCGTGATCAAGGACGTCAAGGCGCGCATTCCGCTCGCTGATGACGAAAGCGTTTGACGCGTCCGCACGGACGCGAGCAAATAATACTAAAAAGGAGAAAAAAAGATGAAAAAGATGCTCTTTGTACTGATTCTTGCTATGACGATGCTGCTCATCCTACCGGTCCATGCCGATGAGGTCATCGGCGATGAGCTCATCGAAAACGGTGACTTCGACTTCAACACCGGTACCGAACTCGCTTTCCCCGATCCCGTATTCGACTCGGATTACGGCGATGCCGAGGACTGGGGCTCGGGAGCATGGGATTCCTATGCTAAGGCCATCGTCGATCCCGATGACGAGGATAACACGGTAGCGAAGCTGTCATATACCGTCGAGGGTAGCGAATTTTCGAGTTTCTTCCGCTTCACGACGATCGAACCCGAGACGACCTATGACATCTCGATCGACTACAGGGTCGAAGGAACGACCGACAATCTCGGTATGCGTTTCGCCGGTGAGCCGATGCTAGGAGCTCCCCTACTGGACCACGAATCGAAAACGGCGATCACCGGAAAGGACGGATGGTATAACGTCCAGTTCCAGCTCGAAACCGAACCGGGCTCCGCCTACGATTCGATCGCGGTATGGTTCAATACCGGCGGTAGCGATGACAACTACGCGTTGATCGACAACATCGAAGTCGTCCCTGAGGGCGGCGAGAACATCATCGACGGTGGCGATTTCGAGGGCTTCCTCGACTATGCGCCCCAGGCCGACCTGGAAGAGACCCCCGATTCCTACGGTTTCTTCGGTCAGAACGGTACGGTCGGTGACGGTGACGCCCAGCTCGAAAACGATGGCATCCTCGGGCATCAGGTCGAAACCGATCAGGGTAAATACCGTGTCGCCTTTGAGTTCACCGTCTCGGATCTGAGCGACGTTGAGCTCTCGTTCATGTTCGCGGATGATTCGGAGAATGCGCTCGGCGAAACGGACCTCGTTACGGAAGGAACGATCGACGATTCCTTCGTGACGCTCGAAGACGAGACGTACCATGTCGTAGTCGAGATCGAAAAGGATGCCGCTACTTCGCTACAGATCCACTACACGGGCGCCGCTACGCTTCATCTCGACAACCTGTCACTAAAAGAAGTGCTGACCGTTCCGGATAACCCGTTCGATCCCGATGAAACCTACTATACGGGTCCTAATCTGATCGTAAACGGCGACTTCGAGGCTTTCCCCGTGGACACGGTCTTCTCGGAATCACAGCTCGAAGGAGCCTGGGGCTCCGTTTCGCTCGACGGACCGGCAACGATCGAGGAGGTCGACGGCTCGAAGGTCATGGCCCTCGGCAAGACCGATGATAAGACGTATTCGAGCGCCTTCGTCATCATGCCGCCGGAACTAGACGTCGACGACCTGATCCGCATCAGCTATGACTTCAAGATCGAGACGGAGGATCCGAAGGAATCCTATACGGCGATCGATTCTTCCCTAGTCGGAGCCGCGAACGAATCCTACTACACCATCGACCACAGGTCCCTAGAGGACGGCGATGTGACGTCCGGTGAAGAGCTTTTGAAGATGCCGCTCGTCGTTACCGATCTCGGTGATGGCTGGAAGAACGTTACCCTCGACCTCAAGGTCGACTCCGAGCTGCTCATCAAGGCCAATTCGCTCCGCTGGCTGTTTACGCCGCTCCACGAGGACGACGCCTTCTACGTCGACAACGTCGAGATGCGCTACCTCACGGATACCGAAACCGACATCGATATCGAGATCATCGAAGAGACCGTAACGGTCGAAAAGGGTGGTGCCTTCGACCCGGCTGCCAACGTCACGACCGAAGCTGATACCGTCGCCTATTCGGACTACCACGACGTCAACCAACCCGGTAGGTATATCATCACCGTAGCTACGTCCGATGAGGTAGGAAACAGGGCTCAGGCCTACTATGTCCTTGAGGTTACGGGCAGTCCCTATGCGATCGACGTAACCTATGATCTTCCCAACGATTAAGGAGGAAATCCCATGAAAAAAATCGCGATCATTCTAGTATTTTTCGTATCACTCTTCTTTCTTGCCTCCTGCCAGGAGGATGAACCGACCGATTACGACGTCCGGATCGTATCCGAAGACGTCGAAACGGATACGATCGACGTTCACGCCGTGATCGATGAGACGGTTAGCTCCCTCGACCTTCTGAAAGAGATCAGCCTCGAAGTCGCAGCGACAACCTATGAGGAGCACGAGGAAGCGATCGGATTCGATCACGTCACCCTGACGATCTATCTCTACGGATCCGATCAAGCCCATGAGGATGAGGATCCGACATACGGATATCAGGTCCTCGAGATCAACGAGGATGACCGATCTCCCGGTATGAGCCTCAGCGAAGATGAACTGACGATCGACTGATGATTACTACGGACATAAGGGAACCGGAAGCCTTCCGGTTCCCCCTATCCCTAGGCGATACGCCCATAAGGAAGTGACTCTATGAAGCGCATAATCCTCATCCTTTTACTCCTAACGACGGTCATCACCCTGACAGCGTGTGACGATAAGGAAATGGTTCCTGCCGAGGACATTACCGGACTTACGATCAATCAAGCCCGGGAAGCGATCGAAAGCGCCTACCTGATCAACGCCATCGAAACGCCGACGAATGAGGTTCTCCCCGGAACCATCCTCGGCTATGAAGAGGGCATCGAGGCCGGCGAAGACGTCGAAAAGAACTCGACGGTCAACGTCCTACTCGCCGCTCCGCCTGAAGGTAGCTTTTCGCTATCCGATCGGATCGAATACGCCTATGAAGTCGGGTTCATAACGGGACCGGAGTCGATCAATTCCGACTTGCTGCTGGATGCCGGCATCGGCGGAACCGACCTCGGTATTCCCGTCAAAACACCGGAAGGCATGGCCCTACTCTACGGTGACACCTTTTCTGGGGTCGGCGCACACTCGGGTTTCTGGTTCTCGAACTTCATCGCTCTTTCTACCGATACGGATCTCAATGACGGTCTTCGCTTCGACTCGGTCGTTACGACCGAAAGCGGTGCGGCTAAACCGTTCATGCAGGGCGAGCATCACCGTAACGTAGCGGATGAGGACTCGACCAATCCCGACCGGGAAGTTACCAAGATCCCGACCGGCGGCATTACCATCGACGATACGACCTACATCTTCTATATGTCCGTCCGCTATTGGGGCGTTGCCGGCTCCTGGCTCGTTAACTACAACCAGGTCCTCAAGTCAACCGACGGGCTCCGAACCTGGACCGAGGTCGATGGCTTGAGGTGGGATGAAGAGGAAGCCGATAATTTCGGCCAGATCTTCCCCGTGCAAGGACGGGATGACCCCGAGATGATCTACCTGTTCGCCATACCCGGCGGAAGACAGGGCGGCACCGTGCTCGCCCGCGTCCACGAGGATGATTTCGAGGACCGCGATGCCTATGAATACCTGACCGGTCCGGACACCTGGCGTCAAGGCGAACAAGGACTCACCTCGCTCGACCGTGACCCCTACTACGTCATACAACCCCCCAGCGCGGAAATGAGCGTCATGTACAACGACTACCTCGGTAAGTGGATGGCAGTCTACTTGAAGGGCTCACGGATCGTCTACCAGACAGCGGATGATATTACGGGACCCTATTCGGATACGCGACCGATCGTTTCCGCCGAACAGTACCCGGGGCTCTACGGCGGGTTCGTTCACCGTGCCTATACCGAGTATGACGGACAGAAATTCTACATCCAGCTCTCGCAGTGGCTTCCCGTCTATCAGACCATTCTCATCGAAGTCGTCCTGGAATAATAGGGACGGCTCAGGAAGGCATCCGATTCCCCCCTCCGGATGCTTTCCTGAGCCGCCTTTGAAAAGAGGGAGAAGGACATGCCGACGCACGCCATCACATCCGAATACTGGACGATCGAAACCGATCCGGCAACCGGAGCGATCGTAAGGATCCGCGACGTCAAGCACGAGCGCGAGCTCATCGCTGATCCTGCATCCTTGGCCTGGATCCTCGAAACCGACCGGGGAGAAGTCGACCGTTTTCGGTCCTTGGAAACGACGCTCGATCCCGAGGCGATCCGTCTCGTTTTCACCTGTGACGAGGATATCGTCATCCGGGCTCGGATCGGGCTCAACGCCGAGAAGATCACCTTCTCTTTCCGAATCGAAAACGGTGGTTCAAGGGAGATCCGGTCGTTCGAGTATCCGATTCTCTATCGTCTCACCTCGTACGAGAATACCGACGTACTCGCGCACAGCTACGCCACCGGTCTTCTGATAGAAAGGCCGACGAAAAACTTCAATGACGCCATGAAAGGCCTTAGATACGCGCCTTACCCCGAGAGCTTTTCCGGTTCCTCGCTGCAGTTCTTTGCCTATTACGGGGAATCCGGCGGGTTCCTTATGATGGCCGAAGATCCGGATATGCACCAGAAGTGGCTGAACGTCTATTACCGGGACCAGGGACTCGTCGCCTCCCACATCTATGGCTATGAGCACATCGCTTCCGGCAACGACCTTTTTCTACCCTATGAAGTATCGATCCGTGCCTTTCAGGGCGACTGGATGGATGCCGCTGACATCTATAAGGCGTGGGCGACCGAGCAGCCCTTCGTTCCGAGGCCGACCCTTGAACGCAGGCACGCGAAGTGGCTCTATCAGGACATCGGGTTAGCGACGTTCGGGATCAATGCCAAGCACGACCGTACGGTTTGGCTCGAGCGATACCACCGTGATCTCGGTCTTCCGATCTTCCATATTCTCGGTCCCGACTGGACCAATCATATCCAGGATTTCGGTGGCGTCAAACCGGGAGGGCTGAGCGAATGGCTACCGACGCGCTTTTCGAACGAGAATCTCGCGCAGATCCGTGCGAACGGCGACTACGTCGCGCCGTTCGAATTCGATTTCCTGGTCAACCCGAACGGCGCCGACCATGAGAACCTGAGACCGCACATGCAGGCCTTCCCCGATCCTCCCAAGAGCCACGACGGCTACCGCTTCAACATGCTCTGTCCGGCCAATGCCTTCACGAAGGACTTCCACGTCGAACGGGATCTCGGCGTGCTCAAGGAAAGCGGAGTCGATTCGATCTACTACGACATCTCGTCGAACAACCTGATCAAGACGTGCCTGGAAAAGACCCACGACCACGATCAGGGCGGTGGCTACGAGATCGCCAGAGCCTATAATGCCATCTATCGCGCGACGAAAGAAGCGCTCGAAGGATACGCCGATAAACCGATTCCTCTCGGTGCGGAAATGGCCAACGAGATCCACCTGGATACGCTCGACTACGTCCAGGCCAGATCCTGGGCCCAACCGGCATCGACGCTCGAGACGTATCCCTTTCGGAAACTGATCCTGGACCAGGACGCGCTCGTCATTCCCATGTTCAGCTACGTCTATCACGAGTACGGTCTGCTCCGCCTGGACGGCTGGGGGAAGATCGTCGAAGAGATCGGGTCGCTGTTCTTCAATACCGTAGCGCGAACCTATCTGTTCGGTGGCGTCTACGAGATCAACCACGAATACAGTCCGATGGAGGCGATCGATGGCCGCGAGAACGACCGCAGGGAGCACTATGCCGACTTCGCACGGCGCGGCTATGCCTATGCCCCGAAGCGCATGTCCTATCTCCGTCAGTTCGCGGCCTTACGCACGAAGGAAGGCAATCCCTTCCTCGCCTACGGCAGGATGATGAGACCACTGTCATTCGCCTCGCCCGAAACGACCTTCGACTACTTTCACTACAACCACGATAAGCAGAGCGAGGCCTATGAGGCACGGGGAACCGTTAGGCTCGATGCGGTCGTCCATAGTGCCTTCGAACGGATCGATCGGGCTGAGCGCGCCTACTTTTTCGCGAATACGTCGCGCGAAAAGAGCCGCGTCGAGCTAACGATTCCCGGCGATCGAAACACGGATATCACGCTCATGAAGGACTTCGACCCGGCACGACGGACGACGTACCAGAAACCGGATACAAGTCTATCTTCCGCAGGGATCGGACTTACTCTCGAGATCGATCCCCATCGCGTGATCATGATCAGAACGAACCAACAAGGAGGTTCATAGCATGCCCTACGTCATCGGTGCCGATTTCGGCACGCTCTCGGCGAGATTCATTCTCGTCGACCCTAAAAACGGTGAGGAAACCCATACCGTCATCCTGTCCTACCCGCACGGCGTCATGGACCAGGTCCTCAATGACGTCACGCTCCCCGAGGACTACGCCCTGCAGGACGCTTCCGACTACCTCGAGGTCCTCGAAAAAGGGATCAGAAAGCTGATCACGGAGGCGGATGTGTCCGGCGATCGGATCATCGGGATCGGGATCGACTTTACCGCATCGACGATCCTACCGGTCGATCGCGACCTAGAGCCCATGAGTACGCACGACGAATACCGGAACAACCCCCACGCCTATGTCAAACTGTGGAAGCACCACGCCGCGCAGGCGCACGCGACGAAGGCGGCCGAGATCGCCCGCGAGCGCGGGGAACGCTTCATCGAGCGCTACGGCAACCAGATCAGCTCGGAGTGGATGATCCCGAAGGTGATGGAGATCATCAACGAGGACAGAGCGCTATACGACAGCACGGCGCGCTTCATCGAAGCCGGGGACTTCATCGTCTCACGACTGGTCGGTTCCGAGTCGCGATCAGCCTGTCAGGCCGGTTATAAGGCCTTTTGGAATAAGCACGACGGCTATCCGAGCAAGGACTACTTCAAGGCGCTCGATCCCGGTCTCGAAACGCTCATCGCGGACAAAATGCCCGGCACCGTTAAACCGGTCGGTTCGATCGCTGGTTTCCTGACAGAAACGATGTCCGAGAAGCTCGGCCTGAAAGCGGGGATTCCCGTAACGACGGCCTATATCGACGCCCATAGCGCGGTTCCGGCTCTCGGGATCACGACCCCCGGCAAGATGGTGATGATTCTCGGAACTTCGACCTGCCACATGGTGCTCGACGAAAAGGAGATCCTCGTCAAGGGAATTTCCGGCGTGGTCGAGGACGGCATCATCCCCGGCCTCTACGGCTATGAAGCGGGACAGGCATCCGTCGGCGACGCGCTCGACTGGTTCGTCGACCACCTGCTTCCTGAGCGCTACGCTAAGGAAGCGAGCGAGCGGGGCATATCGCCCTATGCCCTGCTGGAGGAAAAGGCTTTAAAGAAATTCCCCGGTGAAGCGGGTCTCGTCGCCTTGGACTGGCTCAACGGCAATCGCTCGATCCTTTCGGATAGTGACCTGTCCGGTCTCATCGTCGGCCTCTCGCTCCGGACGTCCCCGGAGGACATCTATCGGGCCCTGATCGAAGCGACGGCGTACGGCACGCGCGTCATCATCGAGGAATTCACGAAGGAAGGCATCGCTATCGACGAGCTCTACGCGACCGGAGGAATTTCTAAGAAAAGCCCGCTGTTCATGCAGATCTACGCGGACGTCACGGATCGCACGATCCGCATCGGTAAATCGGACCAGGCCGTCGCTCTCGGTTCGGCCATCGCTGCTGCCGCTGCCGCTGGGAAAGAGCAGGGCGGCTACGACTCGATCCGTGAAGCGAGCGAAAGGATGGGCAAACTCGAGGATACGATCTATGTCCCGAATCCGACCAACGTCGCGCGCTACGAGAAGCTCTACGCGATCTATCGCGAACTGCACGACGGATTCGGCAGCGCCGATCCGTCGGTCATGCATCGACTCAAAACCATGAAACGAGGTATGTGAAATGAATAGGCTCAATAAACGACTACCGAAAGTAGGCGTCCGTCCGACGATCGACGGTCGCCGGGAAGGGATCCGCGAATCCCTGGAAGAGAAAACCGTGGCGCTCGCTAAGGCCGTTAAAGAGCTGATCGAAACCGAGGTCAGGCACGCGAGCGGCGAGAGCGTCGAAGTCATCGTGAACCCGGAAACGATCGGTGGCGTCGCCGAGGCCGCGCGCTGCGAGGAATACTTCTTACAGGCGGGCGTCGACGTCTCCCTGACGGTCACACCGGCGTGGTGCTACGGCACTGAAACCATCGATATGAACCCGTCACGACCGAAAGCGATCTGGGGCTTTAACGGCTCGGAGAGTCCGGGGGCCGTCTATCTCGCCGCCGCTACCTCCGCCTATGCCCAGCTCGGTCTTCCCGTCTACGCGATCTACGGGCGTGACGTCCAGGATCTCGCGGACGATAGCGTCCCTGAAGACGTCAAGGAAAAGATCCTCCGCTTCGTTCGGGCAGCGATCGCCAAGGAAACGATGCGGGATACGTCCTATCTATCCATCGGATCGGTTTCGATGGGTATCGCCGGTTCGATCATCGACCCGCTACTGTTCTCCGAGTATCTCGGCATGCGCAACGAATACGTCGATATGAGCGAGGTCATGCGTCGGCTTGAACTGGAAATCTTCGATCCCGACGAGTATCGAAAGGCGCTCGCCTGGGTCCAAAAGAACTGCCGGATCGGTGCCGACCGGAACCGTAAGGACCTCCGTTTCGACGAGGACAAGGTCAAAAGCGACTTCGCGACGATGACGAAGATGACGCTGATCATCCGCGACCTCATGGTCGGCAACGCGAAGCTACGCGACCTGGGATACGCGGAAGAGGCCGAAGGCCACAACGCCATCGCATCCGGTTTCCAGGGGCAGCGCGCTTGGACCGATTTCATGGTCAACGGCGACTTCTCGGAAACGATCCTGAACTCGTCCTTCGACTGGAACGGGATCCGTGAACCCTTCGTCGTCGCGACCGAAAACGACGCCCTGAACGCCATACCGATGCTATTCGAACACCTGTTAACCGGTCAGGCCGCGATCTTTTCCGATGTCCGGACGTTCTGGAGTCCGGAAGCCGTAAAACGGGTTACCGGGCATGCGCTCGAAGGGCGCGCTAAAGATGGTATCATCCACCTGATCAATTCCGGTTCGACCACGCTCGACGGCACCGGCCGCATGAGCGATGAATCCGGTCAGCCCGTCATGAAGCCGTTCTGGAAGGTTACGAAAGAAGAGGTTCAGGCCTGTCTCGAGAACACGCGGTTCTGCCCGGCGAACCGTGAGTACTTCCGTGGCGGAGGATTCTCAACCGATTTCCTGACCAGGGGCGGCATGCCGGTAACGATGGCGCGGATCAATCTCGTCCAAGGGCTCGGTCCCGTTCTGCAGATCGCTGAAGGCCATACCGTCGATCTGCCCGAAAAGGTGCACGACGCCCTCGATCAACGGACGGATCCGACCTGGCCGACGACGTGGTTCGTACCGATTCTGACCGGAAAGGGCGCTTTCCGTTCCGTCTACGACCTGATGAACAACTGGGGATCGAATCACGGTGCCATCACCTACGGTCACATCGGTGCTGACCTGATCACGCTCGCCTCGATGTTGCGAATCCCGGTCGCGCTCCATAACGTCTCTGCTGAGCGGATCTTTCGACCGAAGGCTTGGTCCCTCTTCGGTGAAGAAGGGGATACGGCAGCCGATTATCGGGCCTGTGATACGTACGGTCCTTCCTACCGATAGACCGTGACGACAAAGGAGTGAGCGCGCGCTCACTCCTTTTTTTCATGGACACGAAAAATCGTAACATATTGTTCAGAATGCGAAAAAGACGGCAAACCGCGACGATCGCGCCTTTCTATAGACGCCTAACGTGGTATAATTCAGGCGAGCACGGCCACCATGAACGGTGCATTCTCATAAAAGGGATGGACGCGATGAAACGGATCTTTCGCCCACTAACGATCGTTTTTCTTCTGATCGGCCTGACCTCCTGCCAGGCGCTTTTCGGACCGAATGAACTCGAGGCGATCGCGGTCGAACTCGACCTCGAGACGCACGGAGTCACGACGCCGAACAAGGGCTATACGGCTCGGATCGAGGAGCGCGACTCGGGCTATGTTCTCACTGTAACGCTTTCCCAAAGAAAATCGTTTTCCGATGATCTCGCCTTCTATATCAACGGCATCCTGATCGAAGAGGACTTTGCGATCACCGAGGATACGCTCACCTTCCGCTTCGACGATCCGGAGGCATTCGACCCCGCTGCCCTCAGGGAGGTATCCGTCTCGCTCGATCCGGACGGCGGCTATTTTCCCCGCTCCTTCGTGGAAGAACAGGAGCCCGACCGCGTCCTGACGGTTACGTCATTCGACGATACGCTCGGGACGAGCTTTACGCTCTTCGACTCGTCGCATACGATGTTACAGTGGTTCTATAAGCTCTTTGTCGTCTATCAGGAGGAAGCGGATGCCTACGTCATCGTCGCCGCCGATCCGGCTTCGACGCGCATCGAGGATCTCGATCTGCCCGACTATGACTTCATCCTCGCCGTACACAACCAGACGCAGGATGAAGCGGCTCTGGAAGCGATCAAAAGCTATTCGTCCGATTTCAACGCGAACATGATGGTTCTCTTCGACCGGGACATAGGGTCCTATGACGGGGGCGAGATGGAGGTATCGTTCTATAGCGACGAACAGATCCATGGTATCCAACGGACGACCATGAAGGACCCTGAAGCCCTCCCCGTTCCCATCCGCGAGGAATTCCGCTTTGCCGGTTGGCAACGAAACGGCGTCGTCGAGACGGAGTTTCCGGGCTTCCCGATGGATGAAAACGTCAAGGAACTCTCCTATGTCGCCGAGTGGGAAAGCGTCACCATCGCCGATCTCGACCGCTTGCTCGCGGAAGCGATCCCACCGACGGTCACCGCCGATATCGACTTACCGCAAACCTATGGCCACTTCGCGATCGACTGGACCTCGAGCGACCCGGAAACGATCGATCACGACGGCACCTATACCAAGCCCTACCAGGCGACGAGCATCCTTTTAACGGCGAGCATCAGCTCACCGGACGGACCGGTCGAGCGTAGGTTTACGGTCGAAGCCCACGGCTATAAGTCGCTTTCACAGCCGATCTCCTCGGGCTACATCTACCGGAACTATGACCGGGTCGATGACGACTTCTTCGCTACGCTAGACATCGTCTATACGGCCTTCATTACCGCTCAGGACGACGGCACGCTCGCCGGTACGAACTATCTTTCGAACGTCCAAAACCATATCATGCCGGGCGCACGCGCAGCCGGCAGCTGGGTCGTCATGTCGGTCGGACCGGGTTCTTCCTGGTCTGAGATCGCGGCGAGTCCGACTAGGATCGCGACCTTCGCCGATAGCATCGTCGCGACCATCAACGAGCACGGCTTCGACGGGGTTGATATCGACTGGGAAACGCCGGCCGGTTCAGAGAAGACGCGCTATACGGCGCTCATGCGCGCCGTCCATACGAAGGTCAAGGAGAACAACGAGAACCACCTCGTCACGACCGCGATCACCGGCGGCATGTGGCAACCCCCTAACTACGACCTCGAAAACTCGGCCGCATACATCGACTACATCAACGTCATGACCTACGGCATGACGAGTTCCGGCGGACAGTATCAGAACGCGCTCTACCGCAGTAACGACTATTACGACCGGGATTATCGGGCGGGCCGGACGCTGACGAGCTGTTCGATCGCGGAGAGCGTCGACATCTTCGAGGATTATGGCGTCGAAAAGAGCAAGCTCATCATCGGTCTCGCCTTCTACGGCATCGAACAGAGGAGGAGCTATGATCCCGTCACCGAAACCTACGGACCGTGGACGAACGCCGGTTCGGTCTACTATCCACAGATCCTCGATCACTACCTCGAAAGCGACGACTACCGGCGCGTCTATGACAGAAATGCCGGCGTTCCCTATATCATCAAAAACGACGGCACGGTCTTCATTTCCTATGATGACCCCCGCTCGATCATCGAAAAGGCGGATTTCGTCCGCGCTGAAGGGCTCGGTGGCCTGATGTTCTGGGAATACGGCACCGATTCGACGGAAAC
>JBKHFR010000003.1:0-34837 GCA_046540115.1 Acholeplasmataceae bacterium | reverse complement strand
CGACCGCCGCTTACTCGCCAACTACGAGGAAAAGATCGACCGGATCGAAAAGAATCTCGAACAGACGGTCGAGCGAGCCAACGATAACCGCCACGAGATCGCCGAGCGATCGAACCGGACCACAGCGGAAAACGACGAGATCTACGTGCGCATCAAGACCGCGCACTCGAACCTTTCGGTCGCCATCAACCAGAAGATCAATGAGCTCAAGACGAGCTATCAGAAGGCGTTAAAGAAATACGATCGGGTCCATGAAAAAAGGATGGCTCCCATCCAGGAACAGATCGAAAAGCTGCGCGTCTCGTTCAGTCGGACGAAGGACGAGATCAAAAACGATTACCGCGAACAGTTATCCCAGCTCGACGAACAGTTCGACCGGCAACGCGAAGCATACGAAGAAAAGAAACAGCGCATCATTCACCGCAACGGCGAAACGATCACGCTGCTGAACTCGAAGCTCTCGGCTTACCGTGAGAGCATCAATCAGGTCAAGAATCAGACCGCACGCGAAGCTCGTCTCGAAATGAAAAAGGTCGAATCTCACGCCGATCGTGACCGCTTGAACCGCAACCTGACGCGCGTTCTCAACGGCTACGATAACGACTTGAACCGGCAGATCCTTCGTACACAAAAGGACATCCAGACCCAACAAAAGGCGACCCAGCGCGACCTTTTCGAGCACGACCTGCAGCACCTCAAGGACGTCAACGAGTGGCGCTTTCGGAGATCGCTCGCCGAATACCGAAAGAAACAGGAATTCGCCAAGGTCGACCTGAACTATAACTACAACATGAAGATCTACGAGCAGCAGAGTAAGCTCCTCGAAGCCTACGACCGTTTCGAAAAGGACGTGCTATCGGTAACCTATAACCTCAATATTCTACCCCTGGATACGCAGCTCTCGATCGCCTCGAGCTTTCAGGAATGCGAGCTCAACTTGCTCGCCAACGAGGCTTCGCTCGCGATCGCGCACTATGAGTTCCTCAAGAACCATGAGGACTACCTTGAGAATCGTAAGAAACTCGAATATGACCACCAAAAGAAACGGGCGAAAAAGCTCTTTGAGGCCGACCAGCAGGTTCTAAAGATCTCGACGCAGCTACAGATCGAAAAGGAAAAACTAAAGCGCGACTACGGCATCGAAGAACAGACGCTAAGGGGCGAGATCAACCGCTCGCTTTTCGATCGATCCGTGCTCAGCGATCGCTTTGACCGAGACCAGGCGCTCGCCCTGATCGAGTGCGACCGGAAGCTCTATGACAATGAGTTCCATCAGGCTCTCGAAAAGGATGAATACTCCTTACGGGAAGAAACGTCGAAACGGGAGTTCGTCCAACAGGAAGCCAGAGCTAGAACGAACCTGTTGATCGACCAGGAAGTCGCGAAAACCGCACTGAGGATCGAGCGCCATGCGGTCGAAACGAACCAGCGTGACCTCGAGCGCTACTACCGGATCCTTCGGACGATCCGTCGAACTGAGGTAAGGATCAAGGACGACCTTTACGAGCTCTACCTTTCACCTTCCCACCCGGAAGTCCTTAAGAGCACGCTACAGATCGTAGCCGAGATCTATGATGCGCTGCTCGGATATGTATGCGAGCTAACCGACGAGTCGATCGAGCGCGATCGGTCGTTCTATCAGGAACGGATCGCCGCGCTTCTAGACTATACCTATAGGATCCGGGCTCGTGAGCTCGACCGGCTCTATGACGAACGAAAGGCTGCGATCGAGAGGCGGAGAAAAGCGATCCTTCAGGCTATCCAAACGAAAGAAAAGGACGTCTACGAGCTGCAGCGAAATGAAGAATCGACGCGCGAAGCGCTCGAAACCCTGACAAAGAAAACCGAAAAGCTCAAGGATCTTAAGGATCCGACGAAAAAGGATCAGCTTGCGATCAAAGAGAACAACAGGACGGCCATGAGTCTCGAAAATGAGCTCAAGCAGATCCAGACCGGTCTTCAAGCGCTCGATCGTGACATCAACGTCCAGCACGGTAGGCTGTTGCCTTTTAGTGACCGGCTCGAAAAACTCGACCTGAAAAGACGGCGCGCGCACGATGCGCTCAGCATCAGGAAACAAAAGGAATCCGCTCGCCTGGAAAGCTTTCTAAGCGATAACCGTAGGAGCTATCAGTCGCTCGTCAACGCATTTACAGAAAACGCTCGGATCGCCAAAACCGCCTACATCCGCCTATCGAACGAGCTCTACGTAACCGATGCCCTTTTGAGCGCGTCGCTAAAGCAGATCGAGGATGCCGATGGTGCGCTCGACCGTCTGATAACGGCTCGCCAACAGGACCACCTCGACGCCTTGCAAAGGATGCACTACGTTCAGGTCGAGCAACGTGAGAACACGCTCGACATCCTTAAGAAGTCACTGAAAAAGCGCATACAAGGGCTCGAATCATACTATCGGGCGAGCATGAAGCGGCACGGTCGACTACTCGAACGACTCGAAAAAAAGTATGAGACCAAGCGGATATCGATCAAGAGCGCCCTCAATTACGAGCTTTCGGAGATCGAGCGTACTTTCAAGAAGGATAAAACGCAGAAACACGGCTTCCTACAGGATAAGGAAAAGATCATCGTAGAAATCAGCGATCGACTGCACCAGGAGATCGGCAGCCTGACGGACAACCAGCACGCCATCGCGCAACAGTTCAATCAGGATTACGAGGCATCGATCAGAGGCTTAGACGAGGACTACAAGAGGCGCATCCAACAGCTCGATGAGGAGGATAAGCGCCGCGAATCGGATCAACAGAACCTGTCGGAATCGATCGCCAACAAGAACCGGATGCTGCTTTCTCGCTACGAGGCCGAAAAGAACAGGAGTCGCGAGAACCTCGAACAGAAGCGCTCCCTCTATGAAGCCAATAAGGCGAAGACCATCCAGGCCAAGCGGCACCGCCAGTCACAGTTCGAGGAAACCGTGCGACGCATGAAAACGCGTCGTGAAAACGAGATCGAAAACCTCGACTCGCACCTCAAGCGCTTCAACAAGCAGACCAGGCGCGCCCAGGCGCGCATGCTCCATAAGGAGGTGCGCATCCTCCGCAAGAGCCATCGCTTCAAGATGCGCCTGCTCAGACTGAACTAGGAAGGGAAACCCTTCCTTTTTTCATAGAAAAAAAGGGCTATGCCCTCTATTGGTCGATAAACTCGAATTCGAAATCAAAGATTTTCACGGTGTCGCCGTGCTTAGCGCCTTTTTTTCTCAGCGCCTCGTCGACGCCCATGGCGCGTAGCTGTCGTGCGAAGCGCCTGATCGCCTCGTCCTTGGTGAAATCGGTCCGTTCGAACAGAAGTCTAAGCCGATCGCCCGATAGGTGGAATACCCCGTCCTTTTTTTCGATGAGAAAGTCCGTTGACTCCTGCTTCAGCGTATACGTCCGGTGGTCGTCACTTGCTGGTTGACTGCGTGGGGCACGGTCGAGCGTCTCGATCACGCGATCAACGAGGGCGTCGAGTCCGATCATTTTTAGTGCGGAGATAGGAAGGGCACCCTTGAGAAAACGGTCGGTTACTGGCTCGCGATTCTCGCACAGGTCGATCCGGTTCAAAACGATGATCTCCGGTCGGTCGAGCAGGCTCGGGTCGTAGGCTTCGAGTTCCTTACGAATGATACGGTAGTCCCTGGCGGGGTCTTCGCTCGTGGCGTCGAGGACATGGATGAAAACGCGGCAGCGCTCGATGTGCTTTAGGAAACGGATGCCGAGGCCGGAACCCTGGTGGGCGTTTTCGATCAGTCCGGGGAGGTCGGCCAGCACGAACGAGCGGTCCTTGACTTCGACCATACCGAGATTCGGACTGAGCGTCGTAAAGGGGTAGGAAGCGATCTTAGGACGCGCGTTCGATAGGCGCGATATGAGCGTTGACTTGCCGACGCTCGGCAAACCGATCAGTCCGACGTCGGCGAGCACCTTGAGTTCGACACGGACTTTGAAGTGTTCACCGGGATCGCCCTTTTCCGCCATGTTGGGGGCGGGATTACGGTGCGTCCTTAGGTCGATGTTACCTCTTCCGCCCTTGCCGCCTTTTGCGACGAGCAGTTCTTCACCGTGACGCAGGACTTCGCCGATCAGGCGTGTCTTCGTTTCATCATAGACGATCGTTCCGAGGGGAACGCGGATGTAGGTATGCTCGGCGTTTTTTCCGTGCATGCCCTTCGATTTGCCGTGTTCGCCCTGTTCGGCCCGGATGTGCTTGCGATAGCGGAGGTCCGCGAGCGTCTGCATTCCCTCATCACCGACGAAATAGATCGATCCGCCATGACCGCCGTTACCGCCCCACGGGCCGCCGAATTCAACGTATTTCTCACGTCGAAAAGAGGCCATGCCGTTACCGCCACGACCGGCGAAAAGCTCACAGGATACTTCATCGATGAATGCCATGCTACAGCCTTCCTTTCGGATAAGAAAAAAGGATAACCGGGTTATCCTTCGTAAACGGATACTTGCGTGCGATCGCGTCCTCTGCGCTCATACTTGACGCGTCCGGAGATCGTAGCGAAAAGCGTATCATCGCCACCCCGACCGACGTTCTGGCCGGGATGAATCTTCGTTCCCCGTTGTCTGTATATGATGGCACCAGCCTTGGCATACTGTCCGTCGGACAGTTTGGAGCCGAGACGCTTGGATTCGGAGTCGCGTCCGTTACGAGTCGAACCTACACCTTTTTTCGATGCGAATAACTGTAAGTTGAGCTTGTACACGTTATTCCTCCTTCTGATAGTTCACGTATTTCGGATAGTCGTTTTCGATATCCCTGACGGTATGCTCGAGGTTAGCGAGCAGCCCTTCGACGATCTCATCGCTTCGGTCGACGGTTACCTGGAAATAGCCTTCTTCGAGCGTACAGGTATACCGGTCGTTGCGACCGAGTCGTTCGAGTGCGTTCATCGTCACGATGATCGCGGTCGAGATCGCGGCACAGACGATGTCCTTGCCCGCCTCGTTCTGTTTGGCGTGTCCCCGGATCGTAACCTTGCGGATCGTCCGATCGACACGGGTGAATCTAGCCCTGATCATCGGACATCGATCGATTCGATAACGAGCTTCGTATAGGGCTGGCGATGGCCTTGTTTCCGCCGGTACTTCTTGCGCTGCTTGTACTTGAAAACGACGATCTTTTTGCCGCGTCCGTGCTTGATGACCTTGGCGGTCACCTTTGCGCCTTCGACGACCGGTGATCCGAGGACCACTTTGTCACCACCGACCATGAGAACCCGATCGAAGGTATGGATCGCGTCGACAGCGGTCGGGAGTTTCTCGACGTAGATCTCCTGACCTTCGGACACGCGTAGCTGTTTTCCGCCTGTTTCGATGACTGCGTACACGTTGTTACACCTCCTTATGCGTGAAGACTCACTATTGAGGTAGCGCATCAGCGCATTTTAGACCTCTTCTATGTGGTACAACAAAGATATTTTAACTCAAGAGGACGAGAATGTCAATCGAAAACCTTCGTTTTCTCGCCCATTCCTACATTACTGTGGCCGCATCCGATACCATTGGGCTCTTCGCCCTTATGCTACCGCTGGCCCTGCTCGTAGACCTGTCCGACGGCTTTGGGTGCGCGACTCTTCTTCGAGAAGAATGCTAGGACGATGATGGTGGCGATATAGGGGATCATATTGTAGAACTCGCGCTTAAGACCGAGGTCGTTCAGGAAGGGGATGATCGTATAGGACGAGGCGATCGTCCGCATGAACCCGAAAAAGAAAGCCGCAAAAAGGATGCGCAAGGGCTGCCAGTTCCCGAAGATCAGAACGGCAAGCGCGAGGAATCCGAAGCCAGCAACCGAGGAGTTGAATTCCGTCGACGTCGTCGCCACGAAGATGACTCCGCCCATACCGGCGAACAGTCCGGAAAGGGTAACGGCGATGAAACGGAGCCGGTAGATGTCGATACCGAGGGAATCGGCGGCGTGCGGGTTTTCCCCACAGGACCTTAGCCTTAGACCGAACTTCGTCCGGTAGAGCAAAAACGTAATGACGGCTAGAATGAAAAGGCCGATATAGAAACTGATGAAGACGCGCTTGAAAAAGAGATCGCCGATCAGGGGGATATCCCCGAGAAAAGGCACCTTTCGGATCATGAAAACGGATGAGAACGGCGAAAGCCGGCGCGAAGAGGTTTAGAGCCGTCGCACTGATGATCTGATCGGCTTTCATGTAGACCGATGCGTAGGCGTGTGCCATGGCGAATACGGCACCGGTTGTAGCACCGACGAGAACACCGACGAGGTAGACCATCTGTGTCGGTAAAGTCCCGCTGCTCTCGAGGTCACGGATGACCCAGATCCCCACGAAAGCCCCCATCAGCATGATGCCCTCTAGAGCGATGTTCGTGACGCCACTGCGCTCGGAAAGCAAGCCACCGAGGGCGACGATCAGAAGGGCGATCGCGCTGATATACGTGTTCTGGATGAGCTGGTAGAGAATATCCATCAGTCGATTTCCTCCTCTTGTTTGCCGATCTTGAGCCAACCCTTGATGCGCTTTTTCCGTTTAGTTAGAACGGACTGAAGCGCAGCGGATATCGCGGTTACATAGATGATGACGGCGACGATGATATCGATGATCTCCGGTTCGAAAGCATAGATCTGCATGTAGTTTCCACCCATACGAAGGTGACTGAGAAAAAGGCCGGCGAACAGGGCGCCGATCGGCTCACCGAGTCCGAGCAAAGCGACCGATATGCCGTCGAATCCTTCACCGAAGATCTCAAAGGACGTGCCGATCGTTTTCCCGTAGACGAGATAGGCGATCCCACCGGCTAGGCCTGAGAACATACCGGAGATCGACATCGCCGCTACGATGTTTCGCTTCGTGTTCATGCCGGCATATTCGCTACCAGGCACGCTGAAACCGGAGGCACGGAGCTCGTAGCCGAGGGTGGTTTTATGGATGACGATATGCCCGATGATCGTCATGGCGATGGCGATCAGAATCCCGATGTTGGCCTGTGAATCGGCAAAAAGCTGTCCGAAACTCGGGAGCTGTGCCGTCCTTCGGATCGTGATCGAGCGGGCTCGATTGAAGTTGTAGACGTTGCTCTTGATCAAAAAGATCAACAGGTGTCCGGCGATATAGTTCATCATGATCGACGTTACGACTTCATGGACGTTGCTGATCGCTTTAAGCAATCCGGGAATGGCTCCCCATAAGAGTCCGGCGATCATGGCCATAACGAGCGCGATGATCCAGTGCCAGGGCGCAGGTATCGACCAGCGAACTCCGACGTGGATGGCGACATAGGCACCGAGCATCATCTGTCCGGATGCTCCGATATTGAAAAGGCCGGTCTTAAAAGCGAAAGCGACGGCTAGACCGGTTAAAATGATCGGTGCCGCCTTGTAGAGCGTATCCCCTAGACCGCTGAAACCGGCATTAAACCCGCCACCGAGCAGCGTGAATAGGGCCGGAAAGGCATCCCGGTAATTGAAGATCAAGAGGATGATCAGTCCGATCAAAAGGCCGAAGAGCACGGCTATTAGGCTCGGTTTGATCGTATCGAAGAACCGGATCAGGACATCCTTGAGGCGCTTGGCGTACCCGTTCGTTTCATGCTCCACTGACTTCACCCCTTTTCGCTCCGGACATGTAGAGACCGAGCTCATTGGCGGTCGTCTTTTCCGGGTCGAGTTCACCGACGATCTCGCCCTCATACATGACGAGGATACGATCCGATAGAGCCATGATCTCATCGATCTCTAAGGAAACCATGAGGATGGCTTTGTTCTGATCCCTTTCAGCTAGGAGCTGTTTACGGACGTATTCGATCGCACCGACATCGAGTCCTCGCGTCGGTTGAACGGCGATGAGCAGTTCGTGCTCACGCTCGATCTCACGGCCGACGATCGTCTTCTGTTGGTTCCCGCCGCTCATGCTCCTGACGATCGTTTTCGCGCCGCCTTCACTGCGGATATCGAAGCGTTCGATGACCGCGGATGCGTGGTCATAGATTTCCTTGAAATTGAGAAAACCTCTGTTCTGGTAGCGCGGCTGGTAGTAGTTCTGGAGGATGAGATTGTTGGCGAGGTCGAAATCGAGGATCAGGCCGTGTTTCTGCCGGTCCTCGGGGATGTGCGACATGCCGGCCTGGTATCTTCTACGGATCGTCGCCTTCGTCAGCTCTTTATCGTGCATGAAGATCGATCCGCTCGTTGGCGTCATGAGCCCGGTAAGGGCTTGGATGAGTTCCGTTTGGCCGTTACCATCGATTCCAGCGATCCCGACGATCTCACCCTTGCGGACGCGGAAGGTGATGTCGGAAAGGATGCGTTTGCTTTTGCCATCGAGCGATAGTCCGTCGACATAAAAGATCACTTCACCGGGTTCTTTCGGTTTCTTATCGGTCGTAAAAACGACTTGACGACCGACCATCATCTCCGCCATATCCTTGACCGAGACGGATTCGACCGGAACGCTACCGACGACTTTACCGCGCCTTAGAACCGTGCAGTTGTCGGCGACAGCCTTGATCTCATTGAGCTTGTGGGTGATCAGGATGATCGTCTTGCCCTGCTTGGCGAAGCTGCGCATGATCTTCATCAGCTCCTTGACTTCCTGAGGCGTAAGAACAGCCGTCGGTTCGTCAAAGATCAGGATATTGCTGTCGCGGAATAGCATTTTCAGGATTTCGACGCGCTGCTGTTGACTGACGCTGATATCCTTGATGTAGGCGTTCAGGTCGACGTTGAGGTGATAGCTCTCGATCAGGTCCTCGAGCTTTCGGATGGCGTTCTCATAGTCCATGATACCGAACTTCGTATCCTCGGCTCCGAGTACGATGTTGTCGAGCACGGTGAAAGTTTCCACGAGCTTGAAGTGCTGGTGCACCATACCGATCCCGAGGTCATTAGCATCGTTCGGGTTATCGATTTCCACGCGCTTGCCGTCGATCAGAATCTCGCCCTCATCGTATTTGTAGAGTCCGAAAAGGATGGACATGAGGGTACTCTTTCCTGCGCCGTTCTCGCCGAGAATCGCGTGTATTTCGCCCGGTTTTACGCGTAGATCGATGTCATCGTTAGCAACTAAACGACCGAATGTCTTGCGAATGCCGCGCATTTCGATCTTAAAGTTCATGGGGCCGCTCCTTTCTTATAAAAGGGGAAAGTTTCCTTTCCCCTGTCATAAGCATGCGTGTCGAGTCTTTTCTTCTATTCTTCTTCTTCTGGTGTCGGGGTGGCCGCTTCATCGAGTCCTACCGGCACGTCATAGTCGAGATCCTCGATCATGGCTTCGAGTGAATCATACTCATCGGGAACGACGACGTCCTCGCTGACGATGGCATCAAAGATGGCATCGTATTCAGCTTCCGTGAAGTTTTCGAAACGGAATGAATCACCGAGAGGTAGACCGACAGCATCCTCGGCAGCACCGAGATTGAGGCTTTCTCCGCCCTCGAAGGTATCATCGTAGTAATCACTTAGTGCATCCTGTACGACGACACCGAGAGCCTTCATGGCCGATGAAATGACGGCATCCGATTGAGCGCTCTGGTCGACGTCGACACCGAAGACCCACTTGTCATCCTCTTCCTGTGCAGCGGACATAACCGAGTTGCCGGCACCACCAGCGGCTGCGTGGATGGCTTCAACGCCAGCGCTATACCAAGCGGATGCCGTGTTCTTCGTTTCATCGCTCGGGTCGAAGGAATCCAGATATATGTAGTAGGTAGGATCGTATGCATAGTCTTCGAGGTCTTCTTCAGCTGCTGCGTAGTAAGCACCTGCTACCCAACCGATACCGAAGCGAACGACAGCGGGCACGGCCATGCCGCCCATGAAACCGAGTTCTTCGAACCCTTCCTTAACGGCTGCATAGCCGGCTAGGAAGCCCGATTCGTGTTCCTTGAAAAGGATCGAGAGCGTGTTATCAGCGATCGTGAAGTCCGGTTCTTCGCCATCATAGGTTTCCATCGTGTCGAAGTCGGTGACATTGTTCGGTGCGCCATCGATCAGGACGAACTTGACATCGGGATACATCGACTGGGCCTTGTGGATGCTCTGCTCGAAGAGGTATCCGGGCGTAACGACGATTTTCGCGCCATTTCCGACAGCGAGTTCGATCGCGTCGACATAGGCATCGAAACTGACTTCGGTCGGCTTGTAGTACTTGTAGGTCTTGTCGTTTTCTTGGGCGAATTCGACGATACCTTCCCATGTACCCTGGTTGAACGACTTGTCATCGATGTCACCTGCGTCGGTAATCATGGCGATTTCCGCTTCTCTAGCCTCACAGGATGCTAGAACGAAGATGCTCGCGAGCAGTACGAATAGAACCAATACTTTCTTCATACATATCCTCCTAAATGGATTTATTTTCAGGGCTCGCACCCTAACACGTATAGTTTAATCAAAATCGGCACGAAAAGCAACATCAAACGAAAAAAAACGTCTCGTAATATCGTAACCCAACTGCATCGGCGCTAGATCCTATCATCTACGTCCTTCTTCCGGAAAAACTTAAACATCCGTCGTGGGAACATCGACAGCGCATCGGAAAGGACGACCGGTGTCAATTTGGCAGCTTCGAGAAGAGCCGTTTTCCGGATCTGTTCCTTCGTCATTTCCTGGGCATCGCTGAAAAGGAATTTACGGGTGACGATCCCGATCCTAAGCGTCAAAAGCGCGTTCGAGACGCCCTGGGTCACGGATGAGACGAGCGGTCTGACTAAGGGCAGGTCACCGATCGTGTTCAGCGTCGACTGCGGGAGGACGTCGCTCATGTCCATGTCCTCGAGGCCTTCGGCGATCAGAGCGGTCGTAAAGACGTTGATGGTAAGCCTAGCGAGGTGCTTGAAGGAGGGGCGGAATCCGCACATGACGACGAGCTCCTTGATCATCTTGAGGTTGACGACGATGACCGTGAAAAAGTCGAGCCGGCCGTTCTGACTGATCGCGGTCGAGATCATGACCGTTTTCGCGTGGCGTTTGATCGTTTTGTTCATGCTCTTTTTGATCGCGTGTGTGAACACGTGGTTGAGCGATTCCTTGAGACGATCCGGATCGGACCAGGATTCCTTGAGCTTTTCTTTTTCTTCATCCGAGATGTCATCGCGCTCGATCAACCGCTTCGCAACCCGCTTATAGGTCAAGTAGTTCCGTCTTGAGGTGCGGTCGAGCGTCGTTTCGACCGAGAACGAGGGGGAAAAGAAAATGATGTGTACAGGGCGAAAGATCAGAAAGTATACCAGCAAAAAAGCAACGCCATAGAACCCGTATTCCAGGTATACGTGCACGCGGTTCAGCCTTTCACCGACGGATAGGACGCTACTAAGAAGGATCAGGATGAAAAGCGAGATGACGCCGATCGCGATCGCATACCAGAAATACTTGGTGGAATCCTTTGGTCTCATGAAGGTTCCTCTCCTTTCGGATGAAAGTCCCTCATCCTGACTAGATTATATCACAGTATTCCGGATTTTCGTTTTCTTCCGTTCCTTTATGGAATAGAATTCCTGTTTGCCGATGACGATGTGATCGACGACGTCGATCCCCATCATCGTTCCCGATTCGACCAGCGTTTCGGTCGCCTTTAGGTCGGCGCGACTCGGAGCCGAATCACCGGTCGGATGGTTATGCGCGAACAGGATCGCCGCAGCGGAAAGACGGATCGCCTGACGGAAGATCTCACGGGGATGGATCAGCGTCTGGTTGATCGTTCCCTTGAACACGATCTCTTTTTTGATCAGCTGTCCCTTGGTATCGAGAAAAAGCGAGATGAAGTGCTCCTGTTCGAGGTGGGCGATATCATCCGCGAGCAGGTCATAGACATCCCGGGGAGAACGAATCGGTCGCTTCTGGGCTGGGGTTACTCGAGCTAGCCTTTTTCCGAGTTCGATCGCCGCTAAGAGCGTCGTCGCTTTGGCGATTTTGATGCCCTTGATCAGCAGCAGCTCTTCGACCGACAACCGTTTCAGATCCTCGAGCGATTCAAGGTGATAGAGCACGTTCTTGGCCAGTTCGATGACGGAAAAATTCCGGTGACCGGTCCGTAAGAGGATGGCGAGCAGTTCTTCATTCGAGAGGGCTTCGGCGCCCTGGGCGAGCATGCGCTCGCGCGGTCGGGTCTCGGATGGCATTTCCTTGATCAGATACATAAAAGCATCTCCTTCCATCCTTATGATAGCGGAGATGCTTATGGTTCTACTACTTTTTAAACGTGCGCTTGACGTAGCCGATGAAATGGATCGAGCCGGTTATGACCACGATCCCCGCTCGACCGAGCTCGCAAGCGAACCGGTAGGCCTTAGCCGGGTCAGCGACGAAGCGGACCTTGCCCCGGGCATATTCCTCGAGGTCTTCATAGCGCTCATCCGGAAAGGAGGTCAGTAGGACCGCATGCGCGGCTTCTTTGAGGCGGTCTAGCATGCCCTCGATGTCCTTACTGGCGAGAAAACTCGCCAGATAGGTGATCCTCTGGTCCGGAAAAAGGCGGCTCACCGAGACGATAAGGGCCGAGATGGCATCGACGTTGTGCGCGCCATCGAGATAGACGCCTTCTGCGAAGCGTTCGAGCCGACCCGGTGATACCGCGTGCTCGAGGCCGTATCTAAGCGTTTTTGGATCGATCTTTTTAAACAGGGTTTTCGCTGCCGAAAGAGCGAGCAAGGCATTATCGACCTGATAGGACCCTAGCAGGTTCAAGCGATACGTCTCGCCCTCGTATACGAAGACGTGGGGGCGTTCGCTTAGGACCGTGACACTGCTTCGATCGAGGCAGGTGATGCTCGCACCGATGCGCTCGGCGTGTTCGATGAACAGGGGTCTGAGTTCATCGTCGATCGTCGTGATCAGGTGGTTTCCGGGTTTGAGGATTCCCAGCTTGTTCCGGG
The DNA here is from genome assembly GCA_046540115.1 of Acholeplasmataceae bacterium. Lineage (GTDB taxonomy): Bacteria > Bacillota_I > Bacilli_A > Acholeplasmatales > Acholeplasmataceae > RECG01. Next base: position 21,989 of record JBKHFR010000003.1, on the reverse strand, counting down.
CGATCTCAGGACGGGTTGACCCGAGCTGTTTCATGTGGTCAAAGCCGATGTTGGTAATGAGCGAGAGGTCATAGTTAAGGACGTTCGTGGCATCGAGAAGTCCACCGAGGCCGACCTCCATGACGATAAGATCGACCTTTCGTTCCTTGAAATAGATGAGGGCCATGAGGGTGACGAGCTCGAAAAAGGCGAGGGTTTCGCCGTGCTTCCGATAGAACCGGTCGTTGAAATCATACATGTAGTCGATCAGTGCGAGTAATCGGTCATCCGCGATCTCTTCGCGGTTCACTCGGATACGCTCGTTGAAGCGAACGAGATAGGGAGATGTAAAGGTACCGACCGAAAGGCCGGCCCGATCAGCGATCGCCGTGATCATCTGGCATACCGAGCCCTTACCGTTCGTGCCGGCAACGTGGACCTTCGTCACGCCATCGAAGGAAAGACCGGTTTCGTCCAGAGCCTTTTTCATCCGCGCTAGGTCTTTCTTCGGCTTGAACTTGACCTGTCGCTCGATCCAACCGAGCGCGGTTTCGAGATTCTTAAACCTCATCCCTTCAGTTTCTTTAGCACGAGCTCGTACTGCTTACGATAGGACTCGTATTTTTCCTGTTCGAGTTTCACTTTGGCTTCCGGCGCTTTTTTGAGGAAGGACGGATTTTCCAAAAGGGATTTCGAACGGGCGATCTCCTGAGTCAGACGCTCCCTTTGCTTGCGTAGCGTTTCGATTTCTTTATCGCGATCGATGATCCCTGACTTAAGGACGTTACACAGGATCCTTTTGCCGACTAAGAGGATCGTTTCTTCGCGGGCCGAATTCTCCTTTTCGATGACGAGTTTTTCGGTGTTTAAAAAGCGCTTGAAGTAGGGCTCCTGTTGGGATAGACGAGCCCGATCGGCGTCGTTTTCGATGACGAGGTGGATGACGAGCGGTTTTTTAGGGGGAACGTCGTGCTCGCTTCTAAGGTTGCGTACTCGGGTGATGGTGTCCATGATCTCCTGGAAATCACGGATCGCCTGTCGGTCGATACTGCCCGCTTTCGGCCAGTTCGACGTCGCGATCGAGCGCTCGTCTGAAAACTCGAGATAGAGCTTTTCCGTCACGAACGGTATGAACGGATGTAAGAGCTTTAGGATCGACGTCAGGACGAAGCGCAGGATCGCCCGCGTGTTTCTAGCTCTAGCGGGATCGTTTAGGGCGATCTTGGCGAACTCGACGTACCATGAGGCGAACTCATCCCAGGTATAGTTATACAGTTCCTTGGCAACTTCGCCGAATTCGTATTTCTCGAAGTTGCGGTCGACGACGCGGATGACCTCGTTAAGACGGGAAAGGATATAGGAGTCGGCGAGTTCGAGCTGGGACGCGTCGATCGCTCGATCGGATTCCTCGGTATTCATGTCGATGAAGCGGGCGATGTTCCACAGCTTGTTGATGAAATTCCAGCTCGATTCTACCTTCGTCTCGTCGTAGCGCATGTCGGCTCCGGGTGCCGAATTGGTCGCAAGGAAATAGCGCAGGGCATCGACGCCATAGCGATCGATCACGTCCATGGGGTCAACGCCATTTCCGAGCGATTTGCTCATCTTGCGTCCCTGACTGTCGCGGATCAAGCCGTGGATTAGAACCTCCTTGAAGGGGTCCTTGTCCGTGAACTCGAGGGCCTGAAAGATCATGCGGGCGACCCAGAAGAAGATGATATCATAACCGGTAACCAGTACATCCGTCGGGTAGTAACGATGATAGAGCTTGCCCTCTTCGGGCCATCCGAGCGTGCTGAAAGGCCAGAGCGCCGATGAGAACCAGGTATCGAGGACGTCCTCATCCTGTTGCCACCCTTCACCGGGGGATTGGACCTGGACGCGGATCTCATCGCCCTTGTACCAGGCGGGAATGCGGTGGCCCCACCACAACTGGCGGCTGATGCACCAGTCCTGGATATCGGTCATCCAGTTGACGAACACTTTCCGAAAGCGTGCGGGTATGAAGCGCGTTTCCGATCGTTTTAGAGCCTGCTCGGCGAGATTTTCCATCGCCACGAACCACTGCAAGCTCAGGCGCGGTTCGACGATCGCACCGGTACGTTCACTGACGCCGATGACGTGCTCGTAGTCCTCGATTCGTTCGATGAATCCGCCTTTATCTAGGTCATCTATGAGCGCTTTGCGACAGGCGAAGCGCTCCATGCCTTCGTACTGGAAAGCCATGTCGTTCATCGTGCCGTCTTCGTTCATACAGCTCGGCATCGAAAGGTGATGGCGGTTTCCGACTTCGAAGTCATTGGGGTCGTGTGCCGGCGTAACCTTGACAACGCCGGTACCGAATTCGGGATCGACGTAGTCGTCGACGATTATCGGAATCCGAACATCCGTTCCGGGAATAAAGACCGTCTTGCCGACATCCTTTCGGTAGCGTCGGTCCTCAGGATGAACCATCAGGGCCTGATCGGCGAACATGGTTTCCGGTCGTGTCGTCGCGATCGTCATGTGGCCCGAACCGTCCGTGAAGGGATAGCGGAAATAGTAGAGCTTGTCCTTGCTTTCAACGTGTTCGACTTCGATGTTCGAAAGCGCGGTTTTCGCTTCGACATCCCAGTTGATGATCCGGTTTCCCCGATAGATCATGCCCCTGTCGTAGAGCGAGATGAATACCTGGTTTACGGCTCTGTTGAGGTCATCATCGAGCGTAAATCGTTCCTTGGAATAGTCGACGGATACGCCGAGTGCGGCCCACTGCTCCTTGATGTGTTTCGCGTACTCTTCCTTCCATTCCCAGGCCCGCTGCAAAAAGCCCTTTCGACCGAGCTCATAGCGGGATACGCCTTCTTCACGGAGCCTTTTTTCGACCTTGGCCTGCGTGGCGATGCCGGCATGGTCCATTCCGGGTAAAAAGAGCGCGTCAAAGCCCATCATGCGCTTGCGTCGGATGATGATATCCTGCAGCGTATTGTCCCAGGCATGGCCAAGGTGGAGCTTTCCGGTCACGTTCGGTGGCGGTATGACGATGCAATAGGGCTCCTTGGATTCGTCGCCGGTACTAAAGACGTCGTCCTTGAGCCACTGTTCGTAGCGACCGGATTCGACTGTTTTAGCGTCGTATTTCGTGGGTAGTTCTGACATCTTCTTCACCTCTTATTTCATACATGACGATGGTTTCTTCGCGACCATCGGATCGTTTTCTGATCTCATCGTGCGTATAAACGAAGCCGCACTTTTCGATCACGCGCCTCGATGCGCCGTTATCCGGGTGATGACCGCACCTTATGCGCTCCATTCCTAGGTCCTGGAAGGCATGGGCTATGACCCGTCGGACGGCTTCCGTGACGATCCCCCGGTTCCAGTAGGTATCATCGAGGACATAGCCGATCTCCCGGACCTTTTCATTTCGCTGGTCGCGCTGGTGGAGACCGATCGTCCCGATGAGCCGATCCTCTCCTTTGATGGTGATCGCCCAGACCTCGTCGTTCTTGATCATGCGCGCGAGGATCATCAGGGACTCCCCGATCGATTCGTGTGGTTTCCAGCCCGCTCTAGGTCCGATCTCGGGCTTCCGAGCATAGTGATAGAAATCCTCTAGGTCACGGAGTTCGAGACCTCTTAGGACAAGACGATTCGTTTCTAGTCGTTGCATGCTCATACCTCGATTCAGGGCGGATCGACGATCGTTCCCATCAAAAAATCCCTAGATCACTGATCTAAGGACGATGCTATCGCGTTACCACCTTAGTTCCGGGAATTCCCGACACTCGATTAGCCCTTAACGCGGGATACGTCTGCCGTTACTCTTGGCTTCACGGCAGCAGCTCGAAGGCGACATTCGCGGGTTCCGCTTCGGATCTTTCACCGACCGATCCGTCTCTAGAAAGGCGGTAACCCCTACTCTTCCTCTTCATCGCTTTCCTTTATTCTAACACGAAGAAAGGTGCGTGTAAACCACTTTGAGGAACAAAGCGCACGATTGGCTCGCCTAAGGCCCATCCGCAAGCACGGATTCTAGCGCCAAAGGCAAAAGAGATGGACGGTAGCGCTAGATCCTATGCATCCTCTTTCAGCAGATAGAGGATGCCGATCGTTCCCGGACCGCAGTGGCTCGAGATCACGCATCCGGCCTGGGATTCGATGATGCTTTCGATGTTCCTTTTGGAACGGATCCGATCGATCGCGTAGCGAGCGTGTCGTTCGGCCTCGCTATGGGTGACCATGACGTAATCGGTATCGATCGCCTCGTGAGCGAAGAAGTCATCGAGCATGATGTCAACCGCCCGACTCATCTTGCCCGCTGGCTTGCGGTAGACCTCGAGCTGTCCGTCTCTGACGGCGATGATCGGTTTGATCTTGAGAATGCCACCGATAAGTTTTGCCGTTCCGCTAGCGCGACCGCCCTTATGCAGGTAGTCGAGGGTGCGGATCGCGAAATAGCTGCGAACGCGGGGGACGAGCCCTTCGAGTTTCTCCTTGATCGCCTCGGCCGACATCCCCTGATCGCGCATGTCCTTGGCCTTGAGGACGAGAAGGCCGATACCGGAAGAAAGGTTCTTGCTGTCGACGAGCGTGACTCTTCCCGGGGGTAGTTCGGACTGTGCGATGCGTGCGCTCTGGAAGGTCGCGGATAAGGACGAGCCGATCCCGAGATAGAGGATGTCATAGCCCTCTTCGATGATGGGCTCGAAGAAACGCAGGAAGTCCCCGGGAGAAACGGCAGCCGTCCGCGGAATCATGTTCTTCTCGTGTACGAGCTGATAGAGCTCGCTCGTGGTAAGATCGACGCCATCCGCGTACGTCTCATCGTTAAAAAGGACGTAGAGCGGGATGGAGTAGATGCCATGCTTCTTCCTCAGTTCTAGGGATAGATCCGCCGTCGAGTCGGTTACGAGTGCTACTGGCCGCATATTAAAACTCCTTTCAACTGAAGGGTATATCCTAAGGAAAAACGAACTAGCGGATGCCTACGATCTCGGCTAGGACGCTGCGGACGTCCTCGATTCCCTCGTTCGTCCGGTTGGACACGACGAAAACCGGTTCGGTCCGTTCGAATCGGTTGGCAATCAGGCTTTCCTGCTTCCTTTGGTGGGTTTTCGGTACGCGGTCCTTTTTCGTTGCGATGACGATGACGCTCGGGTGGAGTTCCGTTAAAAAGCGATACGTCGCGAGATCCATCTCAGTCGGTCCGACCTTGAAATCGATCAAAAGACAGATCGCTTTAAGGTCGGTGGCCTTAAGAAGGTAGTCCTCGATCATGGCGATGAAGGCCGCGCGATCCTTTTTCGACCGCTTGGCATATCCGTAGCCGGGGGCGTCAACGAGATAGAAGGCCTCGTCGATCAGGTAGTAGTTCAGGGTCACCGTCTTACCGGGGTTCTGTGATGTCCTCGCGAGGTTCTTCCGGTTCGTCAGGGCATTGATAAACGAACTCTTTCCGACGTTGCTGCGTCCTAACAGGAGCAGTTCCGGTAAGGGTCGGGGCCGGTCGTTCGGGTCCGTGATGCTTTTGACGTATTCTGAGCGATTGAACATGGCGGTTACTCCGAAAAAAAGAGTAGTCGGTGACTACTCTCATTATAACCTATTTGAAGGCGTTTAGGAAGACTTCCGTGACATTTTCGACGGGAATGATGTTGAGCTTTTCCTGGACTTCCTCGGGGATATCGTCGATATCCTTCTCGTTGTTTTTAGGGATGAGAATCGTTTTGAGGCCACTGCGGTGGGCGGCGATCGCCTTTTCCTTGAGTCCGCCGATCGGTAGGACGTAGCCACGTAGCGTGATCTCACCGGTCATGCCGACGTCCTTCTTGACGTATTTTTTCGTCATGGCGGATACGATGGCGGTCGCGATCGTGATTCCCGCGGAAGGCCCGTCCTTCGGTACCGCGCCTTCCGGTACGTGGACGTGGAAGTCGTTGTCATTGAAGAGGTCGGGGTCGAGTTCGAGCGACGTCGCGTTGGCCTTGACGAAACTTAGGGCCGTCTGTGCGCTTTCCTTCATGACGTCACCGAGTTTACCGGTTAGAACGAGCTTACCGCTACCCTTGTAGTAGGTTACCTCGACGGGAAGGGTATCGCCACCGAAGGCCGTATAGGCGAGCCCGGTCGCGACGCCGATCTGTTCCTTTTCATCGGCGATGTTGTGGTCGAAGCGCTTTTTACCGAGATAGGTTTCGAGGTTATCCTTGTTGATCGTGACCTTCTTCTTTTTCGTCAGGAGGATCTCCTTGATGGCCTTACGGATGAGCGCTCCGATGTAGCGGTTCAACTCCCGAACGCCGGCTTCGCGCGTATAGTGCTGGATGATCAGGTAGATGCTTTCGTCCGTGATCTCGAAGGAATCATCCTTGAGACCGTGCGCCTTGAGCTGTTTGGCGATCAGGTGACGGCGAGCGATCTGGAACTTTTCCTGCTCCGTATAGGAACTCAGTTCGACGATCTCCATCCGGTCGCGCAAGGGGGCGGGGACGTTTTCGAGGTAGTTCGCCGTCGTGATGAAGAGCACCTGCGACAGGTCATAGGGCTCTTCGAGGTAGTGGTCGCTGAAGCGAGCGTTCTGTTCGGGGTCGAGGACTTCGAGCATCGCCGAAGCCGGGTCGCCCTTATAATCCGAGGACATCTTGTCGATCTCGTCGAGCAAAAAGACGGGGTTGATCGTCTTGGCGTCCTTCATGCCCTTGATGATCCGTCCCGGCATCGCTCCGACATAGGTCCGGCGGTGGCCACGGATCTCCGATTCGTCTCTGACACCTCCGAGTGACTGCTTGACGAATTTCCGGTTCAGCGCTTCGGCGATCGATACGCCGAGCGACGTCTTACCGACACCGGGAGGGCCCGCAAGGCACAGGATGGTCTGGGGATTGCGCTTCGTCATGACTTTGACCGCTAGGTATTCGATGATGCGCTCCTTGACTTTCTCGAGGGCGTAGTGGTTCTCATCGAGCTTCTTCTGTACCTTTTTTAGGTCCGTATTATCGCGACTCGCTTTCCGCCAGGGCAGTTCGACCAACAGGTCGAGATAGGTCTTGATGATCGTCGATTCCGCCATGGCAGCCGGCGTCGACTGATAGCGCGATAGTTCCTGTAGCGCCTTTTCTTCCATCGACTTGGGCATCTTGCAGGCGAGGATCTTAGTCCTTAGTTCGTCGATCTCATCCTCTTTCTTGGCCTTGTCGCCGAGCTCGTTCTGGATGGCGCGCATCTTTTCTCGCAAGTAGTATTCCTTCTGGTTCTCATCGATGGAGCGCTTGATCTCGTCGTTGATCTTCTGTTCGAGGTCGACGATCATCTTCTGTTTAGCGATATCCTCAAGCAACATCTTGAGGCGCTTGGTCAGGTCGGCTTCGACGAGATAGCGATACTTCGATTGCGGCGTGGATTTCAGGTTCGCCACGACGAGGTCGACGAGTTTCTCGGTCGGAATGCCCTGCTGGATCTTCTGCATGACGTTATTAGAGGGCTGGAGGATCGTCTGGTCGTTGTTGGCGATCTCGTTGATGACCATCTTGACGAGGGTCAGCTCCTCATCAGGAAGGCTCATGGTCGTTTCGATCTCTTCGTAGTCGACGACGAAATAGGGCTTGGTTAAAAAGAACTCGTTCACGCGGATGCGCTTAAGAACATTGAATTTGACTTTATAGCTGTCATTCGGTAGCTTGATCTTCATGGCGATCTTGGCGAGAACGCCGTGCGACTCGAGATCCTGAACGGTCGGCTCTTCGATCATCGGATTCTTTTGTATGAGGATTACGACGTACTGTGCGAACCCTTTTTCGGACTCTTCGACGGCTTTGAGCGACAGTTTTCGTCCGACTTCGATCCGGAAGTCGGTATGGGGAAGCGGCGTCGTCCCACGGACGATTACAGCTGGTAGGCTCTTAGCGATATCCATGTCCTCACATCCTTTCATGGGCTACCTATATTATAGCATGTTTTCGTTTATTTGCAATCAATATGAACGAGTGCCAAAACGTTTGTTAACAAAGAGGGAACGCGCGTTCCCTGCTCGTTTTACTCCTTGATCGCGTTGTCGATGACGAACTGATAGGCGAGCGTCGTCGCCAGGTCGTTCGCTAGGGCTTCCTTCGACAGACGGCTCTTTACCTCTTCCAGGCTCATCTTGTGGTGTTCGGCTAGTTCCTTGTACTTAGCTTCGATCTCTTCTTCGGAAGGTTCGATTCCTTCAGTGTCGGCGATCGCTTCGAAGATCAGGCTCATTTCGACGCGTTTGAAGGCTTCCTTACGGGCGTTTTCTTCGAAAGCCTTGGGTTCGGTCCCGCTCAGGCTCAGGAACATCTCGTAGTCCATGCCGTACTGCTTGGCCTGTTCCTTGATGTTGTTCAGGTAGTTCTCCGTCTCCTGGTCGATCATTTCCTTAGGGATATCGACCGAGGCCGCTTCGATCACTCTAGCGATGACGTCATTGTTGAACCGTTTCGTCGTTTCCTGTTCTCTCTGCTCGATGAGTTCCTTTTTGATTTGTTCCTTCAACTGCTCGACGGTTTCGATGCCTTCGCGTTCTAGTTTTTTAACCCATTCGTCGTTGAGCGCCTCGGGCTTCTTCGTTTTGATCTCGTGGAGCTTGATCCGGAAAACGACGTCCTTGCCAGCGAGATTCTCGGCCTGGTATTTTTCCGGGAAGGTCACGTTGATATCCGCTTCCTCGCCGGCTTTCATTCCGATCATCTGGTCCTCGAATCCGGGAATGAAGGCATTCGACCCGATTTCGAGCTCGTAGTTTTCGGCTTTGCCGCCTTCGAACGGTTCGCCGTCGAGAAATCCTTCGAAATCGAAGATGGCGGTATCGCCTTTTTCGAGCGTACCTTCTTTGGGTTCGAGCGTCGCGTCCTTCCTTAGCATTTCCTGGATCTTGGCGTCGACGTCGGCATCCTTAACGGTCTTCTTTTCGACGGCAACGGTAACGCCCTTGTAGTTTCCGAGGGTAACCTGTGGCTTGATCGCCGTTTCGATCCGGACTTCGAAGGGATTTCCCTGTTTGATTTCCTGAACGTCGAGGTCGATCTTAGGTTCACCGACGATCTCGTGGTCGGGGTCCTGGAGCGCTTCGTGATACTTGTGCATCAGGACGTGGTTGATCGCCTGTTCGTAGAGCGTTTCGACACCGAACTTGGCATCGTATATCCTGCGTGGTACCTGACCCTTTCTAAAGCCCTTGACCTCTACATCATCCTTAACTCTGTCAAAGGCGTAGTCAAGACCGTGCTCGAATTCTTCCGGTGTTACGTCGAAGGTGTATCGTACGCGGTTTTCCGATAATTTTTCTACTTTCATGTGTACTCCTTTTGGTTCTCAGTTTTTGTTCTAACCTCGTTCATTATAACATATTCTAGTTTTTATTAAAGCGATTTAATTAGTCGTTGCAGTTTTCGAATAATTGCGATAAAATATGTTCATGAAAAGAGGTTGAGAGCATGTATCAGATCAAAGAAGTCAAGACAAGGCGCCAGGCCTGGCAGTTCACCGAATTCCCGAATAAGCTCTATCGTGATGTCGATGCCTTCGTACCAGCTCTATCGCTCGACGAGCGCAGGGTCTTCGACAGACGAAAAAATCCCGCGCACGAGTACTGCGATAGCATTCGCTTTCTAGCGTACCGAAACGGCCGTATCGTCGGCCGAATCGCCGGGATCATCAACTACAAGCTAAACGATGCCCACGGTCTTTCCCAAGCCCGCTTTACGCGCATCGACATGATCGATGATATCGAGGTCACGAAGCTACTGATCGGTGCCGTGACCGACTGGGCGAAGGCTAAAGGCATGAACGAGCTGATCGGTCCGATCGGTTTTACCGATCTCGATCGACAGGGGATGCTCGTCGAGGGGTTCGATGAGCTCAACATGTTCATCACCATCTACAACCACCCCTACTACAAGGATCACCTGGAACGGCTCGGTTTCATCAAGGACGTGGACTGGACCGAAAAAAGGATCATCTGGCCTAAAGAAGTCCCGGAAAAGGTCCGTCGCGGCGCTCGGATCAGTCGCGAGCGATACGGCTATCAACTGATCAAATGCAGGACGAAAAAGGAGGTCTTTGACTACATCTATGAGGCCTTCGACATGTATAACGTCGCCTTCGAGCAGATCTATGGCTTTTTTCCCATCACGCGCAAGGTCATGGATTACTATATCAAGCAGATGATTCCGCTCGTTCAGCTCGACTACCTCTGGTTCGTGACGGATCGAGCCGGGAACGTCGTCGCGCTCACGCTCGTGATGCCGTCACTAGCTCGGGCGAACAAGCGGAACAACGGTAAGCTCCTACCCTTCGGTATCTTTCGCCTTTTTAGGGCCATGAAGAAGCACGACGTGATCGACCTCTATTTCATCGCCATCCACCCTAAGCACCAAGGCAAAGGGATCATCGCGATCATGTGGGAGGACGGGATCGAACTCGGCATAAAAAACCGGATCCGCTTTGCGGAAACCGGACCTGAGCTCGAAAACAACCTACAGATGCAGAACCAATGGAAGGATTTCGAAACGATCGAACACAAGCGGCGAAGGTGCTATAAAAAAGCGATCTAGGGCGGATATCATCCGCCCTAGATCCTTTTATAGGATGTTCTTGATGCGCTTCGCTAGACCCTTCACATCACGAAGAGAGAGCGAGCTTAAGGAAAGCCTTAGGCCGCGCTCAACGGGGATCCCATAGATGCCCTGTTCGGAAAGCCGTTCATAGCTATCCGCTGGATCCTCGCTGGTGAGAGTCACGAAGAATCCGCTCCGGTAGGGGTAGTGCTCGAGGCCAACTTCGGCCGCTTCCTGAATGAAGATCTCGGATCGAGCCTTCAGTGTCTCTCTAGCCCGTTTCAGTTCAGCGATGAAGTCGTCCTTGATCAGCGGAAGATCCTCGATCAGGCGGAGACCCGTCGCCGGCGGACAGCTCCAGGTCGAACGGGCTAGGAAGCGCGCCGCCCGGGAAAAGGCCTCGATCTCGGATGGGTTCTTCGCTACCGCGATCAGGGCACCGAGGCGCTGACCGTAGAGCGAAAAGCTCTTGGACCCGCTGAAGGCGAAGAGCATGACGAGGTCCTCGTGGACATCAGCGATCGTCTGAAAGATCTCGCGGGACGCTTCTAGGGTATCCCCGGCATAGTCCATGTATGCGAGATCGTAGACAATGGTGACGCGCTTGCCGGATTCGATCAGTTCGCTCGCATAGCGATGTACTTCCTGCCACTCGGAGTGGCTAAGGGAATATCCTGTCGGATTGTGGGCGGGATCATTAAAGAGTAGGATGATCCGGTCGTGTCCCTTGATCTCCTGTTCGACCGTCCGTTTAAGAGCGACAAGATCGAAGCGATTCTGCTCGAACATCGGATAGGTCCGGTATGTCCGGTCGATATTGGCAAGGATCGCGCGGTAGTTCGTCCAGTAGATGTCCGGCATGATCAGCCGGTCTTCCGGTTCCATGTAGTTCAAAAAGGCATTGTGCAAGGCGCCACAGGCACCGGGAGTGGCGATCAGATCGACGCTAAAGGTCTCCTTGATCCACTGTTCATGATCCTGGAACACCCAGCTCATCAGCGACTCTCGAAACGGCTTTCCGCCATCGATCGGTGGATAGGCGTAGTTCCGATGGTCCTCGATCCTTTGGATCGCTCCGGTGATCGACCGAAAGGTATGGAAGCTCCCGTCATCATCGAAAAGAGCTCCGACGGTCACGTCGATGACGCGATCGTTTTCTTGTTTGGCCGTCTTCGCTTCCTGCGCGATCCTAAAGGTATCCCCTTGTAGCACTTTCGATCTTCTATCCTTCGCTATGTTGCTCATGCATTCGATCCTCCGTTTCTAGCCATATTATAACAAAATAATCCCGCTCTGATAACACAATCCGTTTCATTCAGGAGGAAATCAGACGATGTAGCGATGAGCGATGCAAGAGTGATCGGACGAGCCAAGGATAGGTTTGATTGCTATCAGGGATCTCGATCGAAAACGAGGGTAAACCGAGTTTCTTTAAAGGATAGTGCTTCCTAGTCGAGCTAAAACGAGAAGAGGGACCGAATGCGCATTCGGTCCCTCTCGTCGTGTCAGAGCACGACGATCCAGTCATTCGGATCCTCGATGTCGCCGAACTGGATGCCGGTTAGATTGTCGTAGAGCTTTTGCGTGACCGGGCCCATCTCGTCGTGATAGGGAAGCACGAAGCGCTTTTTATCTCTCGTGATCGATCCGACCGGAGTGATGATCGCGGCCGTACCGCAGGCACCGGCTTCACTGAGGTGGTCGAGCTCGTCGATGTAGATATCGGTCCGTTCTACGTCGATCTTGAGGATGTTTCTTGCGATGTACATGAGCGAATCGTTGGTGATCCCTTTGAGGATCGACGGTGATTTCGGCGTGATGTATTTTCCGTCCTTCGTTATCGCGAAAAAATTAGCGGCTCCGGCTTCCTCGATCTTCGTATGCGTCGCCGGATCGAGGAAGATGCAGTCCTTATACCCTTCCTCTTTCGCGTGATACTGCGGGTAGAGGCTCGCGGCATAGTTACCGCCGACCTTGACGTGACCGACGCCGTTCGGCGCGGCACGGTCGTACTCGGTGACGACGAAGTCAACCGGTTTTGACGCCGGCCCGAAGTACGTTCCGACCGGTAGTACGACGACTCCGAATACGTATTCCGAGGAGGGTTTGAGGCCGATATTATGCCCGATACCGACGATATAGGGTCGGATATAGAGGGTCGCCCGTGATTCGTGGGGCGGGACGAAATCGATATTCGCCCGTACGGTGCGCGTGACCGCCTCGATGAATTTCTCTACCGGTACGACCGGCATCATCGAGCGCTCACAGGACTTGATGAAGCGTCTAGCGTTGTCGTAGGGTCTAAAGAGCTGAACGCGTCCATCCGCACGTCGGTAGGCCTTCATGCCTTCGAATGCCTGCTGCCCGTAGTGCAGGCCGGTAGACATCTTCGAGATCCGGATCGTATCATCCTCTTCGAGGACGCCTTCATCCCAGCTGCCGTTCCGGTAATAGGATACGTAGTTGACGTGGGTCTTGGTGTAATCGAATCCGTAAGACTTCTTCTCCATTTTCTCCTCCATTTTATTTCAGTTCGCTCTGTTGGCTTTTATCGAGGTGCAATCTCCTGCTCAGGTATGCTTTCGTATCGTTCCGGTCGTAGATGTAACAGAATACGATCGACATGATCATCGTATAGATCAGAACCGGTAGAACCATCCAGACGACCGGCCAAAAAAACGGTTCACCCGTTAACGGGTGGATCTTTAGAAACTCCGGGACAAAGATCAGGAGGACCCAACCGACTCGACTGAATTCCGGGCTCATGCCGAAGATCAAGGACGGATTCCTTTTGTTGACGTCGTAGAGGTCCGCTTTCGGTATCCAGTTGAGCATGGCAAGAATGAGTTCATTGATGAAGATGATGAACAGCACCATGATGAAGACGAGCGGTGCTCGTGAAAACCGTTTGATGCTGATCTCGTGCATGCGGTAGTGCATCATGACGAAAGGGACGAGGAAGAGGATCAGATGCGAGATGTAGAAGCGGATGATCTCGACGCTAAACGCCATCTGATGGCCGAAGAAAGCGCCGTCGAACCGGTCGGAAATGGCATTCGCTGGATAGACGAAGGCGAGGAAACCGCTGACCATGCCCGACATGACCAGGTAGTCCTTGAGAGTCTTGTTCTTAGTCAGAAAGAGAATCGGAAAAATGACGCTGTTGACGGCACAGACGTTTTCGAGGGAAACCTTATGCAACGGGAAATCCAGGGTCGTATAGGGATATATGAAGATCTTTAAATAGTGGAGGGCGAAATTGAAAACGAGGACGCCAAAAAGGAACCAGTAGCGATAGGAATCGCTCTTGTTTTTCAAAAGCCGAATGGTAGCTAGGATGGCGAGGGTACCCATGATGAGGTAAAAAAAGTAAAAGACGTTTCCGAACTGTACGACGGGCATACCGGTCACCTCGTTTTGGAATGCGCTCAACCCGATGGATCCGTAACTATTATATCATATAATTTCCTAGAAAAAAGAAGGTCCGGACGTTATCGACCTTCTTTTTTTCGTCTCAGCCATTTCGCTTAAGAAGATCGATCGTCCGGTCGATATCCCGGCGGATCAGCTCGAGTGAGCTCGACCAGAAATCCTTCTTTGTCACGTCGATTCCCATCGTCTTAGCGACATCCTTGACATCGGCCTTGGTCGTCATGGCGAGCAGGTCGTCATAGGCGGAAATAAAGCGCTTCTTATCCTTCCTGTATTCGGCGTAGAGCCCCTTAGCGAAGAGGAGACCGAAGGCGTAGGGGAAATTGTAAAAGTTCAGTCCGGCACTGTAATAGTGGGGCTTGTTGAGCCACATGTACGGGTGTAGGTAGTCGTGGTCCAGGCCGTCGCCGTAGGCCTTCTTCTGGGCTTGGACCATCATGTCCTTGAGCCTGTTCTTAGGGATCGGACCATCAGCATGGCGGAAGACATCCGTTTCGAAATAGAAGCGGGATAGGATGTCGATGATGACCTGGGTGTCTCCCTGTAGGGCATTCTCAAGGATCGCCATCGTCGCCTTAGGGTCATCGATCGTTTCCAGGAGGTGCTCGTTTACGATCGTCTCACAGAAGATCGACGCCGTTTCCGCTAGCGGCATCGGATAGCTCCAGTGAAGGGGTCTGTTGTTGCTGATGACATCGCCGTGATAGCCGTGTCCGAGTTCGTGGGATAGCGTTAGGACGTCGGAAAGCGAACCGGTAAAATTGGTTAGAATCCGGCTTTCCTTGATCTGTGGCTGGTTGCTGCAGAAGGCTCCACCGCGCTTGCCTTTACGCGGTTCGAGGTCGATCCACTTCCTGTCGAAAGCTTTCTGTGCGAAGGCTTTGAGCTTATCGCTAAAGCCTGCGAAGGCGCGCTTGATGATATCCTGAGCCTCTTCGTAGCTATAGGTCTTTTCGATCTTCCCTACGGGAGCGAAGAGATCATAGAACGGCAACGAACCCTCGTGGCCGAGGTATCGGGCTTTCGCCTGCAGGTAACGGGCGAAGTGGTGCCGGTAGTCCTCCATCGTCCTAAGCATGGCGTCGAGCGCATCTCGGTCGAGTCGCGACTGAAAGAGCGTCTTGTCGAGCGTGCTCTTATAGCCGCGAAAGTCATCGAGCGTCTTGACTTCGCGCTTGATGTTCGAAAGGGCTAGGGCAACGGCATCATCGATTCCCTCATAGGCTTTGATTTCGGCCTCATAGGCATCCTTTCGTACCGTGCCGTCATGGTCATAGGCGAGGTTCCTTACTTCGCTCAGGGTCATGGTGCGATCGCGGTAATGGACGCTGAGATTCGCCGTTAGAAGTCCCTGTAGATCGGACCAGGAACCGGAAGCGAGTTCGCGCATCCTGGCGTAGAGCACTTCTTCCTTTTCGCTCAGTAGGTGCTCGGCTTGCTTTTGCTCGCGCTTGAGGATGTAGGAATAGGTCGCGATGCTCGCGCTCTTTTCGGCCAGCTCAGAAAGATCGAGCATGGCGAGATGCCGCGAGAAACGAACGTCTTCCGCGGTCGCTTTCTGCATGATGCGCTGGATTTTCGCGAGGTAGACGGGAGCGACCTGGTCGTTTACGTTCGTCGCCCAGGTGAGCCGCGCATAGCTGCCGAGAGTCATGACGCGCTGGATAATATCCTCCCTGCGAGAGAGATATCCTTCGATCAGTGTGACGTCGTCTCGTCCTTCCTCGTTGGCGATGAATGACTTATAGTCATCCATGGCGCGATCAAGAGCGGTCAGGTCCTTCTCATAGCGTTGATCGAACCCTTCGTAGAGTCCGGATAGATCCCATGTGTTCATGCCTATTCTCCTTTTTATATGGTCTATGGATAGGAAACGATGACCTCGAGGTCGCCTTTGACCTCGATCGCTTTCGTTTCGGCCGTTACGATGAAGTGGTCGCCCTTAGCGATGCTAGAACCGTTGATGTTTCCCTTTCCTGATAGAACGCTCATCAGTTTGAAGGACGCGTGCTGAGTCGAGCGCTCGCTTCGGATGCGCCAGTGTTCGACCGTGAAATAGGGCGTTTCGATCAGCCTCGTCACGGCGTTCGGGCCATCAGCGATTACGGTCGGTTGCACGGAATGCGTGCGATGAGGAATGGTTGCGACGCGTATCGCGTCATCGATGTGCAGATCGCGCTTTTTACCGGATCGATCCCTTCTATCATAGTCGTAGAGACGAAAGGTCGTATCCGAGGACTGCTGAGTCTCTAAGACGACGATCCCCTTGCCGATCGCGTGCACCGTACCCGCCGGTATATAGATGAAATCGCCTTTTTCGACACGGCGCTTAACGAAAAGTTCGTCCCAGGCTTCCCGTTCGACCATGGCTCGGAAGTGCGCTGGCGTTAGCGCCGTATGTCCCTCGATGATGGCGGCGTCCTTTGTTGCCGCGATGACGTACCAGCATTCGGTTTTACCGGCTTCGCCGCGCTTTTTTCGTGCCGTTTCGTCACTCGGGTGGACCTGGACACTCAGGTCCTGGTTCGCGTCAAGGATCTTGGTTAGAATCGGGAAGCGATCGCTTTCAAAGTGGGCGAAAAGGGCGCGATCCTGCTGATAGACTTCAGCTAGAGTCATACCCGCATAGGGGCCGTTCCTGACGGTTGAAGAACCGTTTTCATGACCGGATATGCCCCAGCATTCGCCGATCGATTCGGATTCGAGGGGATATCCGAAGAGTCGTTGCAAGTTGTTGCCACCCCAGATCCGTTCTTTGAAAAGCGGTTCTAGAAATAGGATTTCATTCATGCCGATACCTGCCTATTCATGCGTCTGTGAACTCATCGAGATCAGGGAATTCCTCGAAGAGCGATGGCGTGAAATAGTAGTACGTCGCTCTGACGAGGTTGCTTTCTTGTTTGGTCGACCGACGGTCGTATTCGCGCCTAAAGCCGAGCTCGAGCAACCGGTCGTCGGCATACTCGAACTCGATGGCATCGACCATGCCATCGGGGGTATCGTCTTTTTCGACGATGCCGCGCAGAACGTGGCTGTTACCGGCACGGAATCGCTCGGCTTCGCTCATGCTCAAAGCGAGTTCTTCGAGGTGAGAGAGGGAAAGATCGCTAAGATCAATGAGCGTGCAGTAGCGCTCGATCAGTGCCGCGAAGTCCCGGTCGCTATAGGGGTCGTAGTCGTGGGTGTAGCGCTTCATCGTTCTCGTCCGATAGATGAAATCAGGGGTCACCATGATCATTTCGTCGCGACGTTCAGCGACGTTATCGGAGGTCGTGATCAAGTGAAAGACGATCTTCTCGCGATTGCTCGCGTCATAGATTTCCGTTTGATCGAAAGAGTCGTTCTCCTCATTACCGCTACGATTAGCCATCACGGCGCTCGTGTCGACGGAAAGACGGTCGAAAAGGTCCTCGATCTTCTCTTCGTCGTATTCCTCTCCCCGGTTACAACCGACTAGTAGAATCGTAGTCAGACAGACCAGGATCGCTAAGGATGTGCGTTTCATATTCATACTCCTTTGTCTTACGGCTCGTGTGCTCGCTGACCGAAAGGGGTAAACCTCTGGTCAGCTCTTCTGAATCGAGGATCAGGAACCCCCGTTGGAAAAGCAGTTCGAATGTGCTTTTAAGCGCATCATCGTGCCGTATTTAGATGATGGAAAGACGGTGGATCAAAGCGAGCGCTTCTTTTTCTTCCTGGTTATATGCTGCTCCGGCTAGAAGATGGACTAGAAGTCGTTCTCGTCGCCATCATAGTGGTCGTCGGGTTCATCCGGTTTTCAAAGCGCCTCTATATAGAAGGCGATGGCCATAACAATGACGACGATGGTTACGATGATTTCCATAGGCAACAGCCTCCAGTTGGCTCTGATACGCCTTAGAGGCGGTTTTCGATTCGATCCTAGGCGAGGGTGATGGGCCACGTTCGTACCGGTACTATGCACGATGGACCAATAGACTGACGCTCTCGACTAAGGAGGTGTAGGGGAACATATCGAGTGGTACAACTTCGACCAGGTCGTATTGTTGCTGTAAGAGGTTGATATCCTTAGCGAGCGTCGAGGGATTGCACGAACCATAGACGATGCGCTGCGGGGTGACCCGTTTGATCAGATCGATCGTCTCTTTACCCAATCCGGTCCGTGGTGGATCGAAGAACGTGACGTCGACACTCATCTTCCTAAGCCCGGATAGTGCCTTTTTAAAGTCGCCCTGGATCATTCTGACGTTGGATATCCGGTTGTCCAGCAGGCTCTTTTTGGCATAGGTGCAGGCGACCGGGTCGATCTCGATCGCATAGATCTGCTTGGCATCACCGGCTATGTAGTGACTAACCGGTGCGAGCCCTGCATAGGCATCGATGGCGATCTCATAGGCTTCGAGTCCCGCCATTTTTCGCATCGTGCGGTAAAAGTGCGACGCCTGTTCGGTATTGAGCTGGAAGAAGCTCTCCGGTCGGAGCTGGAATTCGAAGTGATCGAGCGATTCGATGATGGATTCTTCTCCGTATAGGAGCTCGACGTCATCGGATTGGAAACCGTGTCGCCGTTGGTCGCCCTTGATGATCGAGAAAACGGAAACGACGTCCTTTTCTCGTGCGATGAGCTCGCTTACGAGCGCTGCTAGCCGGCTATCACGACGCGTAACTACGAATGTCACCTGTGCCTGACCACTGCGTTTGGAATACCTGATAACGAGCGATTTCACCGTACCGCGCTTCTTGCTGTCGAGCGCGGGCACCCTATGCTTATCCATGAGCTTCGTCAGGGTCCGTAGGAGCTCATTGACGCGCTCGTATTGAACGGGACAGGACTCGATCCGGACGAAGTCGTTCGACCCCTTCGCGTACATGCCGAAGACGTTCTTGCCGTCGATCCGCATGACCGGTAGCGAGGCCTTGTTGCGGTAATTCTTGGAAAGAGGGGACGGTATCGTTTCGCCGACGGTCACAGGATCGATCGTCGGATAGACATAGCGCTTGAGCGCCTGGAGGAGGATATCCCTTTTTTCTACGAGCATCCGCTCATAGGTTAAGTGCTGGACCTGGCAACCGCCGCAGCGTCCGAACACGGGACAAAACGGCTCGGTGCGTTCCTTGCTTTCCCGGATGATCTTCTTGATGGAGGCGAGCGCACGATTATAGTAAACCTTCGTGATTTCGACGTCGACGACCTCATTGGGTAGGGCGTAATCGACAAAAATGGCCATCTTTTGATCATAGCCGATGCCCTCTCCATTGATTCCTAGTCGCCTGATGGTTAGACGGACGGTGTCGCCGATTCGGATGTGTTCATTCATCGAGGTTCCTCCTGTAATACTACTATTCTAACACGATTCGCTCCTTAATCATAGGTTTCGCAGGCGTTCCAGGCGTTCTTTTATAAAAAAGAGCACTCGGTGAGTGCTCATCTGAAGCGGTCATTCTACTCGAAACGCATGACCTCACGCGCGATCATGACTTCCTCATTGGTCGGAATGACGATCGCCTTGACAGCTGAATCTTTCGTCGAGATGAAGTGTTCGCCGTTCCTAGCGTTCGCCTCGTAATCGATATCGATACCGAGCACTTTAACGGCTTTAAGGATGTTCTCCCGGACTTGCGGAGCATTTTCACCGATGCCAGCGGTAAAACAGATCGCGTCGAGTCCTCCCATATAGACATAGTAGCTGCCGATATAGTCGGCGATGCGCTTGATCTGGATCCGGTGCGCGAGCTCGGCTCTCTTCTTTCCTTCGTTCATGGCATTGACGATATCGCGAGAATCGTTGGAAAAACCCGAGACCCCGAGGTAGCCCGAACGCTTGTTCAGGTCGTCTAGGACCTCCTGCATCGTGCGGTTTTCCTTTTTAGCGACGAGTGCGAGGACCGAAGGGTCGACGTTACCGCTGCGCGTCCCCATCGGGATTCCTTCGAGCGGCGTTAAGCCCATCGAGGTATCGACGGATTTCCCGCCATCAACCGCGCACAGGGACACGCCGTTTCCGAGGTGGCAGACGATGACCTTGGCCTTGGGATTATCGAGCAGTACCGCGGCGCGCTCGGAGACGTACTGATGGCTCGTGCCATGGAAACCGTACTTGCGGATGCCGTACTTCTCGTACCACTCGTAGGGTATCGAGTAGAGGTAGGCCTCTTCTTTCATGGTCTGGTGGAAGGTCGTATCGAAAACAGCGACCTGCGGCACCTCTGGTAGAGCCTTGCGGAAAGCCACGATTCCCGTGATGTTGGCCGGATTGTGCAGGGGAGCTAGGTCGTTTAGGCTGGCGATCTTCTCGATGACCTCATCATCGATCAAGGCCGAGTCCTTGAACAGTTCTCCCCCCTGAACGACGCGGTGACCGACGCCGTCGATCTCCTCGAGTTCAGTGATGATACCGTGTTCGATCAGCCCTTCGACTACGAGGTCGACGGCTTTCTTATGGTCTTTTACGGGGTGCGTCTTTCGGGTCCTGTCGCCGTTGAATTTCAGGGTGAAGACGGCTTCATCGGAGCCGATGCGTTCGACGAGGCCCTGGGCGATCAGGCGTTCCTCGGGCATGATGAGTAACTGGAATTTCAACGATGAACTACCTGCGTTAACTGCTATGATCTTCATAATTTATCTCGCTCCTTCTCATCCATCATATCGTATTTTCAAGTTGAATTCAACAACTATGTGAGTTTATATTCATATTAGTACAGGAAAGCGTAGATCGCGATGAACTGTAGGATGGTTCCGATGCTCGTAAACACGTGCCAGACGAAATGGAAATAGCGGATCCGGGGCATCGTGTAGAAAACGACGCCGACGGTATAGGCGATCCCTCCGAAAAGGACGTAATGGTATGCGCTCTGATCATAGTCGATCAGAGCTCGGATGAAAACGAGCGCGCTCCAGCCCATGGCGAGGTAGAAGAAAACGTGGATCCGGGGGAATCGTCCGATCCATATGCTCTTGAAAACGACGCCGATCACGATGAGAACCCACTGTACGATGAATAGAGTGAGTCCGGTACTGAGCATGCCTTCGATCCCGAGAAACGGTGACCGCAAACCCGGTAGCAGCAACAAGGGCGGGGCGAAAGTTCCTCCGATCAGAAGGTAGATCGACAGGTGGTCGAAGCGACGCATGACGGCCTTAGCCGTCCTGTTCGTCAGGGCGTGATAGAGCGTGCTCATAGTATAGAGCATGATGATACCGAAGGCGAAAATGGTCGCGGTGAGCGCTTCGAGCGCCGACGTGCTTTTGATCAACAAAAGGATAAGCGCGACGATACCGAAGATCGCCATGACGCCGTGCGATATCGCATTGGCGATTTCTTCGCCGATTGACTGTTGGTGATCGCTTTTCATGGTCACGTGTCATCTCCGATAAACTGGTCGAGGAAATCCGGACCCTTGCGGGAATCCGGTTCCGTTTTATGAAGTCCGGGAAAGTCCAACTGGCGCTCGACCTCGTAACAGACGATCGCGACCGCATTGGACAGGTTCAAAGAGCGCACTCGATCCGTGGTCGGGATCCGGAAGCACTGATCGAGGTTCGAGGCGAGCAGTTTTCGTTCGATGCCCCGTGACTCGCTACCGAAAATCAGATAGATCGGCGGCTCTACGGAGGAAAAGTCGAACGCTGAATACGTCCTTTTCCCGTAGCGCGTCAAAAAGAAATAGCTGCCCTTATTCCTATCCTTAAACGCCTGGTAGTCGGGGTAGATCGCGTAGTCGATATCCTCGTAGTAGTCGAGCGCGCTCCGTCTTAGGCGCCTTTCATCGATGCGAAATCCGAGGGGCTCGATCAGGTGGAGTTTCGCACCGATCGCCACCGCCGTACGCATGACATTGCCGGTATTCTGCGGTATTTCCGGTTCATAGAGCACGATGTGAACCGTCTTTTTCTCTGCGCTCATGTGCTTTTAGCTTTGGTATGGGACGAAATGAGTTCCTGCTGGATATCCCACAGTTTTTGTGAGAGGTCGACGTAGTACCGATGCGGGTTTTCTAGGCGCGTCACTTCTTCCCATAGATAGGTTTTCTGTTTCGTCGAATAGG
>JBKHFR010000002.1:0-67082 GCA_046540115.1 Acholeplasmataceae bacterium | reverse complement strand
GATCGCATCGATGACGCTGCTAACGCTTCTCGTCGTGCTCGTCCTTGAGCCGCGAAGGGGCTTGTTATCGACGATCTGGAAGAGGATGCGACTAAGGGATCGATTCGCCTACATGATCCTCCTTCTGCACGTCGACAACCATACGGATCCTAAGGAAATCGCCTATGATCGCATCGCTTACGAGTTGAACTGGACGACGAAGAAATACCGAAAGATGATCAAAAAAGGACTCCACGATCACTACGTCCACGTGACCGATGGAAACGTCTATCTGACCGGTACGGGCAAACGGTATCTCGACCGGAAAGTTCAGGAACTAGCGATATGAAAGGAGAGAGCCCCGATGCACCGAGCTGAAGAGGATTACCTAAAGACCATATACAAGCTGACGGTAGAACGCGACCGTAAACTCGCACGGACGACCGACATCGCTACGGCGGTCGGTAATACGGATCAGACGGTTAATGAAATGGTCAAAAGGCTCGCTAAGAAGCGGATGGTCACGTTCATGCGCTATCGCGGCGTATCCCTAACGACCGATGGGTTGCAGGAAGCCGAGCGACTCGTACGGAACCACCGGTTATGGGAGGTGTTTCTCGTCGAGAAGCTCGACTACTCGTGGACGGATGTCCATGACGAGGCCGAAAAGCTCGAACACGCCTCATCGGAGGAGCTGATCGACCGCATCGACCGCTTTCTCGGCCGTCCCGATTACTGCGTCCACGGCAACGCCATACCCCGACCGGACGGTTCTCACCCCGAAACCTCTCAGCGATCCTTAAAGGACCTCGATCCGGGCGCGGTCATGACCGTCGGTCGCGTTATTGACGAGCGCACTTTTCTCGAGCACATGGACCGCTATAGGATCCGCATCGGATCGAGGATCAGGGTCGTCGCGAAGGATGATTTCAACGGTGTACTTACGGTCGATGTCGACGGAAAACAGAGCGTTATCTCGACCTCTATCGCTAACCGGATCTATGGACGATAACCGGATCGCGATAGGGACTAGCGCTTTTCTTTAGAGCATCTCACTGTTTTAAAATGAAGAAACGTGGGATAATCGTAAACAGGAAAGAGGATGATCACATGGTTACCGAATGGATCGGCTATGCCGCTTCCTTTACGATCCTGATCTCGCTATTGATGAGTTCGGTCAAAAAGCTCAGGTGGATCAATACGGCCGGTTCGCTGGTCTTTTTGATCTACGGCGTACTGATCGCTTCTGTTCCGATCGCGATCCTTAATGCCGGCATCATCCTCGTCAATCTCTACTACCTCTATCAGATGTATACGAAAAAGGATTATTTCACGCTTCTCGAAGTGACACGGAAGAACGAATACTTCGCATACTTCATGAGCTTCTATCAGGATAACATGGCGCTCTATATCGATGTTCCGAGCGATATCGATAACGAGGAGTACCTGAGGTTCTTCATCCTAAGGAATACGATTCCGGCGGGCGTTTTCGTCTGCCGGATCGTCGATGCCAGGACGCTCGAGATCCTGATCGACTACGCGATTCCTCGCTATCGCGATTTCAAGATGGGAACCTTTCTTTTCGAAACGCGGAAGGACTACTTTTTGAACAGGGGGTTTACCGAACTGATCAGTAGGAAGGGACACCCCATCCATGAGCGCTATCTGAGTAGAATGGGCTTTGAGCCGTCAGAAAAGGATGGCTATTACCACCGCAGCATCGCCAAGGGATAAAAGTCCGAATCGCCTCGGACTTTTTTTAATCCTCTCTTTAAAAAGCACGAGTTCCGGTGTTAAAATGGAAACATGACAATCCTAGAACAAAAAAGAGGTAGGACATGAAACGCGTATCGAAAAGGATCATGTGGACGTTCGCCATCGGACAGCTCGGCTGGTCGATCCTAGCGGGGATCATCACGAACTGGCTCGTCTACTTCTATCAGGTCGACGACGAACTGCTCGATCTCGGCCATCACGTCTACGTCTCGCAGGGGACGGTCGTTCTCGGGGTCTTCACGATCACCGGGGTCATTACCGCCTTCGGAAGGATCTTCGATGCCTTCACCGATCCGCTGATCGCGAGCTGGTCGGACCGCAGTCACAGTCCGCGGGGAAGGCGTATCCCGTTCATGCGGATCGCTGCCTTCCCGTTCGCCTTTTTCACGGTCATGGTCTTCGTGTCACCGACGCCTTCCGTCGGACTGGCCAACAATGCCTGGCTCTTTTTTTCGGTCATACTCTTCTATTTCTTTATGACCCTCTACTGTACCCCTTATAACGCGCTGATCCCTGAGCTCGGTCGGAATCAGAACGACAAGATCAACATTTCGACCTTCATCTCGGTTACGTTCATTATCGGTACGGCTTTCGCCTACGGTGCTCCGTTCATCTGGGATACGCTCATATCCGCTGGTATCGAGCGCATGAGCGCGATCCGCATGACCTTCATCGGTCTATCGGCTCTCGCCCTTCTATTCATGCTGATCCCGGCGTTCCTGATCAGGGAAAGGGACTACGTCCGCTATGTTCCGAGCGAATCGAAGGCGTTCGAGTCACTGTTGAAGACATTTAGGAATCGGGACTTCCGGATCTTTGTCGCTTCGGACATCCTCTACTGGATCGCTTTAACCCTCTTTCAGATCGGCCTGCCGTTTTTCATCGTCAGCCTCCTCGAGCTCGAGGAGTCGATGATCTCGCTCCTTTTTATCGTCGTGACGATGACGTCCTTTTTGTTCTATTTTCCCGTCAATCTCATCAGCAAAAGAATCGGCAAGAAACGGATGGTCATCTACGCCTTCCTTATGTTCGCCTTCGCCTTTGTCGTCGCCGCCTTTTCCGGGCTCGTGCCGGGTTCCAACCTCGTATACGGGTTCATCATCGCCGTTCTCGCGGCCATGCCGATGGCGATCCTCGGCATCCTCCCGCAAGCGATCGTCGCCGATATCGCCCAGTATGACAGTATCGTGACGCGTGAGAACAGGGAGGGGATGTTTTTCGCCGCCCGTACCTTCGCTTTCAAGCTCGGACAGTCGCTATCCCTGCTCCTTTTTACGTCGGTCGCGACGATCCGTACCGAAATCGGACTCGGCTACCGGATCGCCCTTATGCTCGCGATCGCCTTTTCTGTCGCCGGAGCAGTCATTCTGACCGCCTACGATGAGAAGAAGGTCCTAACGGGAATCGGAAAGAGCGACGTGATCGAAGGATGAGAGCGAATATCGAATACCGGATCGCAGGGCGAACGCTATCTACGAGCGAATCCAATGCCGATCTTGTGATCGAGCGCGAGGTTTTGCCGATCGAGCACGGGATAGAGGTCGCGCTTACGGTCATCCCTAAAAAGCGGATCACGCTCATCTCCGCCTCGCTCGCTGAGGAACTCCGCTACGATGAGAGCACGCGCTTTATGCCGAACGGCTATCAGTCCTGGACCGAGACGAAGCTCTACCGACCAAGTGAGCGCATGCGCGGTCTCGACCACGTTCCGCGACCGCTCATCGCTTCCTATCAGCTCGATCAGTACGGCGATACGAACTATACGACCTATCGAAAGAAACTTCTACACGGCTATACCTATGCCTACCGGATCGACGGATATCACGAGCTGATCGGTTCCCTGAACGACCATCGGGCCTTTCTGATCATCTATTACGACCTGAAAAAGGGCGAGCTGAGACTAGAAAGCGACGTTTCGAAACGGATGATCGAAAGCCCCTTCAAGGTCTTTCACTTCATCCGCGTGCAGGGCACGCATGACGAGGTCTTCGCGAGCTATCTGAAGCGGCTTCCAAGGATCGGCGAAAGGCCGATTCTAACCGGATATACGTCCTGGTACCGGCACGGACAGAACATCGACCAGGAAAAGCTCATGGCCGACCTCGAGGAGGGTGATCCCGATGATCAGCTCTTTCAGATCGATGACGGCTACCAGCAGGCGATCGGTGATTGGCTTTCGGTCGATCCCGACCGATTCCCAGGGGGTCTGATGCCGCTCGTGGCGCGGATCGAGGAAAAAGGACGGTTACCCGGTATCTGGCTCGCTCCCTTCGTCTGTGAGAAGAAGAGCAGGCTCTTCGCCGAAAAAAGTGAGTACCTGCTCAAGGACGAACACGGGAACCCCGTCATGGCCGGTTCGAACTGGAGCGGCTTCTACGCCCTCGACATGACGCGAAAGGACGTCAAGGACCACCTGAAAAGGGTCCTACGACAGATGGTCGAAACCTATCGCTTCAAGTTCTTCAAGCTCGACTTCCTCTATGCCGCTGCGCTGTTAGCGCGACCCGACCGTACGCGCGCGGAAGCCATGCGCGAAAGCATGGAATTCCTGCGAGAGACGCTGCATGACGTCTATATCCTCGGGTGCGGCATGCCGCTTGCCAGCGGCTTCGGGCTCGTCGACTATGCCAGGATCGGACCCGATGTCTCGCTCACCTTCGATGACGCCTTCTACATGAGGTGGCTTCACCGCGAGCGCATCTCGACCAAGCGGACGATCCTGAACACGATCTATCGACGTGAACTCAACGGACACGTTTTTTATAACGACCCCGACGTCTTTATCCTTAGGAAGGAAGATAACCGGTTAAAAGACGCACAGAAAGAGGCTCTAACGCTCATCAATGCGATCTTCGGACACCTCTTTCTGACGAGCGATCGCGTCCGGATGCTCGATTCCAAGGCGAAGCGGATACTCATCGAGGCGAAGGAGAGCCTACAGGCAAAAAGCGTCACGGTCGAACAGAGGGCAGGTGTGATCGCGGTCCACTACCGCGTAAACGGGATCGAGAAAGGCTTTATCTATCGGATCCGATCCGGCAGGATCAGGCGTTTGTATGAAGGCACTTGAACCCTGAATCGGCCGATTCCGTGATATAATAAAGGCATCATTCGAGGTGGTCCGCATGAAACTATCAACCGGCATGAAAGTACCGATTCACAGCTATAAGCACAACCAGAGGCTGCACCGCATCTGGAGAAGAGCGATCGTGCTCTATCAGGACGACAGCGTCCTCGTGACGGCGAACAATCGCACGCACGTCATCGAGAACAACGGTCGGAGCTGGAACACGAGGGAACCCGCCATCTGTTACTTCTATAGCGAACTGTGGTTCAATATCATCGCCATGCTTAAACCCGATGGGGTCTACTACTACTGCAATCTTTCGAGTCCTTACCTCTATGACGGGGAAGCCATCAAGTACATCGACTACGATCTCGACGTCAAGGTCTATCCCGACGGGACATACCGCATTCTCGATCGCTATGAGTATGAGATTCACGGGCATCAGATGTCCTATCCCACGGAGATCAAGGCGATCATCGAAAGCCAGCTCAAGGACCTGATCCGGCGGATCGAGCGCAAGGAAGCCCCGTTTACGGCCAAGGAAATCGAGCAGTTCTATGAACAGTACAAGCGCATGAGCGAACCGAGTGAAAAACGATGAGACGACTGAACACGGCGATCAAGATGGGGCTCGTCGCGCTTTTGGCGAGTTCTTTCGCCCACCTTTTGAATCTGGAATACTGGCTTACAGCCGGACTGCTCGCGCTCCTTTCGATCCAGTTAACGAAGCGCGATTCCGTTCGTCTCGCGTTTTTGCGTCTCGCTAACGCAACGATCGGAATTGCCTTAGCGACGCTTTTTTTCATTGTTTTCGGTTATCATTTCAGCGTCTTTAGTGCCTTCGTTTTTATCTTCGCATACCTGTCATGGACTTTCGGTATGTCCGCTGGGATCGTCCCTTCACTCGTCCTTGTCACGCACTTGCTTACGGAAGGCGAGTTCTCGGAAGCTTTGATCGTCAACGAGTTCGCCTTGATCGGTGTCGCGCTCGCTATCGCGCTGCCATTCAACACGTTCTATCCCTCGTTCGCGGAAAGGGAAATGAAGCGCTTCATTTCCCGCTTCGATACCCTTCTTAAGGACCACCTCTATGTCCTCGTGCTCGTATTAAGAGACGGTGAGATGGCCGAAGAGTTCCGCACGCACTACCGCCTGATCAACCAACGGATCCAGCGCATGATGGACGAAGCGAAGCTCGTAGATAGCGATATCCTTTTCGACAATGACCACCGCTATCTCAACTACCTTTCCATGCGTAAGGACCAGATCAAGACGGTCAACGACATGTACGACCTGGCGGAACGGATCCATGAAGAGCACGCGCACACGGCTGAGATCGCCCTTTTCATCGAGCGGATAATCGGCCTGATCGGTACGACCGACCGGGCTACGCCGGCACGAAGAGAACTCGAAAAGATGAAGAATGAATACCGGCAAAGGGAACTGCCGCAGACGCGCTCCGAGTTCGAGACGCGAGCGACTCTCTATCAGATCATCCACGAGCTCGAGCGCTTTCTCGAGATCAAGATCGCCTATCACGAGGACTATCCGAAGCTCGAATAATAAAAAACCGGGCGGCATGTCCCGGTTCAGCACGAAAGCGTGCGAGTTCGATCGGATGGAGCGGGCGAGGAGAATCGAACCCCCATCTCGTGCTTGGCAAGCACGTGTAATAACCATTATACGACGCCCACGTGTTCGTGCTTATTAATGATAGCAAATTTCAAAATGGTTGTCAAGTATTTCTCTAGGCGTTTTTTCTGCGGCAAATCGTGCTATAATAGCAAACGGGAGGACGACATGAAAGCATTCATCAAGGCCATAAGGTTCATTTCGATCGCGCTTTTCATCGGTTTTTTTATGGCTTTTTCGGTTTACCAGGGATATATCGAGACGATCCGATCCGGTCTAGAGGGATACGGTTTCTTTGGTGTCCTTTTTCTTTTGATCCTCGTTTTCTATATCACCCTGACTTTGCATGAGCTCGGCCATTTTCTCGCTTTCAGGCTGCAGAAGATCCGGCTTAGGGCCATCTACCTGACCATTTTCGTTTTCTATCGGACGGAGCAGGGCTGGCGCTTTACGGTTCGGCCTCGGCTCTGGGTTCTTTTCGGCGGTCTGGTCGTTCCCGATCTTGCACCGATCAACGACGAAAAAACCTATCAGAAAACGGTCGATCGCTTTTCTAAAGCCCTGCTCGCTGGACCGATCGTGACGATCGTCTTCGCCGTGCTCGTTCTCATCCTCTTTTGGCTCGTCCTTATCTTCGCGGTTGACCCTTTCTGGATCGGAACGACCGTCTATTTCACGGTATTCACCCTGCTTCTAAGCGGCCTTTATACGTATACCTTCTTCCTATCGACCAACGTCTTCTTCGGTGACTTCGTCGCCTACCGGCACATGAAAGAGGACCCGATCTTCCAGTTGATCGAGATCGATCAGTACACGGTATTCTCCCTTCATGAACAGGAAGAGACGACGGATTTCCTGTTTTCTAAGATCAAGCGCGTCCTGCGCGAGACCGAACTCGACTACTCGGTCTTCCATGCCCTTCTGATCAATGCCTATCTCGAAGGCGTCATGTACGGCGATAAGCAACCCGACGAAGCGGTCGATCAGAAGATCCTCAGGCGCAACATCCGCCCCTATATGCGCTTCGAACAGGGAATCGAAACCGCCCACGCGCTCGCCTGTTACCACTATTTCAAGAAGGACGTTGCTCGGGCCTACGAACTGCTCGATAGGATCCGCCAAGGAGGCGGTAAGAGCATTCCCGAAAAGCTCAAGGTCTACCTGATCAAACGGAGCGAACACGCCATGCACCTCAAGGATCACGCCTCATTTCTCGCTGACCGCGAGAACGTGCACATCGGTCATTTCTGGATCTTCGACGGCCTGATCGACCCCTATGAGCACATGAAGGCGCTGCACGAACCCTTGCCGTTTAGCGAGTATACGAGTTCGATCGAGTATATCTACGCCGATTCCGAAAAAGAAAAAAGCGACTCCTGAGAGAGTCGCTCGGCTGTTCGGATGGTGCCCCCAACGAGAATCGAACTTGTATTTCAGCATTACCATTGCTGCGTTTTGCCATTAAACTATGGGGGCAGCAAGACCATTATACATAAAATAAGAACAAATGACAATAGTTATCGTCACGAGTTTCAAAGAAGGAAGTGTCACCCTTGAAATACATCATCGACATGATCAAACCGTACTGGCAGACGCTCATCGTTTCTCTGTCATTCAAATCGATCGCCGCCCTCTCCGATCTCTTTTTGCCCTGGCTGATCGCCTACATGATCGACGTAACGATTCCGGGGCTAAGGGCATCGGAGAGCACGGATCTTTCTTCGCTCTACCTGATCGGTCTGCTCATGGTTCTGGTCGCACTCGTCGGTTGGATCCTTAATGTCATCGCCAACCGTAAGGCCGAACGCATCGCCGCCCAGGCGACCAGGACGCTTCGTCACGACCTTTTCGAAAAGATCGAGAACCTATCGGCCCGCCAGGTCGATGCCCTGACGAGACCGTCCTTGATCTCGCGGATGACGACCGATACCTACAACATCTACAATGCGGCGGCGATCATGCAACGCCTCGGCATCCGAGCACCGGTCCTTTTACTCGGTGGGATCGTCATGTCGCTATTGCTCGACCCCGTACTGACCCTGATCATCGTCGCCATGCTACCCCTGATCACGCTCGTGATCTACTTAGCTTCAAGGAAGGGGATACCGCTCTATCGGCGATCACAGTCGTTCATGGATATCATGATCCGCAAGCTCAGGGAATTCATCTCGGGAGCCCGCGTCGTGCGCGCCCTCTCGATGAACGAGCACGAGATCGAGCGCTTCGACCGAGCGAACGACGATACGATCCAAGCTGAGCTCAAAGCGCAGATCGCGATGTCGAGGATCAATCCGATGATGCGCATCATCCTCAACGGTGGACTCGTACTCGTCCTATTGGCGGGGGCCTACCGCATCGATCTCGGTCTTACCAAGGAAGGCGAGATCCTCGCTTTCGTTACCTACTTCACGATCATCCTTACCGCGATGATGAGCGTGACCAGGATCTTCGTTCTTTCCTCGCGGGCGACGGCATCGGGCGACCGGATCAACGAAGTGCTCAGCATGAAGAAGGACATGCAGGACGGCTATCTCGACGTTCCGGATGACCCGACGAAACCGCTGATCGAGTTCAAAAACGTCTCCTTTTCATACAACGACAAGGAGTGCAACCTGAAGGACGTCAATTTCCGGATCTATGCCGGACAGACGCTCGGAATCATCGGCGCGACCGGTTCCGGTAAGACGACGCTGATCAACCTGCTGATGCGCTTCTATGACGTCGACGAGGGCGAGATCCTCTATCACGGTGAGAACATCAGGAACCTGAAACAGGACGCCCTTAGAAAGCGCATCGGCGTCGTCTTTCAGAACGACCTGATCTTCGCTGACACGATCTATGGCAACATCCAGTTCAACCGGGACGCCATTACCGATTATGACATCGAGCTCGCGATGGAAATCGCGCAGGCCGGGTTCATCTACGACAAGGAAGACGAGCTCATGCACCGGATGGCGCAACGAGGCATGAACCTTTCGGGCGGCCAGAAACAGCGCGTGCTGATCGCCCGGGCGATCGCCGGCAAGCCCGATATCATCGTCCTAGACGACGCCTCGAGTGCCCTCGACTACCATACCGACATGCGCATGCGTCAGGCCCTACAAAAGGAGCTCGACGATACGACGATCATCATCATCGCCCAGCGCATCGCGAGCATCCGTAACGCCGATCGGATCCTGTTGATCGACGAAGGCGAAATCGTCGCTCAGGGAACCCACGACGAGCTGATGGAATCCTCTTCCCTTTACCGGGAGATCGCCACGCACCAGCAGGGAGGCGACAGCTGATGATGTATGCCGGAAAGCAGGGGCGCGGTCGGACCGATGGCAGCGAAAGGGTCAAGAACAGGAAATACGTCCTGCGCAGGCTCTGGGACTATCTCTACTACTACCGACAGAAGCTCTTCATCGCCCTCATACTGATGGTCGCCTCGAATGTCCTATCCCTGGTCGGACCATACCTGACCGGTCGGGCGATTACCGCCATGGAAAACGGCGTCGACTTTTCGCGCGTTTTCTTCTACGCCGGGCTCATGGTCGTATTCTATCTGGCCAGTGCCGGACTGCTGTTCCTTTTGACCGTGCAGATGGTCCGGATATCGAAAAGCGTCGTCTATAGCATGCGTCAGGATCTCTTCGATAAGCTCAACCGTGTTCCGATCGCCTATTTCGACCGGAACCAGACCGGTGATATCATCAGTAGGATGAGCTATGACATCGACACGGTCAGCGTCTCCCTTTCCAATGATATCATCGGCGTGATCACGAGCATCATCACGGTAACGATCTCCTTGATCATGATGATCATCATGTCGCCCGTCCTCGTTCTCGTCTTCCTCGTAACCATTCCGATGTCCGTACTACTGACCAGGACGCTCTCGAAGATCATCAAGAAGAAGTATCGCATCCGTAACCAGAAGCTCGGCGAGCTCAACGGTTTCGCCGAGGAAATGATTACCGGACAGCGCACGATCCAGTCCTACGTCCAGGAAGAAAGCGTCCTCGACCGTTTCGATGCCCTCAACGAGGAAGTCAGCCGAACCTCCTATGAAGCCGGTTACTACGCCTCGAGCGTCGGCCCTTCCGTCAACTTCATCAGCAATCTCTCGGTCGCTTTAGTCGGTGTTTTCGGCGGTATCCTCTATTTCCTTTCCGGCATAACGCTCGGAAACCTTGCCAGTTTCACACTCTATTCACGCCGTTTCTCCGGCCCGATCAATCACCTATCGAACGTTATCGCCGAGATCCAGCGTGCTCTCGCCGCGGCCGAACGCGTCTTTAACGTCCTCGACCAGGACGACGAACCGAAGGATCCCGAAGATGCGATCGACACGCACGACTTCAAGGGCGTAATCGAATTCCAGAACGTCTCCTTCGGTTACCAGGCCGACCTCGACATCCTCAAGGATATAAACTTTAGGACGAACCCGGGAGAAGTGGTCGCGATCGTCGGACCGACCGGTGGCGGAAAGACGACGCTCGTCAACCTGCTCATGCGCTTCTATGACGTCAACGAAGGACGCATCCTCGTCGATGGCCACGACGTGAGGGACTACAGCCGTGAGAGCTTGCGTCGGGCCTATTCGATGGTCCTTCAGGACACGTGGATCTTCCATGGTACCGTGCATGAAAACATCGCCTACGGCAATGGCGACGTCTCGCGTGCCGAAGTCGAACGAGCCGCTAGAGCGGCGCACATCCATCCTTTCATCAGCCGTCTGCCGGCCGGATACGACACGATTCTTACCGATGAGGGCCTGAACATATCGAAAGGACAGAAGCAGTTACTCGTCATCGCCCGTGCCATGCTATCGAAAACGAGGATGCTCATCCTCGATGAGGCCACATCGAACGTCGATACCCATACCGAGGTTCTCATCCAGCGGGCGATGCTCGCGCTGATGGAGGGCAAGACGACATTCGTCATCGCCCACCGCCTTTCGACGATCCGGAATGCCGACCACATTCTCGTCATCGATGACGGAAAGATCGTCGAACAGGGTGAACACGAGCAACTACTCGACCATAAAGGCTTCTATTACCGCTTATATCAGAGCCAATTTACATAAATTTTGAACTTTGTTGCTTTTCTCCTTGTAATTCCTGGGGGAGTTGTGTATAATGAACTTAGACATTAGGTTGTCAAAATTGTTAGAAAAAGGAGTATCGTAATGAAAG
Source organism: Acholeplasmataceae bacterium (assembly GCA_046540115.1). GTDB lineage: Bacteria > Bacillota_I > Bacilli_A > Acholeplasmatales > Acholeplasmataceae > RECG01. Next base: position 55,451 of record JBKHFR010000002.1, on the reverse strand, counting down.
GCGTTGTAAAATGGTTTGACGCTGACAAGGGATATGGATTTATCTCGTCAGAAGAAAACAAAGACATTTTTGTACACTTCAGTGCTATCCAGTCCGAAGGGTACAAAACTTTAGCAGAAGGCGACTCAGTAGAATTTGACGTTAACGACGGCGACCGCGGACCACAAGCGGCCAACGTAGTTAAACTATAAATTTAAACAGTTTTGGGGACTCGAAAGAGTCCCCCTTCTATTTTATTAGGGTACGATCGAAACGGCGTGGAATGTCTACGAATCGATGAATTTTTCGCCTTTTTTATCTTGTTAACGCCGAGCGTTATATGATATAATGTAACAAAGATGAAAGCGGTGATAGTTATGGAGAAAGACCTATTGGAAGTAGAGCGCATGAATCTGAGTAACATCCTTCAGGAATGCGACGAAGCACAGGTTCAGGATGTCGAAAAGAAATTCGCCATCGTCTATACCTATGATGCCGTCGGCATGGAAGGGAAGAACCGGGTTCCCTTTGAGGATGTGAAAAGATTGCTCAACACGAAGGATCTACTCGAGTATAGCGAAAGGGAAAAAAAGGAGATCCTGAATCACGTCAAGGCCTTCGAATACGTCGCGCGCGAAGCGAAGCGAAACGTCGCCTTCGATGAAGAAAAGCTCAAGGATATCCATGAGATTCTCGTTGACGGAATCTTCCAGGGCGGCATCTACCGCAACGTCAACATCCAGATCTACGGTGCGAACCACCAACCACCGGACTATGTCAAGGTCTACGACCGGATGAGCAAGTACTTCCAGGCGCTCGATGAGGATTGGGATGACCCCATCCGTAAAGCGGTATTCGCTCACGCGAGCATCCAGAAGATCCATCCCTTTCTCGATGGAAACGGTCGCCTTGCCACGCTCGTCATGAACTATATACTCATTGAGAATGACTATCTTCCCGTCTCGATCCCGCTCGATCTGCGTCCTGCCTATTTCGAGAAGCTCGAGACGTTCAAGGTTGAAAAGAAGATCGACCCGCTCGTCGATCTCATCAAGGACTTGCTGCTGAAACGCTATGAGGACGTTCTGAAAACGCTAGAAGTGAGTGCCTGAGCACTCTCTTTTTACGTGATAGGATACGAGGTGTTGGAATGGCTCGAATCGGCGCGATCAATCGACTCGTTGTCGAAAGAAAAACGGATATCGGCTACATGTTAGGATCCGATCAGGGTGAAATCTTTTTGCACGCCAACGAGACATCGTTCCGTGAACTCGAGCAGGGGGAAACGGTCGATGCCTTTCTCTACTTCGACCAGAAGGGACGTTTGGCCGCGACGCTCAAAGAGCCGCTCATCACGGTCGACGAACCCGCTTTCCTCACCGTCAAGGATACCCAGTCATTCGGGTGCTTCATGGACATGGGGATCTCGAAGGACGTCCTATTGTCGAAGGATGTCCTGCCGAAAGACCGTGCCTTATGGCCGATCGAAGGCGACCGAATACTCTGCACGCTGAAAGTCAAAAAGCGATTCGTCGTCCGGATCGCCGCGCGGGAAGAGGTCCCACTAACGACCGAAAAGCCGCTCGAACGCAAGGATGTCGTCGAAGCGCGCGTCCATCGCATCGGCAATCAGGGCATCGACCTCGTCACCGATGACTACCAGTTCATCTTCGTCCATCACACGATGTATAAAAGGAAATACCGGATCGGTGAGGCGGTCGAGGTCAAGGTCGTCTATCACTCCGATCAGGGCTATACGGGCTCGCTGATCCCCCAGAAGGAAGTCGCGATCCACGAGGATGCCAACCGTATCCTTTCCTATCTCAATCGTCGCGGCGAGATTCCCTTGACGAGCGAGAGCCCGCCCGAAGAGATCGAAGCGATCCTCGGCATGAGCAAGAAGGCGTTCAAGCGCGCCGTCGGAAAGCTCTACCGTGAACGTAAGATCATCATCGATGAGGGCAGTATCCGCCTCGTCGTAGAAAAGATCATGGAACAAGACGTATAGAACAGAAGGAGTACTTATGAGCAACGATAAGAAAATGGTCAACAGCATCACGGCTCGTGACGTTGACTTCGCGAAATGGTATACCGACCTCTGTATCAAGGCGGAACTGATGGATTATAGTGACAGCAAGGGCTTCATCATCTATCGCCCCTATGGATATGCGCTCTGGGAAGGGATCATGAAGCACCTCGATGCTGCCCTGAAGGATACGGGCCACGAGAACGTCTACATGCCGCTTCTCATCCCGGAAACGCTCTTTCAAAAGGAGAAGGAACACGTCGAGGGCTTCGCCCCGGAAACGGCGATGGTTACTACGACCGGTAAGGAGGACTTGAGCGAGCGCCTGATCATAAGACCGACATCCGAAGTCCTATTCTGCACCCACTACAGCAAGGTCATCAATTCCTACCGCGACCTGCCGAAGCTCTACAATCAGTGGTGCAGCGTCGTTCGTTGGGAAAAGACGACGCGCCCTTTCCTGCGGGGAAAGGAGTTCCTCTGGCAGGAAGGACATACCGTGCACGCGAACGAGGAGGAAGCACGAAAGGAAACGCTCGATATCCTCGAGATGTACCGCAAGCTCGGTGAAGACCTGCTCGCGATGCCTTTCATTACCGGTCGAAAGACCGAGCGCGAGAAATTCGCTGGTGCGATCGAGACCTACAGCATCGAAGCCCTGATGCACGACGGGCAGGCGCTACAGTCCGGAACGACGCACTACTTCGGCCAGGAGTTCGCCAAGGCCTTCGATATCCGTTATGCCGACACGAACAACCGGATGAGCTACGTCTACCAGACGTCATGGGGCGTCTCGACGCGCCTGATCGGCGCCGTGATCATGGTCCATGGGGACGACGAGGGTCTCGTACTACCGCCCTATCTCGCTCCGACGCAGATCGTAATCATCCCGATCCAAGGGCAGAACGAGGATGTCATTCGCGCCACGACCGACCTCGAAGAGCGCCTGAAGGATAAGGGCTTCCGCGTCATGCTCGACGACAGTAACCGTTCGCCCGGTTGGAAGTTCAGCGAGCACGAGATGAAGGGAATCCCGGTACGGATCGAAGTCGGACCGCGCGACGTGCGACAAGGCAAAGCCGTGATCGTCCGTCGGCACGACCGCAATAAGACGATGGTCGACCTCGACCGGATCGATTCCGACATGGGCGCGATCCTTAAGGACATCCACGATGCCATGTACGAAAAGGCCCGCGTTCACGTCGCGACCAACACGCATGAAGCTAGGACCTATGACGAGTTCAAGGCCCTGATCAAAAAGGGCGGGTACGTCAAGATGAGCATCAGCGGCGATGAGGCCGAAGAACGGATCAAGAAGGATACCATGGCGACCGCCCGGATCATACCCTTCGACCAGGAAATGATCACAGAGAACTGCCCGGTAACCGGCAAAAGAGCCCGCCATACCGTCATGTTCGCCCGCGCATACTAAAAAAGAAGGCGAAGGACCTATTCCTTTCGACCCTTCTTGGCCTTCTTTTTAGGCACGGGATCGTATTTCGGTTTGAAAAGCGGATTGCACTTCAAAATGCGCTTCGTCGCCAGGAACGAGGCCTTAAAGAAATTGAAGCGCGCGTATGCCTCCTTGGCATACTGCGAGCACGTCGGCGTATAGCGACATCGATGCGGCGTATGGGGGGATATCCTTTTCTGGTACCATTCGATCATGCGGATCGGCAATCTATTCATACCATCACCGGCCCTATTATATCACGTCCAGGAAAGGTTACGGGAAATTTACAATTTTGGTCCATTGCTTATTTCCACCCGATAAAGTATGCTATAATAAACATATAAAATCGTAAACGATTACAGGAGGTTAACGATGAAAGAATATACGGCATCAGAGATACGGAACATCGCGATTTTAGGCCACCAGGGATCCGGAAAAACGAGTCTTTCCGAGGCATTCCTCTACGCGACCGAAGCGATCGAAAAAAAGGGCGAAGTCGAAAAAAAGAACACCGTTTCCGACTACATGGTCGAGGAACAGACCAAGCAGAGCAGTCTTTCGATGAGCCTGATTCCCGTCGAATGGAACGATAAAAAATTCAATTTTCTCGATCTACCCGGCAGTGATGAGCTCGTCGGGGATTTGAATCAGGCGCTCAGCGTCGTCAAAGGGGCCGTGCTGCTCGTCGATGCCAGCAAGGGCGTCGAAGTCGGCACGGAACGACTGTGGCGGGAACTAAAGATGCGGCACATACCGACCATCATCTACGTCAACAAGATGGACAAGGAGAACGTCAAGTTCGACGAAGTCCTAGCGGAGATCCGTGATAAGCTCGGCAAGAACACCCTCCCCTTCTCCTGGCCGATCGGGCACGAAGAGGACTTCGAGGGCTACGTCAACGTCATCGAGATGAAAGCCCGCATCTACCGCGATGGCGTCGGGCACGATGAGGAGATCTGGGAAGAGAAAAAAGCGAAGATCGATGAGCTCAGGAACATGGTCATGGAGAGCGTGGCCGAGACGTCGGAAGAGCTCTTAGAACTCTTTTTTGCTGGGGAAGAGATCAGCGACGAACAGATCAAGGAAGCCCTTCGATCCGGGATCGTAGCCGGTGAACTCGTTCCGATCATCGTCGGAAGCGCGACCAGATCGATCGGCATCCACGCCCTACTCAAGACGTTCGACGACTTTCTACCAGCCCCGAACTCCCTCAAGAAAATCAGTGGTACGGACGGTAAGGGCCAGGAAGTCGAACGGGAAACCAGCGATGACCAACCGTTTTCCGGGTATGTCTTCAAGACGATCGTCGACCCGTTTTTAGGCGCGGTCAGTTTTATCAAGATCTATTCCGGAACGCTTAGGACGGGTCAGGAAGTACTGATCGCCAACCGCGATGAAACCCGCAAGGTCATGAACCTTTTCATGCTGCGCGGAAAGACCCAGCTCCAGGCCGAAGTCTACCATGCCGGCGACATCGTCGCGGCAGCGAAGATCGAGAGCCTGCATACCGGTGATACCATCTGTGATCCGAAATCCGTCATCGTCTACGAATCTGCTCCGATACCGACTCCGGTCATCTACGTCGCCGTCCACCCCAAGCACAAGAACGACGAGGACAAGATCTCACAGGCCTTGCAGAGGCTCAATATCGAGGATCCGACCTTCGGTATCATCCGCAACAAAGAAACCGCCCAGCTCCTTCTCGGCGGACAGGGCATGACGCACCTCGGGTACGTGATGGAACGCATGAAGACGATGTTCAAGGTCGAAGTCGACGTTCACGACCAAAAGATCGTCTACCGCGAAACGATCAAAAAGTCCGTCGAAGCCGAAGGAAAGCACAAGAAACAATCCGGCGGTGCCGGTCAATTCGGCCACGTCTGGATCCGCTTCGAACCGACGAAAGAGCTCTTCGAGTTCTCGGAAGAAGTCTTCGGCGGTGCCGTACCGAAAAACTTCTTCCCGGCCGTCGAAAAGGGCCTGATCGAGACCTTCGAAAAGGGGCCTCTGGCCGGCTTCCCTGTCATCAACGTCAAGGCGACGCTGTTTGACGGTTCCTACCACCCGGTCGACTCGAATGAAATCTCCTTCAAGCTCGCCGCCGGCCTCGCCTTCAAGGAAGCCGTTAAGACGGCCCAGCCCACGATCCTTGAACCGATCGTCAAGGTCGAGGTTACGGTCAAGGACCAGTACGTCGGCGACGTCATGGGCGACATGAACAAACGGCGCGGTCGCGTGCTCGGCATGAACCAGAGCGACGGATTCCAGGTCGTCGTCGCCGAAGTGCCGGAAGCGGAGATCGTCAAGTACGCGATCGACCTCAAGGCGATGACGCAGGGTAGCGGTTCATTCACGCGCGAGTTCCTCCGTTACGAAGAGGTCCCGGGCAACCTGATCCCGAAGATCATCGAAGCCTATAAGGAAGAGTAAGAACGAACAAGCCCGACTAATATAGACTAGGAGGGCTTGTTATGATATGTGAGGCATGCAAAAAACCGACGCGGACGCGCCGATCCTTTTCCGATCTTCTATCCTTAGAAATGCACCACATCTGTGAGCGGTGCTACCGGAAGTATCCCGTAGACATTCTGCACCAGCACGTACCGGTCGAAGCGGGGGCCCTTGACCTCTATACCGTCGTCCGGTCGAAACACAGAACGCATCCGCGTGCCCACATGTCCTTTTTAAAGCCTCTCTACCTCGCGTTTCTAAATAGCGCATCCGCTGCATTCATCTATTTCGATGAGATCGATGCTGATACCTATCAGCTACTGGATACGCTAAGGTTCGGCCGACTCTTCGTGGTCGCGCTCTACGGAGATATCAATAAAAAAAAGGAGAAGAGCTATGAAATATGAAGTCCTAGGGAAAAACGGATTCGTTCCTACCCAAGCCATCAAGGATTACGCTGAAAAGAGATTAAACAAAGTCGTTTCCTTTTTCGGTCCGGACGTCATCCATGAGGTTCGGGTCGTCTGCAAAGTATATCGTGATCACCACAAGGTCGAAGTGACCATCCCGGCAAAGAGCACCGTCCTAAGAGCGGAAGTATCCGATGTCGACATGTACGCGGCCATCGATCGCGCCAACGATAAGCTGGTCTCGCAGATCCGTAGGCACAAGGATAAGCTCAAGAATAACCTCGAAAAGGAAGGCATCAAACAGGCATTCAGCCAGGAGTTCGATGCCGAATCGCTCGAAAAGGAAGTTCTCGCGACTCAACTCGTCAAGAACAAGCAGGTCGAACTCAAGCCGATGACCTCCGAGGAAGCCATTTCGGCCATGGAACTATCCGGCCACGACTTCTACGTCTTCCTCGACAAGGACACGAAACGGACGCACGTGGTCTACCGCCGTCAGGACGGGGACTACGCCGTCATCGAAACGAAGACCGTATAGGAAAAGCACGCGACCGGAGTCGCGTGCTCTTTTTTTAGGCCTGTTTATAGAGTTCTTCGACCTTGTCCCAGTTGATGACGTTGAAGAAAGCGGAAATATAGTCGGGACGGCGGTTCTGATAGTTCAGGTAGTAGGCGTGTTCCCAGACATCGATACCGAGGATCGGTTTGCCTTCGGCTAGCGGCGTGTCCTGGTTCGGCGTTGAAAGCACCTTGAGCTGCTTGTTCGGTGTCACGATCAGCCAAGCCCAGCCGCTTCCGAAGCGGGTCGCAGCGACCTTGCTGAATTCTTCCTTGAAGGCGTCGAAGGATCCGAAGGCCTTGTTAATGGCGTTCGCGAGTTCGCCCTTCGGTGTCTGACCGTCGTTGACCTTGAGGAGCGGCCAGAAGAAACTGTGGTTGAAGTGCCCGCCGCCATTGTTCTGAACGGCCGTGCGGATATCCGCAGGAACAAGGGATAGATCCGCGAGCAGGGTTTCGAGCGGCGTATCGAGTTCGGGGTGCTTGTCGAGCGCTGCGTTCAGTTTGGTTACGTAGCCCTGGTGGTGCTTCGTGTAGTGGATCTCCATCGTTTTAGCGTCAATAAAGGGTTCGAGTGCATCGAATGCATAGGGTAGTTTCGGTAGTTCGTATGACATATCCATACCTCCTTATCAGATAGTTCCATCATAATCGATTACGGGCAAATTTTCAAATGTTTTGCCTTATTTCGCTCGATATGCTTAAAAAAAATCTAAACTGCTCGCTTCGCTTTTCCGATCAGGTCGACCACGCGTTTTTCGTCGATATCGATGTAGATCGTCCGATAGTTCCGGTAGGTTACCTGGTAACCCGGTCTTCCTCGGAGTTTTCTAACGTCCTTAACGCGCGCATAGTCGACCGCTATCGATTCGGAGAAGCGGAGCTTCGAGTGATAGGCGGCGAGCAGTGCTGCGGTGCGGATCTCCTTTTCCCCGAGCGTTTCGGCCTGACAGACGACGTGGCTACCGGGAGCCTGCTTGACGTGGAACCAGTAGTCATCGCGGTGCGCGAGCTCGTGCGTGATGTAGGCATTCTGATAGCTGTTCTTGCCGACGAGATAACGGGCGTTCTCGTCATGGATCTCGAGATAGGACGGTTCTTTTCGGCCCCTTTTGCCCGGTCTACGCACCTGGTTCGCTGAAAAACCGAAGTCGACGAGCTCTCGCTCGAAATCGGCGATGTTCTCAGCGCCCGATAGTTCGAGATGGGTCGCGAAAGTCTCGAATAGCTCGATGAGCCCATCGACTTCCTTTTCTCTTTTTTCTAGGTGGGCAAGCCCGCGCTTCGCCTTATGATAGATCCGATATCGCTTCTGGGCGTTCTCGTTGAGCGTGAGCGTCGGATCGAGTTCGATCGTTTTATTTCCGACATCGAGCCTGGCGAGATAATCCTTGAGGTCGTGACCGCTCTGATAGATCAGGTCCGCTTCCTCCTTGATCCGGAGCCTGTCCTTATTCTCCTCGATCGCCTGAAGGATCTTCTGACGCTTTTCGTATAGTTTCCGCTGGTGGTCCCTGATGAAGGCCTCGTGCTTTTTGGTCGAGATCCGGGACTCCTTGATCCGGTCATCGAGCAGTTCGCTCAGGGTGGGATAGGTCTTTTTCTCGACCTGATCGGAGAAGATGTCGAAGGCGTAGATCCGGTTATGGGTGACGTCCTTGGTCGGTCGGATCGCGATTTCCTGTGGCATCAGACGGTTTTCGAAAAGGTATGAGGAAAGCAGGGGAGAGATCCCTAGGTAGTCCTTGACGAGGTCCTGCGGACTACGGACTCTCGAGTAGTCGATCTCGGTAAAAGGCTTTCCGACGGCCTTGAAAAAAGCGAATGGAGCCTGCGGTAACAGCTGTCGTCCCGTCTCGAAGTGCATCCGCTTAAAGCAGTCGATAATCCGGCCATCGGCGACGAGGATCAGGTTCGAGTGCCGGCCCATCGCCTCGAAGATCAGCTGTTTTTCGGTCGGACCGTCGATGAAATCGTGGACGAGGAAGCGCCAGATCATGACGCGATCGGTCGAGTACTGCTCGATTCTTTGGAGGATCGCGCCTTCGAGGTTCTTCTTTAGAGCTTCGAGAAACTGCGAGGATCGCCGGGCCTGGTCATTCTTTCCGGTGATGTAGACGCTATAGAGATTCGACTCGAGCTGAAAGACGACGCGCCGGCGCGCCCCGCTGCGATAGAAGGTGAAAAGGAAACGGGTATCATCCTTCTGTTGGACCTTTTCGAGGCGAGCAGAAGCGAGCTCGCCGTTCAGTTCTTTGATGAGATGGTGGATAAAAAAGCCGTCGAATGACATGTGAACCTCCGATTATTCGTCCGATCGGCCCGTTCGGGGCCCTACAACAAAAAAAACGAGCGATTATGGTTTACACCACCCATTTTATCATATATAATGAAAGTTAAGACAAGAGAACAAAGGAGGCACCCATGAAACTCAATGAACGGGGATTGCTCATCGTTCTATCCGGTCCATCCGGAGTCGGGAAGGGCACGGTTCGACGCGCGCTTTTCCAGATGAAGAATCACGACCTCGTGTATTCGGTATCGATGACGACCAGGCCTCCTCGGGATCATGAAGTTGATGGGGTGGACTACTACTTCGTTGATAAAAAGACGTTTCTAAACCGTATCCGTGAGAATAAGTTCCTCGAATGGGCCGAATTCGTCGGCCATTACTACGGGACGCCGCTCGACAAAGTCGAAGAACAGCTCGACCAGGGCAAGGAAGTCGTACTCGAGATCGAAGTCGAAGGGGCCCTTCAGGTACGCAAGCACATGAAGGATGCCGTCTTCATCTTCCTCGTGCCTCCCGGTAAGAAAGCGCTCTATGAGCGACTTAAAAAACGCGGTACCGAACCGCTTTCCATGATCGAGAAGCGGATGAAAAAGGCGGAGCGGGAGTTCTTGCTGGCACACAAGTACGACTATATCGTCGTCAACGACGACGTACACAATGCCGCCGACCGCATTATGGCGATCGTCCGGGCCGAGCACGCACGGACGGAGCGAACGATACACAACTACATGAAGATGATCGGAGAGTGAAGCTATGAATAGGAATGAGGAAGGTTTACGTTACCCATCGATCGACGACCTGCTAAAGAAGATCGACTCGAAATACAAGCTCGTATACGCCGCGAGTAAGGTCGCCGGCATCCTCGAGCACGAGAAACTGCGCGTCGAGGGGGCTAAGTGCGTACAGACCGTCGGTATCGCCCTCGAGGAAATCCTCGATGATCGGGTAACGATCGAATTCGAAACCTAAAATAGAAAGCGCTCATCACGTCGATGGGCTCTTTTTAAACGTTTTCTCGTCGCTTTGAAATCGGAAGTACAAGGGATGACTCCATGGATCTAAAAACTAAGCTCAAGGTCCTGCCGGATGCCCCGGGCTGTTATCTGATGAAGGATGAAAACGATCGCGTCATCTACGTCGGCAAGGCCAAGAATCTAAAGAAACGCGTCCGATCGTATTTCATCGGCGCCCACAATGAAAGGACGACGCTTCTCGTTTCCGAGATCCGTGACTTTTCTTTTGTCGTGACCAATAGCGAGCACGAGTCCCTGATCCTCGAGCTCAATCTCATCAAGGAGCACGTACCTAAATACAACATCAAGCTCGCGGATGATAAGACCTACCCCTATATCGAGATCACCGAAGAGCGCTATCCGAGGCTTCGGGTTGTCCGTAAAAAAAGGCCTAGCGGACGTCTGTTCGGTCCTTATCCCAATGTATACGGCGCCCGTGAGACCGTGCGGCTGCTCAATCGTCTCTACCCCTTGAGGAAGTGCGATAAGCTCCCGAACAAGGAGTGCCTCTACTACCACATCGGACAGTGTCTAGCTCCCTGCATCCATCCCGACGTCGATTTCGATCTCTACATCCGCGAGATCACGCGCTTTCTGAAAGGAGACACCAAGGAAGTGCTCGACCGCCTCCACGAAGAGATGGAAGAGGCGAGTTCTTCCCTGTCGTTCGAGAAGGCGGCCGAGTATCGCGATATGATCGGGCACATCGAACAGACGACGAAAAAGCAGGTCATCAACGTGAACGACTACAAGGACCGGGATGCCGTCGGTTACGCCCATGACGTCGATGACGTCGCCCTGCAGATCCTGATGATGCGTCAGGGTAAGATCGTCGACCACCACCACGTCGTCTTTTCCTACGTCGGCGAGCCGATGGAATCGGCTCTGAGCTACCTACAGCAGTACTATGAATCGGTTCATCTCGACGAGATCCTCTTTGATGGCGCATTCGCTCTAGAGGACGTCTCATCCCTGTTCGACAAGGCCTTCATCCCGCAGCGGGGTCCAAAAAAAAAACTGGTCGATCTCGCCCACAAGAACGCCGTCCACGACCTTGAGCACCACCACGAGATCTATCGTCACCGCGATGAACGGATCCAGGAGGCGCTAAGCGAACTGAGCGCGATCATCGGACGCAAGGTCGAACGGATCGAAGCCTTCGATAACGCCCAGCTCTACGGCACGGCACCGATTTCCGCCATGGTCGTCTATGAAAACGGCTTCGCGAAGAACGACTACCGCAAGTACCACCTCAGGACCACGACCAACGACGACTATCAGGCGATGCGTGAGGTGACCTATCGCCGCTATCAGCGCCTACTGCTCGAGGAAAAGCGCCTACCTGATCTCGTAGTCGTCGATGGCGGGCTCGGTCAGGTCCGTGCCGCTGCGAGCGTTCTTTCCGAACTGATGGTCGACCTACCGGTTGCCGGACTTAAGAAGAACAGCGTCCATCAGCTCGAAGCGCTCATCTATCAGGAGAAGAGCTATGCGCTTCTAAAGCATAGTCCGCTCTACAAATTGCTCGGAAAGCTCAGCGAAGAGGTCCACCGCTTCGCCATCGCCTTCCACCGGAAGACGCGAAAAAAGAGCACCACCGCATCTCCGCTCGACCGGATCCCCGGTATCGGACCGAAACGCAAGCGCATGCTGCTCGAGCACTTCGCGACGATGGAAGAACTGAAGAAAGCGAGCGAACAAGAGCTAAAAGATCTCGGTCTACCCGAAAGCGTCATCACAGCCATCAAGGAGGCTACCTCATGAGACGGATCATTCGAAGCGTCGACTATAAAAGGAAGACATTCTATCTCGTAATCGATGGCAGAAGAAGGGGTTTTTACTTAACGAATCGCCTCGCTAAGACCTTTTTCAGCCATCTTCGAAGCGGTGTACTCGTCGATTTCGTCGTCTATCCGCACCGAAAGAGAATCGGACAGGAATACTTCCGGCAAGTCGCCTATTTCACGCGGATCATCTCGCTGCGTCCCTATTTCGTGCACTATGACCTTCTCGCCCTAAGAAAGGAAATGAAGAAGGTGCTCATGAGCAATGACAAGTACCTATTCATCGATTTCGAGATGACGATGCCCGGGTATCGGCCTAGGCGTTTCCGGTCCGAGATCATCCAAGTCGGATACGCGCTCGCGTCAGTCAATCGGGATATCGAGTACGCCGACGGATTCTACGTATTGCCGAAAAGCGACCGCTTTCTAACGAGGCGGACGAAGCGATTCCTGAAGATCGACGACGAGATCTTTTTTAAAGAAGCGGTCCCCTATGATGTCTTCTATGAGCGCCTCAAGGCCATCATCGAGGCGCACAGACCGAAGCTCGTCGTCTGGGGTAAAAACGACCTTACGGCACTCGAGGACTCCTATCGACTGCACGAAAAAAAGCCGCTTACGACGGAAAGCGACTTCATCGATCTACTGAAACTGCACAAGGACTACTATAACCTCAAGGATGACCTCGGGCTCTTCAAGGCCTACAAGCGGTACTACGACAACGACGATCTACAGAAGCACGACGCCGAGGACGACGCGATCGTTACGAAGCATGTCTTCGACGCCTTTATCGAGCAGATGCAGCGGACATGACCTGCTTTTCCTGCTTGAGGTCGACGACGATCGGAATGACGAGCGGTCTTCTGAGCGTCATCTCATAGATCTTTTGATTGAGGCGTTCGGTAACGCCTTTTTTCAGGTTCAGTTCGTTTACCGTCTTCTGTTTCAACTCCCGCATGACGATCTCCTTGGCTTCGTTAGCGAGGCTCGAGGTGATCGCTTCGTTTCCCTTCATGTAGATGAAGCCACGGGAAATGACGGTCGGACTGTTGACCATGCGCTTCGCCTGTGAGTCGATCGAAAGGATGACGGTAAAAAGGCCTTCCTCGCTCAGGAGCTTGCGTTCCTTCAGGACGACCGACCCGATATCACCGATACCGGTACCATCGATATAGATCTCACCGACCGGGACTTTCCCGGCGGCTCTTAGGCCCTTTCGATCGAGCGCAGCGACGTCGCCGTTATCCATGACGAGGATGTTTTCCGGGCGTACGCCACAGTCGATCGCGAGATCACGGTGGTGCTTGAGCATGCGGTGTTCGCCGTGAATGGGAATGAAGAGCTTCGGTTTGGTCAAGCTGAGCATCAGCTTAAGGTCGTTCTGCGTGCCGTGTCCGGACGTGTGCGTATCGGCGAGCGGACCGTGCGTGATGACTTCGACTCCGAGGCGGAAGAGCTGGTTGATCGTCCGGTTGATGCCTTCCTGATTGCCGGGAATCGGGGAAGAGGAAAAGATGACCGTATCGCCGGGAATCACCCGGATCTGGCGGTGCGATCCGTTGGCGATACGACTGAGCGCGGCGAACGGCTCGCCCTGCGATCCGGTTACGAGAATGGTCAGTTCGTTCGCCGGTACCTGGTTAACCTGATCGGCGTCGATGATCATGCCCTTCGGGACCTTGATGTATCCGGTCTGCTGGCCGGCCTCGATCGCGCGTTCCATGCTGCGTCCGAAGACGGCGACCTTGCGCTTGTTCATGATGGACGCCTCGATGATCTGCTGGATCCGGTAGAGGTTCGAGGAGAACGTGGCGATGAGGATACGGCCTTCGAGTCGCGAGAACAGCTCGGTGATCGATTTGCCGATCTTGCTTTCGGATTGCGTCAGCGTATTCAATTCGGCATTCGTCGAATCGGAGAGCAGGCATAGCACGCCCTCCTTGCCGATCTCGGCGAGCTTGTCGAATTCGGCGGGCGGACCGACCGGGGTGAAATCGATCTTGAAATCACCGGTATGAAACAGGATGCCTTGCGGCGTGCGAAAGACGATGCCGAACATATCGGGGATCGAATGGGTAAGGCGGATGAACGAGATCTCGACGTTCTTGAAGCGGTACGTGTAATAGCTCTTGTATTCCTCGATCTGCGGTGACTTGACGTCGCTGTGCTCGACGAATTTGTGTTCGATCAGGTCAACGGCGATGCCGGAAGCATAGATCTTGGGTATATCGATCTTACGCAGCAGATAGGGGATACCACCGATGTGATCCTCGTGTCCGTGCGTGATGAAGAGACCGACGATGCGCTCCTGGTTTTCCACGAGGTACTGGTAGTCAGGTATGACGTAGTCGATCCCGAGCAGGTGCTCATCCGGAAAAAGAATACCGGAGTCGACGATGAATATCTGGTCCTCGATCTCGTAGACGTACATGTTCTTGCCGACTTCGCCGAGACCCCCTAACGCAAAAACGCCGATCTCACCGGTTTTAAGCAGTGGATTTTTCATGTGATGTTCCTCCAGTAACGAGTTTGTCTATTCCTATTCTATAACAAAAACCGTTAAAATGGTAGCCCAATGCTCGATTATGTTATAATTATCTTGAGGTGAATGCCATCAAGACGATCCTGTTTTTCGATGTCGACAACACGATCTACAGTAACGCCGAAGGGATTGTTCCCGATGACACGAAGCGATTGCTCGCCGAGCTGTCGCGACGCGACGATGTCGCTTTAGGGCTCGCTACCGGACGGGGCAACACGAAACTTTCGGTCATCGCGGATGTCCTTAAGTTTTTTACGTATCGGGTCCTGATCAACGGTGCCGTCGTCTATAAAAACGATGAGATCGTCTACGACCAACCGATTCGCATAACCGATATCGAGAACTTCCTAAAGCGAATGGATCGCTGCGTCGGCATGGTCGGTCTTGAGCGGGAAGCCGTCAACGTCTATGACGAGCGGGTCGCTTCCGGCATGCAGGAAATCCGCGGGCACGTCCCCGCCGTTGACCCTTCCTTTTACCGGAAGAACAGGGTCTACCAGCTGTGGATCTTCACGGATCCAGAGACGGATCTCCAAACAATCCACGACGAAATGAGCGAATTCTCCCTCTACCCCTGGCATAAGGGAGGAGTCGACTTCATCTATCGGCACATCAATAAGGCTGACGGGATCAAGCGCGCGCTCGCAGGCGAGCGGGATTACCGCTTGATCTGCGTCGGGGATGGCGCGAATGACATTCGGATGATCGAAATGGCGGACATCGGGATCGCGATGGCGAACAGTCGCTTTCAGGAACTCAAAGAAAAAGCCGACCACATCGCACCACACGTGCTCGAGCATCGGCTCTTTACGTTCTTTAAGGAACTCGGACTCATTTAGTTGCCCGCAGGCGTTCCTGGACGTCATGGATGATCTCTTTCGGGACATAGGGCGAGATATCGGCGTGGTGCGTGACGAGTTCCTTGATGGCCGAGGATGAGACGAAGTGATTCCGTGATGACGGAAAGAGGATCATCGTCTCGATATTACGGTTGATGTTGCGGTTGAGCTGGAAGAGCATGTATTCGTTCTCATAGTCCTGGATGTTCCTAAGCCCGCGAACCATCAGGTGGATGCCACGCCTCTGGGCATAGCGAACGACGAGGTCCTCGGTCGAAGCGACGACGATGTTCTCGATGTCCTTGGTTACTCGTTCGATCATCTCGATGCGCTCCGCGCTAGAAAAGGTCGGCGTCTTGCGGACGTTGTCAGCGACGAGGACGTGGAGCTCGTCAACGAGTCTGGCGGCGCGCTTGATGACGTCGAGGTGCCCGATCGTCAGGGGATCGAATGTTCCCGGATATACGGCTTTTGTCATAGGTCTCATACCTCATTTCAAATAATAGTATAACACAAAAAACGTCTTAAAAGGAGTTAATCAGATGCGAATTCTAAGAAAAAGTATCGTCATCCAACTGCTGCTGTTCATCGCCTTTCTCATCATGGCGCTCAACGTCGGCATCTCGCACTTCATGGGCGAGGAGTGGCCCTGGTTGAGCTATGTCCTACTCGGTGCGTTCGTCGGTTTCATCGCCGTCGGCATCAAGGTCTACCGGAATACGGATTCACGGACATCCGTCATTACGAAACGGGAACTCGATCTCATCAGGTACCTGACATACGGGTATTTCGGTCTCTATGTCGTGCAGTTGATCCTGACCGCCGTCATCGAGGACGAGGGACTCCTCGGAGTTCTAGTGATCATCATCATGGTCCTACTGATCGCTATTTCCGCTTTCGGAGCCTACATTCTCAAGCGCATCCTCGGATAAGCGAGCCCGGTTCGCTCCTTTCTCTTTGGACCCACATGGTATAATAGGATCGTAAGCAAGGAGGAATGATCATATGAGCAAACTCATATTCGTATCGAATCGTTTGCCCGTGACGGTTAAGAAACAGCGGAATAAGATCACGTATCAGGAGAGCGTCGGGGGGCTCGCGACCGGATTAAAACAGTTCCACGAGCAGAGCGATAGCCTCTGGCTCGGGTGGCCGGGCGTCGCATCGGATCGCCTGACACAGGGTGAACGGGAAACGATCGGTACGACGCTCGAAAAGGATTTCCACTGTCACCCCGTATTCCTGTCGGAGCGGGAGATCGAACGCTACTACGAGGGCTATTCGAACCGGACGATCTGGCCGCTCTTTCACTATTTTCCGAATAAGACCGACTATGAGACTCGGACGTTCAAGGCCTATCAGCGCGTTAACGAACGCTTTTTTAAAGCGCTCGACCCTTTCATCGAAAAGGACGCGGTTATCTGGGTTCACGACTATCAGTTGATGCTGCTACCGGCGCTCATCAAGCAGAAGTATCCGGATGTCAAGATCGGCTTCTTTCTTCACATCCCCTTTCCTTCCTATGAGATCTTTCGCTTGCTCGTCGATCGGGATGCGATCATCACGGGGTTGCTCGGCGCCGATCTGATCGGTTTCCATACCTACGGATACGTCCGCCACTTTTTGAGTAGCGTCCGCAGACTGCTGAACATCGAGCACCACCTCTATAAACTGCACTATAACGACCGCGTCGTCGAAGTCGACGCCTTTCCGATGGGGATCGACTACGAATACTTCCATCGCTTTCCCGATCAGAAAAGGAATAAACCATCCCAACCGAAGATGAAGACGGTCCTTTCGGTCGACCGTCTCGACTATACGAAGGGCATCATCGAACGCATCCGTGCCTTCGAACACCTCCTGAAAAAATACCCGAAATACCGGCGGAAGGTTCGCCTGAACCTGATCGTCGCGCCCTCCCGCGATACGCTCGGCTCCTATGAGATTTTGAAAAGGCACATCGAGGAGATCGTCAGCGAAGTCAACGGGAAGTACGGGGATTTCCAGTGGATGCCGATCTGGTTCTTATACCAGCGTTTCCCCCAAGCCGATCTGATCAGCTACTACCGCGAAGCGGAAGTCATGCTCGTTACGCCGATCCGTGATGGCATGAATCTCGTTGCCAAGGAATACATCGCGAGCAGAAAGGATATGCTCGGCATGCTCGTGATCAGTGAAACGGCGGGTGCCGCGAGCGAGCTGAGCGAGGCGATCACCGTCAATACGAACGACCTCGAAGGCGTAGCGCAAGGCATCAAGCAGGCGCTCGACATGCCCAAGGAGCAACAACGGATGCGCAACCAGATCATGCACCAGCGACTGGCGCGTTACGACGTCAGTTTCTGGGCCAGCGACTTTTTAAGCCGGCTCGAACGGCTCGAGCCGCATATCGCGCTCGACCTAGCCGGAGAAGAAGCGCTCGATTCCATCGTATCGGCCTATCGGACGAGCGAGCGCCGACTGCTGTTACTCGACTATGACGGTACGCTCGTCGATTTCAAGCCGATCCCGAGCCAGGCCTATCCGACGAGCGGGCTTAAAAAACGGCTAAAAGCGCTCATCGATGACGAAAGGAATCACGTCGTCATCATCTCCGGAAGGGATCAGAGGACGCTCGAAAAATGGTTCGGATCGCTCGATGTCGAACTGTTCGCCGCCCACGGCCTGTGGCATCGACCGCGCCAAGGCTCCTGGCACATGACGCTCTCGATCGATAACGACTGGAAAAAGGCCATCATACACGTCCTACAGCGCTTCGTCGACCGCATGCCGGGAGCGCTGATCGAGGAAAAGACGCACGCGCTCGCCCTGCACTACCGGAATTCCGAGCCGGACATGGTAGCCGTTAAGATCGGTGAGCTCAAGGAAGCCCTGCTTTCCTTTCAGGAATCGACGCAGATCGAAGTCCAGCAGGGCCACATGGTGCTCGAGGTCAAGGACCAGAGGATCAATAAGGGGATCGCGAAATCGCTCGTCGTCGATTCCGGCACGTACGACTTCATTCTCGCCGCAGGAGACGACCGCACCGATGAGGATCTATTCAGGGTGCTCGATGATTCGTCCTATCGGATCAAGATCGGCTATGGCGAAACGCGCGCGAACTATCGACTGCGCGGCGTCAGGCATTTCCGTAAGCTTTTGGATCGTTTCATCGCCTGATAGCGAGACACACGAACTAGCGACGACCACTTTTCGCTTTTTGGAAAGCAGACGAACGATGAGAAAGACAGGTAAAAAGGACCGGGCCTCCGTCTATTATCGCATTATGTCCGGTCCTTCTCCATGTCCTTCTGGCACGACGAACAGTAGCCGTAGATCGTCAGGTCGTGGTGCGTGATGGAAAAGTCGTGCTGCTTTCTGATCTGGTCCTCGATGTAGTGGATGTGGCAGTCGATCTCGAACATGCGGTGGCATCTCAGACAGATCATGTAGTGGTGGTGTTCCTTCTGGTTCAGATAGTAATAGGTCGTATTGTTGAGCGTACTCTTAGAGATCAATCCGCTGGCAAAAAAGGCGTCGAGCGTACGGTAGACCGTCGACAGGTTCATCGCCTGTTCGGATAGTCCGACGTGGATCATCTCCGCGCTCTGGGGTTGCCTTTTCGCTTCGAGAAAGGCGAGTATGGCTTTGCGTTGTGAGGTCATTCGCATATCTGTGTCACCGCCGTTTCTATGAAAACTCTACCCACATTATAACACACCGAACAAAAAGGCAGCGGGCGCGAAGGAGAAAGACGTAGCAGCGGTTGAATGGAAACGAAAAAGCGGACCTAAACGACGGCGAGGCCTTGAATCGATCGAAACCCGGAAAATAAAGGATAATAAATTGTCTTTTCGAAAAAAAAGTGATATAATAGTAGCCTGAACGAGTGGGATGATTTTTTCCGCTCATTTTAATGAGGTAACCATGAATTTAGACCGAATCAAAGAAAAACTGAATCCCATATTAGAGTCGAAAGGCCTGACCTTTCACAGCATCCGTAGGAAAAGAGAATTCGGTGAAAACATCGTAGAAGTCCTGATCGACGGTTTTCCGATCGACTCGAACATGCTCGAAGGGATACACCGAGAACTCATAGATAAGCTATCCGATGACGACCTCGACCCCCGCTACTATCTCGAGCTATCGACGGTCGGACTCGAACGACCGATCACGACTAAGGACGATCTCGCGCTGGCGATTGAGCGCTACATCTATCTCGAATCACCGAAGTATCGCGGAAACGGAACGCTCAAAGCCTTCGATGGTGAGACGATCGAGCTCTACATCAACGACAAGGGACGCTTTAAAACGATCTCGATCAACTACCGCTATGCGAGTAAGATTCGCTTCGCCGTAAAGTTCTAGGAGGATACCATGATCAGCAAGGAGTTTTTCAAGAATATCGACGCCGTCGCTGAGGAACGCGATCTATCCCGCGACCAGGTCATCGAAGCCTTCCGGCAGGGCATGATCGCCGGCTGTAAAAAAGCGCACGACGTGCGCTCGTGTCGCGTCGTCTTTCGTGAGGAACGCAACGAGATCCTCGTCTATAAGCAGCGGCTCGTCGTCGATGAGCTCAGCCTAGACACCGACCGGAACCACACCCAGATCCTGCTCGAGGACGCCAAGAAGATCAACTCGCGGATCAAGGCCGGCGAGCTGCTCGAAGAAAAGATCGACCCCAAGGAATTCGGGCATTTCGCCGTACGCGATTTCAAGAGCCGCCTGAACGAAACGCTCATCACGATGCAAAAAGAGAACCTGTATAACCACTTCAAGGCCTACGAAAACGAGATGCTGACCGCTCGCGTCATCGATGTCGCCGACGATCACTACCGCCTTGAGATCGGCAAGGATCTCACGACGCTCCTACCGAAGAAGGAATCCTTGCCGAAGGACAATTTCCATGTCGGCGACCGCATACGCGTCTATGTCACGGACGTCGAGATGAAAACGAAGTGGCCGAAGGTCTTCGTCAGCCGGACGCATCCGTCCCTGATCATCCGCTTGCTCGAGGATCTCATTCCCGAGATCAAGGAGGGCATCATCGAAGTCATGGGTATCAGCCGTGATCCGGGTGATCGTTCCAAGATCGGCGTCAAATCCAACGATCCGAAAGTCGATCCGATCGGTGCCTGCGTCGGCGAAGGCGGATCGCGGATCCGGGAAATCGTGCGGACGCTCAGCGATGAAAAGATCGACCTTTTCCGCTGGAGCGACAACGAGCACGAGCTCATCGCGAATGCGCTACAGCCGGCCGATGTCATCGCTGTAACACGGATCAATCCCAAAGAGAAGAATGCGCTCGCGATCGTACCCGATGATCAGTTATCGCTCGCGATCGGCAAGCTCGGACAGAACGTCAAGCTCGCCGTACAGGCCTGTGGCTGGAGCATCGACATCAAGTCGGAAACGATGGCCCAGGGCGAAGGCATCCTCTACTGAAAGGCGGTGAACGTTTCGACATGGCTAAAACGAAAAGAGTACCGTTACGGACCTGTGTCGTAACCCGGGAAGTCCTACCGAAAAGGGAACTGATCCGCATAGCCGCCACTAAGGATGGTCGCGTTTCGGTCGATCCGACCGGGAAGGCACACGGACGAGGCGCCTATCTCAAGCTCGATGCCGCGGTCATCTCGCAGGCTAGAAAGACGAAGGCCCTCGACCGCAAGCTCGAAACGGATGTTCCCGATGATATCTACGACCAGTTGATGGAGCTCGTCGATGGATAGGACGCTCGGACTCGCCTACCGGGCAGCACGGGTAGTCGTCGGCACGGAAAAGGCGCTACTATCGCTCAGGAAAGGCCACGTGAAACTCGTTATTCTGGCAACCGATGCCTCCGATAACACGAAAAAAAGGATCCATGACAAGGCCAGGACGTACGGTGCGAGCGTAGTCGAAGCGATTTCGACCGAACGCATGTCCCGTGCCATCGGCAAGAGAGGCATTAAGGTCATCGGCATAACGGACCATGGTTTTAGTCGCCTATTGATGAACCATAAAGGAAGTGAACATGATGTCGAACAGAAGATATCGACCAAAGAAAAAGATAACGAAAAAACCGAATACAGCGAAAAAACCGAAAAAAAAGCCGAATGATGGCGTGTTCATCTATCGTCCGGATATGTCCGTGATCGACGTTGCTCAGGGTCTCGGGATTTCTAATGCTGCGATGATCAAGAAGCTGATGCAGCTCGGAATGATGACGAGCGTCAACGAGGTCATCGATCGTGAGACGATCGAGATCATTGCCCTCGAGGAAGGCTTCACCGTTCAGGACGAGGTCGTCACGGACGTGACGCGTTTCGACGAGATCAAGATCGAGGACGACCCCGAGAAACTCGTCAAGCGCCCACCGATCGTCACCGTCATGGGACACGTCGACCACGGTAAGACGACGTTGCTCGATACGATACGCAAATCACGCGTCGTCGAAGGCGAAGCGGGTGGCATTACGCAGCATATCGGCGCCTATCAGGTCCTTCGCAACGGCGAACCGATCACCTTCATCGATACCCCGGGCCATGCCGCTTTCACGGAGATGCGCGCGCGCGGCGCGAAAGTAACGGATATCGTCATCCTCGTCGTCGGTGCCGATGACGGGGTTCAGCCGCAGACGGTCGAAGCGATCGACCACGCCAAGGCCGCGAACGTTCCGATCATCGTCGCGATCAATAAGATCGACCGCGCCCAGGCCAATCCGGACCGCGTCATGACCGACCTATCGGAAAAAGGTCTCGTTCCCGAGGAATGGGGAGGGGACACGCCGTTCGTAAAGATCTCCGCCCTAAAGAACCAGGGGATCGATAAGCTGCTCGAGATGATCCAGTTGATCAGCGATCTCGAGGAATTCAAAGCCAATCCGGATCGCCTAGCGCGAGGAACGGTGATCGAGGCGAGCCTCGATAAGGGCCGTGGGCCGGTAGCGACGCTCATCGTCGAGACGGGAACGCTCCGGATCGGCGACTTCATCGTCGTCGGTAACACCTACGGAAAGGTGCGGACGATGCAGGACGACCTCAAGAACCGCTTCAAGGAAGCGGTACCCTCCCAGCCGGTCGAGATTACCGGACTCGACGAGGTTCCGGAAGCCGGTGACGTTTTCATGGCGTTCGCGGACGAAAAGGTTACGCGCCAGATCGCCTCGCAACGACAGAGCCGGCAGCGGGAAGGCGAACTCAAGATCGTCAAGAAGCGCTCGCTCGATAACATGCTCGGGGATATGGAGGACAGCGATAAGGAACTGACCGTGATCATCAAAGCCGACGTCCAGGGCTCGATCGAAGCGATCAAGGGGCTGCTCGAAAAAATGGATGTCGAGGGTTTCCACGTCAACGTCGTACGCGGAAGCGTCGGAAACATCACCGAAAGTGACGTCACGCTCGCCAATGCCTCGGATGCGTTCATCATCGGATTCAACGTCCGACCGACGGCATCCGTCCGAAAGATCGCCGATGAGCAAGGCGTCGAGATCAGGCTCTATAGCGTGATCTATCGCGTCGCCGAGGACATCGAAGCAGCGCTCAAGGGCATGCTCGACCCGACCTTCGAAGAGATCGTTACCGGTCAGGCCGAGGTCCGTGAGACGTTCAAGCTCTCCAAAGTCGGTACGATCGCCGGTTGTTACGTCACGAATGGCGTCATCAAAAGGAACGCCCTCGTCCGGATCATTCGCGATGGCGTCGTCATCTACGAAGGCAAGCTCGGATCGCTCAAGCGCTTCAAGGACGACGCTAAGGAAGTCCGACAGGGCTTCGAGTGCGGACTATCCGTTGAGGACTACAACGATATCAAGGTCGGTGACGTCATCGAAGCGTCACAGATGAGAGAAGTGGAGGTTGAATAGACCGTGTCCATCACCATCGAACGACTCGCGAGCCTGATCCAACGGGAACTCGCGCCTATCGTCAACCAGAAGACCAAGGATAACAGCTTCGGTTATATCAATCTGACCGAGGTCCGCGTAACGAAGGATCTGTCTTTCGCGACCGTCTATTACACCGTTCTATCGGATGAAGAAGAGGTTTTAAAGCGCGCTCAGGCGAGTCTCGATCAGAATAAGGCGACCATCCGGATGGAACTCGCTAAGAAGATCAAAAACGTGCGGAGGATACCCGATCTCGTCTTTAAGTACGACGAAGCGCTCGCCTATGGCAACCGCATCGACAAGATCCTTAAAACGATAAAGTAACTTCGGTTACTTTTTTTCTTGACAAAATGTTATACTAGGTGTGGGTGAAACTATGTTTGCAAGCGTCATAATCGACATCGCGCACCGTGATCTGGATAGGCACTATGACTACATCGTCCCGAAGGAACTCGAGAGCTTTTTAACGCGCGGGATGCGCGTTATCGTACCGTTCGGATCACAGGAGCGGCTCGGCTACGTGATCGGGATCAAAGAAACGAGCGAGAACGCTACGAAAAGGATCCTCTCGTCCTTAGACGTCGTTCCTTCGATCGACGACGAGATGTTCGAGATCATCGAAGGCATCCGCGCCGAGACCCCCGTTTCCTATGGGGCCGCCCTGATGGCGGTTCTACCACCCGAGCTCAAGTTGAGCTATGAGAAACAGGTCCGGCTCCTCGACCGAACCAGGATCGATCCGGATCTTTTGCCGATGTTCGACCATAGGGATACGTGGAAGCTCAACAAAAAGGATCGCACTTACGCCAACCGGCTCAGACGCCTAAAGAATCAGGGCGTTATCCGTATCGAAACGGTCCTAAAGGAGCGCGGAAAAAAGAAATATGAGACCTACTACCGGCTCGAGCAGGACCATCACTATAGCAGGATCGAGCGCTACCGGTCGATCACCGACCGGTTCGAAAACAGGGATCTCGTAGCGCGTAAGGACCTCGTCGCTGCCGGCATCTCGAAAAGCAGTCTAGCGACTCTCGTGAAAAACGGCGTGCTGAGCGAACATAAAAAGGAAGTCATCCGTGCGATCGCGCCCGACCTTCCCAAGAATGAGAAAAAGATCGAGCTCACTCGCGAACAGAGCGTTGCCGTAAAGGCGATCGAGGAGGCGTTTTATAGTTCGAAAACGCTGCTTCTAAAGGGGATAACCGGTTCCGGCAAGACGGAGGTCTACATCGAAGCGATCCGTCGCGCGATCGAAAAAGGCGGCCGCGCCCTCGTGCTCGTTCCCGAGATCGCCCTGATCGCACCGATGGCCCGCCGCCTTATGGCGCGATTCGAGCGCGTAGCGATCTACCATAGCGGGCTAGCGAGCGGAGAGCGATACGACCAGTATCGGCTCATCGCTGAACACGAGGCCGACGTCATCCTCGGAACGCGTAGCGCCGTATTCGTACCGATCGATGATCTCTGCCTGATCGTCATCGACGAGGAACACGACGAGAGCTACGTGCAGGTTGAAGGGGTTCGTTATGACGCCCGAGGGGTTGCTGAAAGGCGCTCCGCCTACCACAAGGCGCCGCTCGTTCTCGGCAGCGCGACGCCGCGGATCGAGACGATGTATGCTGCGGAAAAAGGGTCGATCGCTAAACTAACGCTGCAAGAGCGTCCGACAGGCATGCCTCTACCGAGGATCAGGCTCGTGGACATGAAGGAAGAAATGCAGCAGGGCAATCCCTCGATCTTTTCCCGGGAACTCATCGAAGCGATCGAAGGGCGGATCGCGAAGGGCGAGCAGACGATCCTGCTTTTCAATCGAAAGGGCTATGCGCCCTATGTGCTCTGCCGGCAGTGCGGTCACGTCCCTGAGTGTCCGCACTGCCAGGTCTCGCTGACCTACTATCGCGACAAGGGCGTGCTCAAGTGCCGATACTGTGGCCACGAGGAGGACTTCACTCCGATCTGCCCGGTCTGTCACAGCGAGGCGGTACGCGAAGTCGGCTATGGGATCGAATACGTCGAGGAGGCACTCGAAAGGACGCTCGCTGCCCGCATCATCCGCATGGATGCGCACGTCACCCGGACGAAGGGAAGCTACGAACGGATCTTTCGCTCCTTTGAAAACCGAGAAGCCGATATCCTCCTCGGTACGCAGATGGTTTCCCTAGGGCTCGATTTTTCAAAGGTTACGCTCGTCGGCATCCTCATGGCGGACATGTCCCTAAAAGTGCCATCCTTTCGAGCGAGCGAGCGCGCTTACATGCTCTTTGCCCAGATGACGGGTCGTTCGGGTAGAATGTATCCCGGTGAAGCGATCATCCAGGGCTATGACCTCGATCACTATGCCGTCAAAAGCCTGTTCAAGGACTACGAGACATTCTATGAAAAAGCGCTCTATGAACGGAAAATCGCCGATTATCCGCCCTTTAGGAACATCTCGCATATCCTGTTCGAGGGAACCTCCTATCTGCGGACCTATCAGGAAGCTTTTTCGTTCAAAAAGATGCTTCTCAGTGACAGAATCGACATCCTAGGACCGGCTTTAGCGCCGATCAAAAGGATCCGCGACCGCTTTCGCTTCACGCTCTCTTTGAAGTACGAGACGCTTGATAAACGGGAGCTCTTTCGGATGATCAAAAAGCGAGAAAGCGCAGAGTTGACCATCCGCTATGAACCGAATTTCGATATCGTGTAGGTGATGATATGCTCAGAATCGTATTCATGGGAACGCCCCGCTTCGCCGAAGTCGTACTAAAGGGGCTGATCGACCACGGCCACGAGGTCGTACTCGTCGTTACGCAGCCGGATAAGCCCGTCGGCCGAAAGAGGGTGCTTCAACCTTCACCGGTCAAACGCCTCGCCCTAGCTCATGGGATCGGAATCCATCAGCCCGAGCGGCTGAGCAAGGACTATGAGCGCGTGCTCGTCGCTGATCCCGATCTGATCGTGACCGCCGCCTATGGACAGATGCTGCCCAAGGCGCTGCTCGACCGGGTGACCGCTCTCAATGTCCACGCTTCACTACTCCCGGAATTCCGAGGCGGTGCACCGATCCAGCACGCTCTTTTTGATGGTCGGAAAGAAACCGGCGTGACGATCATGTTCATGGCCTACGCCATGGACCAGGGCGATATCATCCGGCAGGCCCGGCTTCCGATCGCCGATGATGACGACTACGGCAGCCTTTCCGAGCGACTCAGTCAGCTCGGAACGGAACTATTGCTAGGCGTTCTAAAGGACTTTGAAGCCGGTAGCATCGAGCGCCACCCGCAGGACCACGAGCGAGCGACCTATGCCCTGACGATCAAGTTCCAGGACGAGTTCCTGCACTTCGAGGATCCGACGCGACGCCTTATAAACCGCGTTCGCGGACTCTCGCCCACGCCGGGCGCCCATGCCTATGTTAACGGCGTCCGCATCAAGATCTACGGACTTAAAGCGAGCGACTACGAGACGCACGGTGAACGGCCGGGTACGATCCTTTCGCTCGACCGAAGGCTCGTCATCAGGACGAAGGACGGGGCCGTAGAAGTAACGAAGATCCAGGTGCCAGGAAAGAAGAAAATGGATATCCGCAGCTTTCTAAACGGACAGAACCTGTTAAAAGAGGGCGACATATTCGCAAGAAAGGAAGGCACGACATGAACGGAAGGAAAGAAAAAAGGCTCGTCTACACGCGAAAGGAAATGTTCGAGTATAACAAGAAGTCGCTCGAAGAGCGCGGGGTCACGATCGAGGCGATCGCCGACATCACCTATTTCCAACAGAGCCGCTATACCCAGAACGTATCGCGCAGTATCTGCCAGGAATCGGTCGAGAAGATCCTTTCGCTTCGCGACGTCTTTCACCACGTCCAGCTCGCGGTCGAGATCGACCGGCTCGCCGAAGAGGGGTTATTCAAAGGGCCGATCCAGGATATCATCCACGATGACCTCGGCCTGTTCGGTATCGACGAGGTGATGGGTCTCGATGTTGCCGGTCTATACGGGATCATCGGACAGACGAATTTCGGGGATATCGACGTCAACAAGCACGGGATCGTCCAGGATCTGAACAACGCGGGAAAAAAGGAAGGCACGTGTCATACCTTTCTCGATGACATCGTCGGCGCGATCGCCGCAGCGGCATCGACACGAGTCGCCCAGATCCTAAACGAAGAGATCGCGCACGAACTCTCCGGTGTCAAGCGACTGGACATCTACGACTTCATCGACTAAAAAGGGGCGATCGGATCTTGAAACGACGCGGACTGTTCCACGCCAAAACCCTAGCCAAAAACCTGTTCGAACGCTTTTTCGGCTTTGAACAGGGCGTAGACATCACCGATGACGTCGCCGTTTTATACCGCCGGAATGTCGTCATCAAGAATATCATCTTTCTCTCGAACGCCATCTATTCGCTTTTACTCGTCCTGCTATCCCTAAGCCCCGTCGGAGGCGTTACCGATTGGGTCGTGACGGTGCTCGTTTTTCCTTTGACCTATGTCATCAATAAGCTGTTGCGTACGCTCATCGATCTCGATCCGCGTGATAAGACGAAGCAGATGGTCGCCATGTACGTGGCGGCCTTCTACATCTTTTTCTCATCGGTACTGATCTATGCTCGTCTCTACCGGATCGAACACTTCGAAACGGGCGCCTACATCCTCATGTACTACGCCGTCGTCGTCATTTCCCTCTATCAGGAAAAGCGACTGCTCTCAACGAGCTTCCAGGGCCTGCTAGCGCTATTGACGGCGATTCACCTGATCTGGACCTACAGCCTGCAGGGCATGGTCGACGGCATGTCGGTCGCCGAGTTCTTCCCGGGTTTCATTCGCTCCCCGGAGTTTTCCGACATCCTGTTGCGTACGCTGTTGTTCGTCCTTTTCTATTTCGTCGTATACGCCATCGTTTCCATGGGGCAGTACATGCAGGAAGAACGTAAGAACGAATTGATCCGTAGGCGCCAGGTCCAATTCGACTTTACGCATATCGTCGGTGACCTTTTTTCCGTCGTCTTTTCGAGCTCGTATGCGCTGATGGATAAGCGTCACGCCTACCAGGTCCAGCAGATGAGCGAGCGGCTCGCGCATGACTACGGTCTTTCCGATGAAAGGATCAATGAAATCAACCGCTACGCGATGATCCACTTGCAGTACCAGGAGATCAAGGAGCTGATCACGAACAAGGAAGCGCTCGACGAACAGAACTATGACCTGCTCAAGGAAAAGACCGAACTCGGAGCCAAGATCGCCAAACGGATGCAGCTCGCACAGAAGTGCGAGGACATTACCCGCGCCCATATCGAGGGCACTGCGAACGAGAAGTTCCTAACTGAAATGCTCGTCATCCAGCCGGAGATCGAATCTCAGATCATCCTGCTCGCCGACCTCTACATAACGATGCGGAGCGCTAAGTCCTATAAAAGACCGCTCGCGCACAGCGCCGTGATGAAACTATTCCGTAGCGAGCTGTCCAACTACTTCGACTACGATCTAAAGGAGCGCTTTTTCAAGTTTTCCGATGACTTCCTCGAGATCTACAATAACTTCTGATTCCGGTTGACATTGACCGCGGATCGTAGTATCATTAAAAGACAAGTTCATAGTACTTATTAAGAGCTACGGAGGCTAGTGACCGGCGATGTAGCAGCAACCTATTCGATTAGGTGCTAACCACGAGGGGTGAATCCCAACAATAAGGAAAACGCATGCTTTTCCTTCGAAGAGCATATTTTTTTTGACAAAGGAGAAGGACAGCAATGACTAGATATTTCAGTAGTGAAGCGGTAACCGAGGGCCATCCGGACAAGGTCTGTGATCTGATCTCGGATGCGATCCTCGATGCCTGCCTAGAGCAGGATCCCCATTCAAGGGTTGCCTGTGAAACCGCGATCGCGAAGGACTTCGTACTCATCTTCGGTGAGATTACCTCACGGGCGAAGGTGGACTATGCCGAAATCGCACGGCGGACGATCCGGGGAATCGGCTATGGAGAAAAGGGCTCGGGCTTTGACCTTGAAGCCGCCCGAATCGACGTCCGGATCAACAGGCAATCCCGTGATATCGCCCAGGGGGTCGACCGCGATGCGGAAAACGGGCTCGGTGCCGGCGACCAGGGGCTCATGTTCGGCTACGCGACCGATGAGACGAAGGAGTACATGCCGCTACCGATCGCGCTCGCCCAGCGGATCGCCCGTCGTCTGAGCTATGTCCGCAAGCACCAGCTGATCGAAGGACTCGGACCGGACGGGAAAACGCAGGTAACGGTCGCCTATGAAAACGGTGAACCGCGCTCGATCGAAAACGTCGTCCTTTCAACGCAGCACCACGACGATGTAAAGCTAGACGGACTGAAGATCAGGCTCATCAACGATGTCATCGCCCCCGTGCTATCCGACTATGATACCACGCATACGACCTACCGGATCAATCCGACCGGCCGTTTCGTCACCGGTGGTCCGGAAGGGGATTCGGGAATGACCGGCCGGAAGATCATCGTTGATACCTACGGCGGTTACGCCCGGCACGGCGGCGGAGCCTTTTCCGGCAAGGATTCGACCAAGGTCGACCGCACCGCGGCCTACATGGCCCGCTATCTTGCCAAGAATATCGTAGCGGCGAAGCTCGCCCGTTCGGTCGAGATCCAGCTCGCCTACGCGATCGGCGTCACGGAGCCGGTAAGCATCGATATCGATACCTTTGATACCGGCATCGTCGCTTCCGATCTTTTGCGTCGGTTCATCCTAGAACACTTCGATCTCAGTCCGAAGGGCATGATCGAACGGCTCGGGCTCAGGCGGCCGATTTTCGCACGAACGACCTGTTACGGTCATTTCGGTCGTGAGGAAAAAGAATTTACTTGGGAAAAGCTCGATAGCGTTGAATTATTCGCACGATTACGATATAATGTCCGTAGCGAATAAAAAATTCAGTGAACGGAGCTTGCCCTATGGACGAACGAATTGAAGCGATCGAGAGGAAACGAAGAGCGCTCTACGGGACGTTCAAAAAGGAACGCAAAAACGGGATTCTTGCTGCTGTCCTAGCCATCCTGATCTTTGTTATCAGCTACTTCATCGGCGGACAGTCGCTCGAGCCCATAAGCGCTTTGGTCGGTGCTATCCCCGTCATCTTTGCCATCATCTTTTTCGTACGAGCAGCGAAACAGGCCGAGGCGTTCAAGAAGCTGATCAAGAGCGAGTTCATCGTCGAAATGCTCAAGGAGCAGTTCGAGGATGTCACCTACGACCATGAACAGAGCATTCCGGTCGACCGGATCAACGCTACGAAGATGATCAAGAAACCCGACCGTTTCTCGGGCGAGGACTACATATCAGGAACCTATAAAGGCGTCGCCTTCGAAGTGTCGGATGTCACCCTCAAGGAACGCGTCGAAAGGCGTGATTCGCGCGGGAACACGCACGTTAGCTATGAGACTTATTTCCAGGGACGCTGGTACATCTATCGGTTCCCTCGGGCCTTCGAGGGTACGATCAAGATCGCGGAAGGCCATGGCTTTCAAATGAACCATCGTGGCCTCGAAAAGATCGAAACCGAGAGCATCGCTTTCAACAAGAAGTTCGCCATCTATGCCTCGGATACGCAGTATGCCTTCTACCACTTGACCCCCGTCATCATGGAAAAATTTCTCGAGCTCGAGCGCATGCACCGCGGTAAGATACTCTACTACTTCCATGACAACGAGCTCCATATCGGGATCAACGACCGCAAGGACTACCTTGAAGTGCCCATCTCGCGCACGCTCGACGATCAGGCGATCAATGATTTTAGGAGCGATATCGAAATCATTCCCGCCATCATCAACGAAGTGCGTTTAGATAGCGACAAGTTCAATCGAAAACCAAAAAGGAGCTAGAACATGGAAGATATTGGAATCGTATTAATCGTTATCGGTATTATTCTCTTTTTCCTGGTCGTATGGATCATAGCGACGATAAACAGTTTTCGCCGCATGCTCGTCAAGATCGACGAATCCGAATCGAGCATCGACGTCGCATTGACGAAGCGCTTTGACCTTTTGACCAAGATGTTTCAGGCGACCAAAGGCTACATGCAGTACGAACAGGAAACGCTCGAGCGAGTCGTAAAACTGCGTCAGCCCGAGCATTCCGCGAGCATCAATGAGAAGCAGGAATTCGCCAACGAGGTATCGAAGGGCTTGCAGCGACTCAACGTCGTCGTCGAGCAGTACCCCGATCTCAAGGCGTCACAGAACGTGCTCAAGCTTCAGGATGCCACCTTCGAAGTCGAAGAAAACCTGCAGGCATCGCGTCGCGTCTACAACTCGAACGTATCCTATTACAACCAGAAGGTCGTCGTCTTCCCGAGCAATATCATCGCGAGATGGAAGAACTTTAAGGAGCGCGACTTCTTCGAAGCCGAAGAAGTCAAGCGAGAGGACGTCGCATTCGATTTCTAGAAACAAGAGAACGCCGAAAGGCGTTTTTTTGTGTGGAACCGGCGCGAGATGAAAGCCGATCGAAGCGAGGAATCCTCCGCGAAAAAGCGCCCTTAAAAAGCAGTCGACGGGCCGGGTCGAAGCGATTATGTTAAATCGTTGTAAAAGGCGTAATGACTTGTCAAAACCGCCATATTATAGTATCATGAGATAGAATGCAAAGGATGTGTATCTATGTTAAAAAAGTGGTTCGATCCGGGTAAAAAGGTTCTCAAGGATGCCAAAAAAATCGCGGAAGCGGTCTTCGCACTCGAGGATCGAATGGCAGCGCTCGACGACTCGGATTTCAAGAAGAAAACAGCGGAATTCAAACAGCGTTACGCCGCGGGCGAGAAGCTCGAAAGCCTAGAAGTCGAAGCGTACGCCCTCGTTCGTGAAGCATCGAAGCGCGTCACGGGGCTCGTGCCCTATTTCGTGCAGGTGCTCGGAGCGGCGAGCATCTTTCGTGGTAACATCGCCGAAATGAAAACCGGTGAAGGTAAGACGCTAACTGCCGTCATGCCGGCATACCTGAACGCTCTTAACGGCGAAGGCGTCCATATCGTCACCGTCAATGAGTACCTCGCCTCGCGCGAGGCGAACGGCGAGATCGGTGAGCTGTTCCGTTTTCTCGGGATGTCGGTCGGACTGAACCTGCGCGAGATGACGCGCGAACAGAAAAAGGAAGCCTACGACTGCGATATCCTCTACTCGACGAACAGCGAGCTCGGGTTCGACTATCTACGCGACCACATGGTCCTCTATGCCCGCGACATGGTTGCCCGTCGTGGGCTCAACTATGCGATCATCGATGAAGTCGACTCGATTCTGATCGATGAAGCACGCACCCCCCTGATCATTTCCGGCGGAGCCAAACAGAACTACAATCTCTATCAGTCGACCGATCGGTTCGCTAAGTCCCTGCGCGATGAGGACTATGAGATCGACATCGAAGCGAAAACGATCGCTCTGACGCCTTCCGGCATCAAGCGAGCGGAACAGATCTTTCAGCTCGATAACCTCTACGATCTCAGACACGTCACGCTCGTCCACCACATCAACAACGCGCTCCGGGCCAACTATATCATGTTCCGGGATAAGGACTACGTCGTCGACAACGACGAGGTCCTGATCGTCGACCAGTTCACGGGACGCATTCTACGCGGAAGGCAGTTCAGTGAGGGTCTGCACCAGGCGCTCGAAGCGAAGGAAGGCGTACGCATCAAGAAGGAAACGACGACGGTCGCGACCATTACCTATCAGAACTTTTTCCGTATGTACAAGAAGCTTTCCGGTATGACCGGGACCGCGAAAACCGAGGAAGAAGAGTTCCGCGACATCTATAACATGGACGTCGTCGAAATCCCGACCAATATGCCCGTCATCCGCAAGGATGAACCGGACTATATCTTCGCCAACATGAAGGATAAGTTCAAGGCCATGGTCGACGAGATCGAGCGACGATATGAAATCGGTCAACCGATGCTGATCGGTACGATCGCCGTCGAAACATCCGAGGACATCTCCCGCATGCTCAGGCAAAGGCGCATTCCCCACGAAGTGCTCAACGCCAAGAACCATGAGCGCGAGGCCGAGATCGTCGCCAAAGCGGGCTTGAAGAAATCGGTTACCATCGCCACCAACATGGCCGGTCGTGGGACCGATATCAAGCTCGGCGAGGGCGTCGTCGAACTCGGCGGACTCGCCGTGATCGGCAGTGAGCGCCACGAATCGCGTCGGATCGATAACCAGTTGCGGGGCCGTAGCGGTCGTCAGGGTGACCCGGGCTATTCCCGTTTCTATCTCTCGGCCGAGGATGAGCTCATGCAGCGCTTCGGTAGCCAGACTTTCAAACGACGGATCGAGATGCTCGAGCGCATGAATACGACCGGCGAGCCGCTCGCTTCGAAGATGTTTTCCCGTTTCGTTGCCGGCGCTCAAAAGCGCATCGAAGGTAACAACTATGACGCGCGCAAGAACGTCCTCAAGTACGACGACGTCCTGCGCAAGCAAAGGGAAGTCATCTATAAGGAACGCCGTGACGTCCTGACGCTCGAAAGTATCGAGGACAACGTAAGAGATACGATCGCCAAGAGCATCTCGAGCGTCCTCGATCAGCACATCCACCCGGTCGGAAAGAATCAGTTCGAGATCGACGATGACGCGATCGTCGCCTATTTCAACGGCAACTATTTCCCACCGGAAACGCTCGATAAGGAAACCCTACAGCAATACGACGAGGTCGAGATCAAGGAATACATCGTCGCGCTCGCCAATCGCGAGATCGACCGCAAAAAGGAAAACGTACCCATAGAAGTCTTCAACGAGTTTCTGAAAGTCGTCATGCTGCGCGTGATCGACACCTACTGGATGCGGCACATCGACGCGATGAGCGAGCTCCGGCAAGGCGTTTCCCTGCAATCCTACGGTCAGGACAATCCGCTGACCATCTATCAGAACGAGGGTTTGCGCATGTTCAACGACATGGTCGAAAACATCGCTCGCGACGTCACCCGCTATGTCCTACGCGCACAGATCAACTACAACGTCGAACGCGAAGCCGTCGTCAAGAATACGTCGACGAACCAGGGACGAACGGACTCAGGAAGACCGCGGAAGCCAAAGATCAGAAGGAACCGTAACCAGAGGAACCTACCCTGGCGCTGAGGAGATTGAACATGGAACGCTATGAAGTACACCGAGTTTTAGCTGAATACGAGGATACTCTCGAATCGCTTAGAAACGCGATCGATCCCGATACGCTCCTTAAGCGCTATCAGGACTTGAATCGCGTCATGCAGGATCCGGAGTTCTGGAAGGACACCAAGAAAGCCAAGAAGACGTCGAAGGAAGCCAACCAGATCAAAAGGAAGATCGATGACCTGAAGAAACTCGAGGAGGACTACGCGAACGTCCTGGACTGGTTCGAGATCGCCGCGGAACAATCCGAGGAATGGAGCGTTCTCGAGACCGACCTCGAACGCTTAGGCAAAGAGCTCAAGGCCTTCGAGATCGAGACGCTTTTAAACGGACCCTATGACGATTCGAATGCCATCGTCGAACTGCACCCCGGTGCCGGCGGCACCGAGGCACAGGACTGGTGCGAGATGCTCTTTCGCATGTACCAGCACTACGCCCAGAAAAAGGGTTATCGGGTCGAGATCCTCGACTACCAGAGCGGGGATGAGGCGGGGATCAAGAGCGTGACGATGCACGTCAAGGGCCCCTATGCCTACGGCTATCTCAAGGCTGAGCGCGGCGTGCACCGCTTGGTGCGGATTTCCCCCTTCGACTCGAATGCGCGTCGCCATACGTCATTCGCTTCGGTCGATATCATGCCCGAACTCGACGATGAGATCGAGCTCGACATCAAGGACGACGACCTCAAGGTCGACGTCTACCGGAGCAGTGGAGCCGGAGGCCAATCGGTCAACACGACGGATTCGGCCGTTCGGATCACCCACCTGCCCTCGGGGATCGTCGTGACCTGTCAGAACGAACGGAGCCAGATCAAGAACCGTGAAACCGCTCTTTCCATTCTCAAGGCGAAGCTCATGCAGGAAGAGATCCGTCGCCAGGAAGAAGAGGTCCGCTCGATCAAGGGCGAACAGAAGGACATCGCCTGGGGCTCACAGATCCGCTCCTACGTCTTCCACCCCTATCAGATGGTCAAGGACCACCGGACGAATTACGAGATCGGAAACGTCGAAGCCGTCATGGACGGGGACTTGGATGCCCTCATCAACGCCTATCTCAAGAAGGGTGATGCAGCGTGAATCGTCGTCGACTAAAGGAATGGACGCAGATCTCACTGGGCGTTTTCGTGCTCTCAGTGGGCTTCTATTTCTTTTTGTTGCCACAGGCGCTCGTGATCGGTGGCGTCATGGGGGTAGCCGTTTTTTTCCGTGATGTCATTCCCGTCAGTCTCTTCATCTATATCATCAACGGCGTGCTCCTTGTCATCGGACTGATCTTTCTGGGCGGCTTCTTTTTCTGGAAAACGGTCTACGCTTCCCTCCTATCACCGAGCATCCTCTTCGTCTTCGAGCTATTCATCGAAGAGGACGTCATCATGAAGCACCTGACGGAAAGCCCGCTCCTGATCGGAACGGGGTTCGGCGGACTGCTCGTCGGTCTCGGTCTCGGAATGGTCCTTCGCAACAACGGGACGACCGGAGGCATCGACATCATTCAAAAGATCGCCAACAAGTATCTCAAGATCCCCTTTTCGTGGGCGATGTATGCCACGGATGGGACGATCATCCTCATCGCGATGATCGTCGACCTCGAACTCGGACTCTATGCCACCTTCGCCATGCTCATCTCCGGGTTCGTCATCGACCGGGTCGCGATCGATGGAAGGCCGGGCTACACGGTTTTCATCGTTACGCTCAAGGGCCTAGAGATCCAGCAGGAGATCTATCGACGGCTGAAACGGGGACTGACCAGGGTACGCGTCATCGGCGGCTATTCCGGATCGGAACGGGACATGATCATCTGTACCGTCAACCGCATCCAGCTCTATTCGTTCAAATTGCTGATCAAGGATATCGACCCCGAAGCGTTTACTTTCGTCACCAAAACGAAGGAAGCGCTCGGAGAAGGATTTAGCAGGGAGGCATACGCATGGCAGGCAAAAGGCTAGGAATCATTTTCATCGCGGCGGTCATTCTCGCCTTTCTCACCGGACTCTTCGCCTCGCGGATCATCGCGATCGATCCGGCTGCGGGAGGCGATGACCTCTTTACATACATCAACGAGCGCTTCGATGAATACTACTACTACGACATCGACGACGCAACGCGAAGCGAGGCCTTCGTCGCCCAGATGGAGGCGATCATCGAAGCCTATGCAGAGGCTAACGACGACCCCTATACGCGACTTTCCGCGACGCCTGTCGGTATCGCGCCGGCTGACGCCGAGCGCTTCGTCGGCATCGGCTTCAACTGCCAGCAGGAAGGAAACGACATGCGCGTGCAATCCGTAGTGCACGACAGTCCCGCCTTCGGCAATCTCTATCCCAACGACCTGATCGTCGGCGTCGAATGGGAGGGCGAAGACGTTTTTTTCGCCGACCTATCGACCCATCAGGACGCACAGGATTTGCTCCGCGCCGAGGAAGGCGAAACGCGGACGTTACTGGTCGAAGACCCCGATCTAGAGAGGCACCGCATCCCGATCGAGATCCGGGAAATCCTGACACCGAGCGCCTATACCGAGGATCTCGGCTCCGATGAACTGGGCTATATCCGCATCACCGAGTTCTCGGCCTATCAGGAAAACGTCACGCCGGGAACGAATACCGTCTTCGCCGACGTCCTGCTCGAACTCGAACACTCAAAGCTCATGGATGACCCGGAAAACCGGACGCTCATCCTCGACCTCAGGGACAACCCCGGTGGGGCCCTGACCGTACTCCACGACCTCGATGAGGACGACCTACTACCGGGAATCGTCCAACAGCTCCTCGTCAAGGATGTCGAACGCCCGATCTTCGAGATGGTCGACAGGAACGATGCGAAACGGACATTCGATGGCGGACTGAAGTCCGCTAAGGAATACGACATCGTCGCCCTGGTCAACGAGAACACCGCTTCCGCCGCCGAAGTACTCGCGGCCGGGCTCAGTGACTATGCCGGGTATGAGCTGTACGGGACGCCTACCTTCGGTAAGGGCGTCTATCAGAACACCGTGTCGCTAAACGAGATCGGTGGCGTCGAGTACGCCCTCGTCTACACCGAAGGCGAGTGGTTCTACGGCGATCGGAAGAACGTGGCGACCGATCCGCTCGAAGTCAACGCGATCGAACAGAGCGGTTTCTATGCCCTCGACCTCCCCATATACGAGGGCTATCTCGCCTTCGATTCGGTCCGACCGGGCCTTAGTGCCTACCAGTCATTCCTAAACGTCTACTACGACCTAGCGGGCGAGGATGCGCTCCGTGAAGACGGCTATTTCGACCGGGATACCGAAGCGGCGTTCGAGCGCTACCAGCGCGACCACGAGCTAGATGAGACCGGCGCATTAGACCGGGATACGGCGATGAGCATCCATGACGTCCATATCGAAAAAACGAACGACCCCGCCGCCGATATCCAGCTGCAAGCGCTCATCGACCTTCTGAGTGAAACGCCGTGAAAACGGTACGAAGCATCCTTGGCCGTGGTCAGAAAAAGCGCGTCGCTATCGCTGACGATGAGTACGAGCTCGCCGCTGAACTGATCGCTAAATACCGGCTTGAACCGGGCAAGGAAATGACCGATGATGAGTTCGAGGAACTGCTCGAAGAAAACGACCGCCTCCGCTATGACAGGCTCGCGATCCGTCGCTTGCAGACGATGCAGACGGAGCACGAGCTCGCCGAATATCTCACAAAAAAGGGCGCCCCGCAACAACTCATCCGAAAGCTCATATCGAGCTATAAAAAAAAGAAATACCTCGACGATGAAGCCTACGCCTCCTACTATGTCGAGACCAGGAAGCATAGCGAAGGACCGCGTCTGATCGAGGACAGGCTCAAGAAAAAGGGCGTTTCTCCCGCCATCATCGCGAAGCTTGTGGACTACGACGCTTTCGAACTCGTCTATGAACCGATCAAAAAGCGCGTCGAGACGAACCGCACCAAAAACCGCAGGCAACTCCGATCCAGCCTAAAGACGCATTTCGTTAACAAGGGCTTCCCGCTAGAAACCGTCGATGAAGCGCTTAAGCGAGCGCTTACCTACTATAGCGCCGACGAAAAGGCCCTGCTTAAAAAGGACTATGAGAAGCTGCTTTCCACCTATGAAAAAAGAATGGACCGAGCGGCGCTCGAACCATTCATTAAACGGAAGCTCTATCAAAAGGGGTACGACTACGAGGACATCAAGGAACTATTCTGATGTCCCTTTTTTATAGGCTCGCAGCGCCTTTAAATAGCGCCGATTGAGCAGGTGAACGAGGGCGTCAACCGCCTCGTGGCGCAGGCCTCCGAAGGAAACGAGTCCTTTTAGCGGCAGAGATCCGATCATCGCCTCGGTCATTTTGCGTTCGGCCGGATCGGTGATCGGCGCGAGCTGTTTTTTCATGATCCGGCTAAGGATGATCCGCCCGATCAGGCGGTGCGATAGATCGGAAAGCGGCGAATACCGCGTATAGGGAAGCACCGGTGCTTCCTCAGGAATCGCTTGGCCGTAGAGGGTTTGAAAGTCCTCGTCGGTAGGTAGGAATAGAGCGTCGATCGCATCGTAGGGCGACTCGGTCTTCGGTCCTTTTTCGCCTGCGATCTCGACCTGGCCCTCGAGCCGGATATCGGTCGAAGACGCACCGACGAGCAGGACGTATGTTCCCCCTTCCTTAACGAAGCGATGCTCCTTGACGTCATAGTATTCGAACGACCGCTGGTCGAGTTCGACCGTGACCCTTTTTTCTTCCTGCGGCGCGAGTTCGGTCTTTGCGAAGCCGCGGAGGGCGATCTTCGGTCGATAGACGGAGGAATCGGCTTTGTTGACGTAGACCTGAACGACTTCCTTGCCCTTCTGTCTGCCCTCGTTCCGGACCGTACAGGATACGGTTACGCGACCGTTGTTAGAGGTGATCCGCAGGTCATCGTAGCTGAACTCCGTGTAGCTGAGCCCGTGTCCGAACGGGAAAAGGGGTTTTAAAGCGACGGAGTGCACGTAGCGGTAACCGACGTATAGACCCTCCTTGTAGATGACGCGCCTTGTGCCGGGGAAGAAGTGGTCGGATAGCAGTTCGAGGTTGTTGTTCACAAACGTTTCGGCCAGCTTGCCGGAAGGGTTTACCCTACCGTAGAGCAGGTCGAGAATGGCACCGGCTTGGCCCTGGCCACCGAGATAGCACTCGAAGATCGCCTCGACGCGCTCACGCCACGGCATGGTAACGGGGGCGCCATTGAAGAGTAGGACGACCACGCGATCGTGGTTGGCGGCGATGGCTTCGACGAGCCGGTTCTGTGCCTCGGGAAGGTTTAGCGTGTCGCGATCGTAGCCTTCGGTCTCATCGATCGCAGGCAGACCGGCAAGGACCAGGGCGACCTCGTGGTTTTTCGCAGAGGCCACGGCGCGGTCGATGAGCGCCTGATCCGCATCCCGTCGATCGAGGTGATAGCCCGGTTCGTAGGACGTTTCGATGGCCGGGTATTCCCGGTTGAGGACGTCGAGAAAGGATTCGCGACGGGTCGGTTCGACCCGGGAACTGCCGCCGCCCTGATAGCGCGGCTGCTCAGCAAAGGCGCCGATCACGGCCAGGTCGCTGGTCGTAGCGAGCGGAAGGACGCCGTCATTTTTTAGCAGGACCATCGATTCGGCTGCGACCTCACGGGCAAAGGCGTGGTGACGTTCGCGATCGAATGGCTCCGTTTTCTGGACCTGCTGCGTTTTTTCGATGAGGTTAAGGATGCGGCGAACGGTATCGTCGAGGACGCTTTCATCGAGCTCTCCGTTTTTGACGGCCGCGACGATCCTCTGGTCGTTGATGCCTTGGCTCGAGGGCATCTCGAGATCCTGGGTCGCCTTGATGGCGCGGATGCGGTCGTTGATCCCGCCCCAATCGGTGACGGTCACTCCCCGATAGTTCCAGGTATCACGGAGGATTCCTTTGAGCAGTCTTTCATGCTCGGAGGCGTAGTCACCGTTGATCCGGTTATAGGCGGTCATGACCATCCACGGGTCCGAGGTCCGAACGGCGATCTCGAATGCCTCGAGGTAGAGCTCGTGCAAGGTGCGCTCATCGACGATCGTATCGACGAACATCCTCGCCGTCTCCTGGTTGTTACAGGCGTAGTGCTTGATCGCCGCACCCACCCCTTCCTGCTGAAGCCCCTTGACCATGGCGGCAGCTGCGCGTCCCGACAGATAAGGGTCCTCGCTGAAGTACTCGAAGTTTCTTCCTCCGAAAGGGTGCCTCTTGGTGTTCATGCCCGGTCCTAAAACGACGTCTATTCCCATGGCTTTGGCTTCGATCGCCAGGTATCTACCGACTTCTTCGATCCGTTCGAGGTCCCACGTCGAGGCGAGATTGACGGCAGGCGGATAGCACGTCGCCGGTTCGCTTTCCATGATACCGATATCATCCATCGACCCTGCGTGCTTGCGCAGGCCGTGCGGACCATCGGTCATCAGGATGCTGGGGATCCCGAGTCGCGCGATCGACTTTGTGTGCCATGCATCCTGTCCCGAACAGAGCGACGCTTTCTCTTCGAGCGTCATGCTCGCGATGGTTCTTTCGATATCCATGTCGTCCTCCTTTTAGACTGTTGTTTCTCCTACCTCTACTTTACTAGAGAACGCCCGCTTTAGCAAGCGAAAGAGGATATCCATTTTACTTTACCTGTCGTAGTAGGTGTGATATACTGAAAAGGAATACTAGTTCGAGCAGAGGTGATTCGATGATCAGTAGCGATACCATGCGCGGCTATAACGACACGATCATACTCGCGATCCTCGCTTCCGGTCCATCCTACGGATACGAGATATCGAAAACGATCAAAGAGCGCTCGCAAGAAAAGTACGTCATCAAGGAAACGACGCTCTATTCCGCCTTCAACCGGCTACAAAAAAACGGCTATATCCGTCCCTTTACCGCTGAGAATCAGTCCTTGAAAAGACGGACCTATTTCGCGATAACACCACGAGGAGAAGCGTTTCTAAAAGAAAAGATTCAGGAATGGCGGACGACACAGGAAGTCGTCGACGCATTCATCGAATAAAGGAGGAGAATATGGATACGATCCGCACGTTTTTGGACAATCTGTTCAGTACGCTCCCGCAACGAAAGGACGTACTGAAGGCCAAGGAAGAGCTCTATGCGAGCATGGTAGAAAAGTATCAGGCGCAC
This sequence comes from Acholeplasmataceae bacterium, assembly GCA_046540115.1. Classification (GTDB taxonomy): domain Bacteria; phylum Bacillota_I; class Bacilli_A; order Acholeplasmatales; family Acholeplasmataceae; genus RECG01. Next base: position 13,979 of record JBKHFR010000002.1, on the reverse strand, counting down.
AAGTCCGCCGGTAAAACCGAGAACGAGGCCATCGGCCTCGTCATCGCTGATTTCGGCAATATCGACGAACTGCTCGAGGAACTCGGGATCGATGCGAAAAAAGAGGATGACACCGTCATCATCGACAAGCAACAGTGCGACGAGATGATCGCAGCCAAAAGAATCTACGGTCGTTTCATCGGTCTCGGAGTCCTGCTGATCCTTGTCGGTATCGCGATTTCCGCGAGCATGAAAAACATCCTCTCGCTCATCGGCATTACCGGTCAGGTCGAGCTCGTGCAGGCGCTCGTCTTCTTTTTGATGGTCTTTATCGCCGTCGGCCTGTTCGTCTTTTCCGGTCTGAGCCTATCGAACGTGAACAAGCCGTTCGAAGCGGACTTCCGGCTCGACCAGAGCGCTCGGAAGGCCATGGAAAAGGAAAGCGAGAGCTATCGACGGACCCATCAGATCAGCGTCTTCCTCGGTGTCATGACGATCCTTGCCTCGATCTTCTTTTTCGTAGCGAGCAGCTACGTCGACCAGGCAAGGTCCGTCCTGGCATCGATCGGCTTCGTCGTGATCGGGCTCGGAGTCTATCTTCTTGTTTCGAGCGGCGTTCCCATGGGCGGGTATAACCAGGCTCTAAAGCGGGGCGACTATTCCGAGGCCGGTAAGGAGAACGAGCGCGTCACCGGAATCGTCGCTGGCATCGTTTTCCCCGTGGCCGTCATCGTCTACCTGTTGACGAGCTTTCTGACCGGACGCTGGGACATCACGTGGATCATCTGGCCGGTCGTCGGGATCGGCTTCGGCATCTTCGCCGCCACCTACGAAGAGATCAACAAGAACAAGAAGAACAAGCGCTAGAACCAGGGAGGTCAGGAACGATGAAGCACTGGAAGAAGGGAACCATCCACACCCTACGAGAACCCGGTGAATGCTTTTTGGAGATGATCACGGACGGGGGCGTGATCAAGGAACTCGGATCGGATCTCCGCCCGGATCAGGATTGCGAGGTCATCGACCTCAAGGGCGGACACGTATACCCGGGGTTCGTCGACGCGCACCTGCACCTGCTCGGATACGGACAGATGCTGACCAGGCCGAATCTACGCCTAGAGAAGAACCGTGTCCGCGTGCTGCGCTTCATCGAAGAGCAGTTCAAGGGCGAACCGCTCTTTATCGAAGGCTATTTCGACATCGGTCTCGAGGCCTATGACCTCAATGCCATCAGTCTCGAACAACCGATCCTGCTCAGACACAACGACTACCACAGCGTAACCGTCAACCAGGTCGTACTCGACCGCATCGGATCCGCGGATCGAACCGGCATCCTCACGGAAGAAGCGGCCGAGGCGGCGATGCGGGCGGTAACCGTCCATACCAAGGAGCGCCTTACCCGCATGCTCGAGGCGGCGATCGACGAGCTTCATGCCTACGGTATTACCGGTGGGCACAGTGAGGACCTCGCCTACTACAACGGTTTCGACGAGACGCTCGGCGTCTTTCAGGGTGTCCTTTCCGAAGGGGCCTTTCGCGCTCACCTCCTCGTCCACCACGAGGTGCTAGACGACTACGAGCGCTTTTTGAAGGAACCAGGAACGAAGAACGACTTTCTCGAACTCGGTGCTGTCAAGGTATTCTATGACGGGACGTTTTCCTCGAAGACCGCGCTCATGCACGAAGCCTACCTCGGCTCCCGTTCGAACGGTCTGAAGATTTTTTCTGACCAGGAATTCGAGGACCTCGTCAAGCGCATCCGCTCCCTAGGTCTAACGCTCGCGATCCACGTGATCGGTGACCGCGGGCTCGATGAAGTCGTCGACTGGCTCCGTCTCTATCCGCCGAAAGCGGGCCAAAAGGACCGCATCATCCACGCCTCGGTGGCGACGGTCGCTACGATCAAAAAGCTTTCCGATATGCCGGTGACGCTCGATATCCAACCGCAGTTCCTTTCGAGCGACCTGCCCTGGGCGCTCGACCTCTTCGAAAAACCCCCCCAGAAGGTCTATCCCTGGAAGACCTACCTGGAAAACGGGATCATCTGTTCGGGAAGCAGTGATGCGCCCGTCGAGGAGCCCGATCCGCTGCTCGGCATGCACGCTGCCATCACGCGCTTATCGAAACACGACCATTCGTGTTACTATAGGGATGAGAAGCTTACCGCCTACGAGGCGCTTCTGCTCTACACGCGTCATGCCAATGCCCAGACGAAGGATCGGAATCGGGGGATGATCGCCCCTGGATACATCGCCGATTTCACGATTACCAGCAAGGATCTCGAAACAGTAGAGAGCGACGCTCTAAAGGAACACCTCGTGATCGCTACGGTCATCGATGAAAGGTTCGTCTACGACCGGCGGCATAATAGGGGCACATAGCCTGACCTCGATCAGGAAGACATGGAACAGGATTGGAGACTTGAACATGCTGACACTCAAAGGGATCAATCGAACGTATCGAGTCGGTAAAAGATCGGTGGTCGCCCTCGATTCCATCGACCTCTCATTCGAAAGCGTCGGATTCGTAGCGATTCTCGGACCATCGGGATGCGGGAAGACTACCCTTCTCAACATCATCGGGGGACTCGATCGCTACACGAAGGGCGAACTGTCGATCGATTCGGTTTCCACCGTCGCTTTCAGCGAACACGACTGGGATGCCTACCGGAACCACCGCATCGGTTTCGTCTTCCAGAACTACAACCTGATCGCGCACATCACCGTCCTTAAGAACGTCGAACTCGCGCTATCCCTTTCCGGTGTCATGAAAAGCGAGCGCGAAAAGCGGGCCAAACGCGTCCTAGATGACGTCGGACTGACCGACCACTACCACAAGAAGCCCAATCAGCTGTCCGGTGGCGAGCAGCAGCGGGTCGCCATCGCGCGCGCGCTCGTAAACGATCCCGACATCATTCTCGCCGACGAGCCGACCGGAGCGATCGACAGTAGAACTAGCGCCCGCATCATGGCTATTCTCAAGGACATCTCGCGGACGCGACTCGTCATCATGGTGACCCACAATGAAGCGATCGCTAGGACTTATAGCGACCGGATCATCCACCTGGTCGACGGCCGCGTTCAAAGCGATGATCGAACGGTCGAAGCGAGGGCAAAGCGACGTCGCTTTACCCCCTTAAAAACGGCGATGTCCCATCTGACCGCGCTTTCTCTGAGCATGAACAACCTGTGGACGAAAAAGATCCGGACGATCATGACTTCCGTTGCCGGCAGCATCGGCATCATCGGTGTCGCGCTCGTCCTATCGCTCGTTTTCGGTTTTCAATCCTATGTCGACCGGGCTCAAAAGGACCTACTCGCCGGCATTCCCATTCAGATCGACCGGATTGCCTACGTCGAAAACCGCTCCTTAGGCGATCACTCGGATTCCCCGGTCGAACTGCCGCCGCGCTTTCCGGACGAGGAACTCGTCAAGCCCTACGTACCCGCGACCAGATATAGCCCTACGACGCACGTCAATACCCTAACGGAGGACTATCTCGACTACCTCGATGGTCTCGACCCGTCGCTCTATGAGGATACGACCAGGCACTACTCGGTTCAGCCGACGTTTTTACAGGAAAGACCGGAACGAGGCGTCGTCGAGATCGACCGCAACGCCTTTCGGATCCGGGAACTCGCCGTCGACGACAGGAACTATATCGAGGAACAGTACGACGTTCTAAAGGGTCGCCTACCGAAAGAAGGATCCCTCGAGACCGTCATCGTCATCAGTAGCCGGAACCAGTTGCTCGATACGATGCTAAGCGCGCTCGGATACTCGGGCGATGACGTAGAAGTCTCTTTCGACGAATTGCTCGATACCACGTTCGTCCTTCCCGACTACGACGACTACTACGTTTTCAACGAAACGAGCGGACTGTTCGAGAAAAACCCGTCGGCCTTGAACGGATCAGAAGCGGAGACGATCGAGGTCGTCGGTATTCTAAGGATGCGTCCCGATGCCTCGACGAGCCTGCTCGGTACCGGGATCGGCTACACCGCTGATCTCACCGAACACGTGCTCGACATGGCGGCGCGATCGAACATCGTTAAAGCCCAGACCGAGGCCTTAGAGTCGGATACCTATGTCGACGTCATGACGGGCGAGGCGCTGACCGAACGGGCCGTGTTAGAGCGCTTGGCCGCTTTCGGAGCTCCGCAAATGCCGAACCGGATCACGATCTATCCGAAGAGCTTCGAAGCGAAAGAGGAAATCGCGGCCTATCTCGAGCGCTACAACGAGCGCTTCGACTCCGTTACGGAGACGGAAGAAATGATCTTTCACACCGATTACGGCGCGCGCATCACCGCGAGACTCGGTGAGGTCGTGGCGTCGATCACGCTCGCACTCATCGGTTTCGCTGCCATTTCTCTCGTCGTCTCTTCGCTTCTGATCGGCATCGTGACCTACGCCTCGGTGATCGAAAGGACCAAGGAGATCGGCATCCTCAAGAGCATCGGTGCCCGTAAAAAGGACGTTCTGCGCGTCTTCAACGCCGAAGCGATGATCATCGGGCTGATCGCCGGTTCGATCGGCATCGCCATCACGCTCCTGCTCAATCCGCTCTTAGACCTCCTGGTTTTCCGGCTCGCCTCCGTGCGTTCCGTCACGAGGCTGACGCCGTGGATCGCCGCCCTGTTGATCGCCGTCAGTATTGCGTTAACCTTGCTTGCGGGGCTGATTCCTGCTAAAATAGCAGCAGGTAAAGATCCTGTAGAAGCACTAAGGGCGGAATGATCCGATGAAAATCGAAATATGGTTCGACTATCTTTGTCCTCTGAGCTACCAGACCCATAAGAACCTCGAGTTCGTCCTCGAAAACTATCACTTCGATGATCTCGAGGTCATCTACCGGAGCTATGAGGTCATCCCCAAATTCAGCAAGCACGAGCCCTGTACGATGCATGACGTTGTCAGCAAGCACCACGTCCTGACCGCCGAGGAAGCGAAAGAGCTCTTAAAGGAGATCGCCGGCATCGACCAAGTAACTCCCGTATCGGTGCACGATGCCCATCGCCTCTCCCATCTCGCCAAGCATCAGGACCGGGCCTATGCCTTTAATAAGCGCGTTTTCAAGGCCTTCTACGAGGAACACATGGATATCAGTGACGAGCAGCTACTGCGCGCTCTCGCCCTCGAGGCCGGTCTCGACGAAGAGGAGGTCGACGACGTGCTCGAATCGACTAGGTACCATCACGCCGTCGAATGTAACCGCGAGAACGCCATCCTCAAGGGAATCCACGAGATCCCGCATATGCGCATCAACGGTCAGATCAGGTTATCCGGATTGCAGACGATCAAGGATCTCATCACCTGTTTCAATCGAGCCCTCTATATCGAGAATCCGAGCGAATACTGCGAAGGGGATAACTGTATGAGGAAGAAGACTCGCTGAGTCTTTTTTTCTCGTGTCCCTGCCGCGAACTCTCAGGTAAGCCCTTAAACAGCCCGATCGGCATCGGGATTATCATGATAACGTTTATAACGAACGAACTTTTCGAGATAATCGGCATCGAACGGATCGAAATGGCGGAAAAACAAGAAAAACGTGATACAATATAGGGTGTTAACCAAAATCACATTACTTTTTTATTAAGCACAAAGGAGAGTTCGATGGCGCATCTATTCGAAACCATCCCGAGCAATTTCTTCAGTGTCCTCGCTTCACCGAACAGGAATACCTATATCGACTGCATCTTCGTCATCTATCACGCCCTCGATAGCATCGAGGACGCCTTTCAGGGGGACCGGGAATACGTCATCCAACGACTCGTCGACTACTTCGATGACAAGCCCGGTGACGACCTGGTCGATGACGATGAGAACGAAAGTGCGCGAACGAGTCGTCAAAAGGCCGCACACGTCCTTAACATCCTCAAAAAAAACGGCTGGCTCGGTGAAGAAGAACTCGGCGACTATAAGACGTCGATCAATCTCTTCGACTACTCGATCAAGATCATCGACGTGCTCGAGAACATCGTCAACTACAGGCAGAACGAGTACACCGGAGAGATCTTTACCGTCTATTCGCTCCTTTCTTCCTTCCACATCGATGAGGGGATCGGTGTGATCGAACAGGCCTATCAGAAGACGAATGACATGATCCGTAAGCTCAAGACGCTGAAAGCCAATATCTATCGCTATTACTACGACATCACGAAGAAACGGTCGAAAAACGACCTGCAGCAACTCCTTGAAAAACTGCTCGTCGAATACAAGCAGGACTTCTTCGATTCGGCCTATTACAATCTCAAGACGACCGACAGCCTCCCGCGCTACAAGCGCGCGATTCTGCAGGCGATCTCTGGTATCATCAACGATCCCGAGACGATGGATAAGCTCGCGAAGAACGCCCAGACGATCAAACGGATCGAGGATTACAATGACGCCTTCATCTACGTCGAGGATCGCTTGCGGTATATTACCGACAGTTTCAGTGCCCTCGAGTTCCTGATCCTGGCGATCGACCGAAAGAACGAACAGTACATCAGCGCTGCGGCATCGAAGATCCTCTTCCTGACGAATCGGTCCGATGACATCGAGGGCATTTTCAACCGCTTCTTCCGGGTCGTCTTAAAGCAGAAGGACGTCGACTATAATCGCTACATCCGGATCAGTCAGACCAAGAATCTCGATACGCAGTCGCTCTACAACCAGCGCCGGACGCGCCAGGAAGTCATACCGGAAGAACTGCTCTTCGATGACGACATGATTTCCGCGGATTACCGCCAGCAGAAGGTGCAGGATCTGCTCAAGAACAACATCTACGGCAAGCGCGAGATCGACCGCTATGTCCAGGGGCTCCTTCGGAATGGCTCGGCCATCGAGGCATCCGAAGTACCGCTCGAAACCCAGGAGGACTACGTGAAGCTGATCCTGATCTTCATGTACTCCAAGTCGATCGGCATGCACTACGAGATCGAACTGCTCGGACGCGAGTGCAAGAACAACCATATCCGGTTTCAAAATTTCGTGATCAAGGAGTATCGGGGATGAACAAAGCGAAAGCCTTAGCCCAGTTCCACGAGCACTATGCTACGCTCAAGGAAGGGGAAAAAAATATCTTTTCTCGTATCGTCAATAAGCTCTTGCAGGTCAACTTCCTGACCCGACGCAAGGTCGGCGATGCGAACGACTATCGGTTCGTTCTCGCCTATAAGGAGAGCTTCGAGGCCTTCTTCGCCCTGATCGACTTCGATCTGTTCATCGCCCGCGAGTACGAAGTCGTCTACATCGAAAACGTCAGTCTCTTCAATCACATGCGTCTCCGAAAGACGGAAAGCGTCATGACGCTCGTCATCCGCATCCTCTATCAGCGCAAGATGGATCTCGTGACGCTCGATGAGGACGTCGAGATCTATCTGCACGAGATCCACGCCGAGCTGACCAGGATCGGCTATCTCGACCACAAGCGCATCACGAAGGAACAGCTCCGTCCGGCCCTTTCCTTTCTAAGGAGCTATAACATCATCGACTATATCGATCGGGGCTTGCACGATGACGCCAGGATCAAGATCTATCCGACGATCCTGTTCGTGACGAATCTCGATAACATCAAGGAAGTCGTCGCTAAGCTCGATAGTTACGTTGAAGGGGGTGGGGATAGCGATGAAGAAGTTAACGAAGATTAAGCTAGTGAACTGGCACCTCTTTACCAACGAGACGATCGATATCAAGGATAACGCTCTGATCTCCGGGGAAAACGGATCGGGCAAGTCCACGCTCCTCGATGCCTTGCAGTTCCTGCTCGTCGGCGGACGCGGCGGAGCGAAGTTCAACGTCGCCGCTACCGATGACGCGAAGCGTACGCTCGAAGGCTATGTCCGCGGCCGAATCGGGGCCGAGAACAAGGAGTTCTTGCGAAACGGGGATGTCGTATGCCACCTCGCGCTCGAGTTCTTCGACGAACAGACCAAGCAGTTCAGTATCATCGGCTGTCTTTTAGACCTACCCAAGACGGCGACGATCAAGGAGAAGTTCTATATCCTCGAGGACGTCTCCATACACGATGACCTGTTTCTGAAAAAGCGCTATCCCCGCGACTATAAGGACATGAAGAACCACCTTAAGTCGCTTAACCTCGAGCTCAATCCCTTCGAGTCGAAGAAGGCCTATCGTGCCGCTCTCGCCCGGTTTTTCGGCATGGATGCCCGGAAATACGCCAAGATCCTCCCCAAGGCGCTCGCCTTCCGCTCGATCGACCTCCAGGCCTTCGTCTTTGAATTCCTTTTAGACGACGATCCGATCGACATCCAATCGCTTAAAAACAACGTCGCGCAGCTCAAGAAGGTCGAGGAACAGATCCGGAATGACCGCGAGCGACTCGAAAAGCTCGACGAGATCATCAGAACCGGTGAGGACATCGAGTTCAACCGGAATCAGCGCTCGATCAACGAGCTGATCGACCAGCTGAACTGGGTCGAAAAGCGGGAAGCATTCATCAAGGAAAGCGAGAACAAGCTGACGACGATCGAACAGCGCCTCGAATACCTAAGGGAACAGAAGGCGCACATCGACGAACAGCTCGATGATAGCTACCAGACGATCCTTAACCTCGAACGCGCGAAGAACGACAACGACTTGAGCCGGACGCTGGCATCCTATCAGGAAGCCCTCGAAAAAAAGGCTAGCGAATACGAGTCCCAAAAGGAAATACTCAAACAGGTCAAGGAAATGCTCGACACCGAGTTCAACACGATGAAGGAGCTCATGAACCTGATCCCCGTAACCGCGATCAAGAGCTTCGTCGACTTCTACCAGAGCCACCAGGACCGGATGAGTACCGACGAGCTGACGAACCAGCTCACGACGCTTTCGACCGAAGTGACGGCCTACGGCCAGGCCTACCACACGGAAAAGGATCGGATCGAAAAGGATAAGCGCGAGCTTTCCGAACAGATCCGCGTCACCCGCAACAAGCTCAGCAAGCTCAACCGCTACGTCAAGACCTATCCCTTTTACGTCGAGAGCCTGCTCAATGCCATCAATGAGGGTCTTTCCGAGCACTACCACAAGGAGATCCGCGTCCGTCCCCTCTGTGAACTGGTCGAGGTCAACGACGAGCACTGGCGGAACGCGCTCGAAGGGTACCTGAACACGCAACGGTTCGACATCATCGTCGACCCCGACTATTTCAACGATGCTCTGGACATCTACGAACGGGTCAAGTCGGAACTGAAGATCTATGGCGTCGGTTTGGTCAATACGAGCAAGCTCGAGCGCTATGATCGGATCACTCCGGGTTCCCTCGCCGAAAAGCTGACGAGCGACTACCGCCATGCCCGCAACTACGTCAACATGCTACTCAACTCCGTGCAGTGCGTCGAGAACGTCCATGACCTTAAGAACTATCACCGCTCGATCACGCCGAGCTGTATGACCTATAGTAACTATACGGCTCGCCAGATCAACCCCCGCGCCTACGAAGTCCCCTATATCGGTCAGGAAGCCACGCTCATGCAGATCGAGCTCGAGACCGAAAACCTCAAGGGACTCGAAAGCAAGATGGAGGACCTCTACCGCTTAACGGAAAAGAACGACCGGATCATCCGTCTACTCACCCGCTCACGCAGCAACCAGCTCGTACACCAGAACCAGATCCGCTTCTTCGAGCAGATCCGGCAGACGCGCCGGGAATACGCCGCGATCGAAGAGAAACTCGGTCAGCTCGAAAAGAACAAGGACCTCGCCGAACTCGAAACCCAGATCGACCGCGAAAAGGAATCGCGTCGCCAGCTCCGACTCAGGTCCGAGGAGATCGTCGGTGAGATCGCGACGAAGCGCGAGGAGCGCCAGCGCGTGCGCGATGACATCGAGGAGATCAAGGACAGACTCGATGAGTTTACCGTCCACCAGAAGGAGCTCGCCAGCAAGTATCCGGAAAAACTGAGCGCCGCGAATACCCAGTTCTACGCCCTCAAGCTCAAGTTCAAGCACGACCACGACGAGATCACCGAGTTCATCGCTAAGTCGTCGACGTCGCTATCGACCCAGATCACCAAGGGCGAAGCGAACCTGGTAAACCTGATGAAGTCGTTCATACTCAACTACCACTTCGGGGCATCCCCGACGCTCGCTGACCTCGTCAAGTTCGAACAGGAAGCGACGATCATCCGCGACAACAACTTAGTCCGCTACGAACAGGAAGCGATCGAGCTGAGAAGGAACTCGGAGATCAGCTTTAAAGAGGAGTTCGTCAACAAGCTGCGCGCCTCGATCGAGAACGCCCAGCAGCAGATCGCCGACCTAAACGTCGCCCTGAGCGGCAAGACGTTCGGCAGCGATACCTACCAGCTCCTGTGCGACGCCAGCGACCTGCCCGAATACAAGCGCTACTACGACATGATCATGGGCAATGACTCGGTTTCGCAGCATACCCTCTTTACCGAAGGACTCAGCAAGTCCAACGAATCCATTCTCATGGAGCTCTTCGATAAGATCGCCTCCAACGACCCCGAGCACGACCAGCTCACCTACCAGTTCCTCGACTACCGGAACTACATGTCCTATGACATCGAAGTGACGAACCTAAACGGCAATAAGTCCTACTTCTCGAAAGTATCCAAGGAAAAGAGCGGGGGCGAAACCCAGGTCCCCTTCTATATCGTCATCGCCGCTTCCTTCCAGCAGCTCCTCACCAAGAACAAGCGGATCGATTCCGGCTGTATCGTCCTCTTCGACGAGGCCTTTAACAACATGGACGAGGGCCGGATCGACGCGATGATGAAGTTCTACAACAGCCTGAGCATCCAGTTGTTGATCGCGGTACCGCCGCAGCGCGTATCGAATATCATCGACTACGTCAACACGAGCCTCGTCGTCGTCAAGGACAACGACTACGCGATCGTCGAATCGTTTAAAGACGAGCGCGAATTAAGACTATCATGAATCGAGAAAGGATGGAAACATGAAAGAGATCACGCTTAAAAAGACCGAAGAACTAAAGAGGACCTATGACAAGAAGCCGGTTCAAAAGGCCTTGCAGCGGGTCATTCTGAACAACAAGCTCCAGGATATCTTCGAAAAACAGGAACGTAAGCCCCTAACGCAGTTCTATTTCTCGAACGAGATCAAGACGCTTCCTGTTACTAACCAAAAGGCGAGCGGACGGTGCTGGCTCTTCGCCGGACTAAATGTCCTTAGAGAAACCATCGCTCGGAAGCATAACCTCAAGAACTTCGAACTATCACAGAACTATATCGCCTTCTGGGACAAGTTCGAAAAGATCAACTACTTCATCGAATCGATCGACGACTTCCTCGAATCCGACCAGGATGACCGCACGCTCCAGCACATCCTTAAGCAGGGCATCCAGGACGGCGGTCAGTGGGACATGTTCGTATCACTGGTCGAGAAGTACGGCGTCGTTCCCAAGGAACACATGGTTGAAACCGACAGTTCCTCTCGGACCAGGTTCATGAACCAGATCATCAACGTCAAGCTCCGGCAGTACGCCGCGAATGCGCGTAGGCAGAAAGCCAGGACGGACATCGCCAAGCTCAAGGAAAGAACGCTCGAAGAGCTCTATACGTTCCTCGTGACGAACTTCGGAATGCCGCCTGAGCGCTTCGACTTCGAATACGTCGACAAGGACGAACGCTATCACATCGTCAAGGATCTGACGCCGAAAGCCTTCTATCAGGACCAGATCGGGGACGTCCTCAAGGACTATATCAGCATCATCAACGCGCCGACTAAGGATAAGCCCTACCTGAAAACGTATACGGTCGCCTATCTCGGAAACGTCGTCGGTGGTCGGCCGATCAAGTACCTGAACCTACCGATGAAGGACCTCAAAGCGCTCGTTCTAAGACAGCTCTTGTCGGATGAGATCGTCTGGTTCGGTTCCGATGTCGCCCGCTACGGGAAACGGACGGGCGGCTTCTGGGACGATGAGTCGTTCGACTTCGAGAATATGCTCGAGATGGACCTTTACATGAGCAAGGAGGACGAGCTCGACTACAGCCAGGGCGCGATGAACCACGCCATGGTCCTGACGGCTGTCAACCTCGATGAAGGGATGCCGAATCGCTGGAAGATCGAGAACAGCTGGGGGGATAAGGACGGCGAAAAGGGCTACTTTTTGGCGAGCGACTCCTGGTTCGACCGCTACGTCTATCAGGCCGTCATCCACAGGAAATACCTGGATGAAGAGCACCTCGCTGCCTGGGAGAAAGAACCGGTCGTACTGAAACCCTGGGACCCGATGGGATCACTAGCACAATAAAAAGAGCGCTAAGCTCTTTTTTTTGTGCGATAGATTTGGTATAATATATACGCTCAAACCGTACGGGACGTGGCGCAGCTTGGTAGCGCACTTGCATGGGGTGCAAGGGGTCGCAAGTTCAAATCTTGTCGTCCCGACCATCGGTTATAAAATGCGAAGTCGATTCGCATTTTTTTAGTGGTCTACTCGCTCATGAGCGAGACGTAGTCGGAGCTCAGCGTGATGTTCAGGTTACCGTTACGAACACGGATGGCGTCGATCATCTTTTTCTGGTCGATGCCCTTCTTGATCTTAACGAGATAGGTCAGCTCGAAGAGCGAACCGAAGTCGGTCGTTTTGACGCGCTGGAGCTGGTAGTGGTCGAGGTATTCGCTAAAGATATCATCGAAGGCGTTGAAATAGTTCAGATCCTCAGGCACGATGATGCGTAGCTTCGCGTGGCTCGTTTTTACCTGGTCGAGCTGGAAGGCGTTTAGCGATAATAGAACAGCGGAAATGAAAGCCGTTATGATCAGGGCGTAACCGATATAGCCGAGCGCCGTCGCTAGCCCGATTCCGACCGTGGAAAGGATGTAGGCGATGTCGCGCGAATCGGCGATAGCCGTCCGAAAGCGGACGAGAGTAAAGACGCCGGCCAGACTGAACGCGCGGGCGAGGTTGTTCGATACGAGCATGATGATGACCGATATCACGACAGGAAGCAGGATCAGCGTCATCCGAAAGGCGTTGTCATAGACCGTCTTCCGATGGGTATAGGCGAAAACGAAGCTCATGACGAGCCCGAAAACCGCTCCGGCGCTAAGGACTAATAGCATGTTATCGAGCCTTAGCACGTTCATGTCAAGGGTGATATAAGAGATCATCATGGGGAAAGCCTCCGATCAGGTACTGGGTGTATGCCTTGCCGTATTTGGAAAAGGGTTGACTGTAGATCTCGAGATCGGACAGTGCCTTTACGAGCCAAAGAGGGAAATTCTGGTCCGATTTGACTTCGAGGATCGCGTACTGATCCGATGCGAGTACGCTCGCATAGGATGCCCCTTCGAGCTTTTCGAAGGAGGTGAAACGCGAATTAAAGGCGAGGTCCTGGTCGAAGGTGACCCGAAGCCCATTATCCTTCGTGTTCATACCGAGGCGCGCGTAGCGGACGACCGTCTTCGGCTCGGCCGACTTCGTCCGGACGAGGTAGTCGATCTCAGCCATCTTCTGGTCATTCGCATAGTCGCCAAAGTCCGGTTTCGTCTTCTTCTCGATATAGGACTTCGCCTGTGCGAAGGTCATGGGGACGCGCCTTTTATTGACGCGGCTCCTGTATTTCTTCTTGATCTCGAAATAGACGATCGAATCGTCTAAGAGCGGGTAGTCGTAGCACCTGAGCCGCAGCTTTTCCTTGAAGACCGGTTTCTCGATCGACCTTCGGATCACGTGGAAGTCGTGCGTGTCATAGTAGATGTTCAGCACGCGATAGGACGATCCGTCCTGTGAGTAGAGGTCGAAGTCGAGGTAGCGCTCGAATAGAGCGATCAGGGCCTCTTTCTGTCTACGATCGATCAGATACTTCCTTTCGTACCGATTGAGCGTCGCGTTCACGGTTACTACCAATCCTTTTCTCGCGGCTTTTGATATGCGTACGTTTTATTATAACACAGATCGTAAAGGAGATGTAAAACCGCTACTCTAGGACTAGCATAAAAGACGCTTTTTGGATAGACTTTTTCGCCTGAGTTTTACAGTTGTAGTGCTAAGAGCTATCCCATTCATTGAACCATGC
>JBKHFR010000001.1:0-83337 GCA_046540115.1 Acholeplasmataceae bacterium | reverse complement strand
CCGATCCTTTTCATATCATCCCTTTCTGGAGCACTGGGAATAGATTTTCCTTCGGGTGTAGTCGATGAACAGGGACCAAAAGTGAGGTAAGCGACCATTGTTAAAGGCCCTGGCCGAGCCGTTTAATATAAATAAACTTATAATTAAACACTATTTATAAAATAAATCATAAACTTTGACAGAAAGAAGCGAACTGGACTATAATACCAATGGATAACTTTGTAGAAATCGGGGTATGCCCATGATCCATAAAGGTAAACAGTCACTCTTCCTTATCCTGGGATTTTTATCGCTATCACTAGGAATAATCGGCGTCATCCTGCCGATTTTGCCGACGACACCGTTCTTGCTGTTGACAGTTATCTTCTTCGCCAAGGGTTCGAAGCGCGTGCACGACTGGTTCATCCGGACCAAACTATACCAGAATCACGTCGAGACCTTCGTCAAAACGAAGAAGATGACGCGCTCCCAGAAGATCAAGCTGCTCATTACCGTAACGACGCTCTTTACGATCGCGATCGTCGTCGCGGATGCGACGATCATGACGATCGTCCTGCTCGTCGTTCTTTTCGGACACTACTACTACATCCTCTTCCGGGTCGAAACAATCTCAAGGGATGAGCTCGCCCTGATCCAGGCTACGCTCAAAGAAAAGCACGTATAAGGGAGCCATCCATGATCAAGAGCGAACTACTGAACTACATCCCGAAATCGAAGCGATACATCGTATTTGCCGCTCTGCTCAACTGGTTGTCGATGGCGATCAACGTCGTCGTGATCTACCTGATCGTCAGGATCATCGAGGCGGTCGTTTTAAATCGGTCCGAGGATATCATGCCATACGTCCTTCTGATCGTTCTAGCGATCTTGATCAGATACCTCGCGATCCGCTCCTCGATCGATTTTACCCGGATCATTTCCGCCCGAGTACGCAAGAAGATGCGGGAACGGATCTATCTCAAGATGGCGAACCTGGGCTTCAAGGCCGATCGGAAATACGGGGATGCCGAGATCACGCAGCTAACCGTCGAAGGGGTCGAACAGCTCGACCTCTACTATTCGATCTTCGTGCCGAAAGTCTTCTATGGCCTGGCAGCACCCCTGACGGTGCTCGTCATTCTTTCCTTGTTGAGCATGCGAGTCGCTCTGGTACTGTTTTTTTCGGTTCCCCTCATTCCCCTTCTGATCGTCGGCATGAACACCTATGCCAAAAAGAAGATGGGTAAGCACTGGAAGCGCTATACGTCCCTAGGGGATACCTTTTTGGACCGGATGCGGGGTCTGACGACGCTCAAGATCTTTCAGGCCGATCGGCTCAAGCACGACGAGCTGAACGAACAGTCCGAACGTTTCCGCAAGTCGACGATGTCGGTTCTAAGGATGCAGCTCAACTCGATCACGATCATGGATCTGGTCGCTTTCGGTGGCGCTGCCCTCGCGATTCTTTTCGCGCTCGCTGACGTTCGAAACGGCCTGCTCGATCCCTATCTCGCCCTCTTCGTCATTCTCCTTTCGGCGGAGTTCTTTTTACCGTTGCGGTCGCTCGGTAGCGCCTTTCACGTCGCCACCAACGGGCTCGCCTCCTATAAGCGGATCGACGCCTTTTTAAAGGACGAGACGATGCGATACGGAACCAAAACCCTCGGAAAAGCGGTCGAATCCATCCGGGCTGTCGCCTTGAGCTACGCCTATTCCGAGGATAGCGTCCTGCTTCAAAACGTCTCTTTTACGTTCAAAAAGCCGGGATTCTATGCCATAGCCGGAAGATCCGGTAGCGGGAAGTCGACGCTCGCGCGCCTGTTCATGGGGTTCGATGACCGCTATCAGGGAAGTCTTACCTTCAACGACCAGGAAGTCGGCGCGCTTTCCCTCGAGACGATCGCCGAGCACGTGACGATCGTCGACCACGAGTCCCACCTTTTCAACGGGTCGGTCAGAGATAATCTTACTCTCGGGAATCGGAAGGCCGAAAAGGAAGCGATCGAAGCGGTCCTTAGGACCGTCGATCTCTACGACCTCTTCATGGAAAAACCGGAGAAACTGGACTATCTACTCTATGAGAACGGAGCGAACCTATCCGGTGGGCAGCGCCAGCGCCTGCTCGTCGCTCGCGCCCTCTTAATGGATAGGGACGTCTATATCTTCGATGAGTCGACGGCGAGCGTCGATGCCGAGAGCGAAGCGATCATCATAAAAGCGCTGGAAGAACTGGCGGAAAAGAGGATCGTCATCATGATCACGCACAAGCTCTACACGATCACGCGCGCCACGCACATCCTCTATATCGACGACCACACCGTCTGCAAGCAGGGTACCCACGATGAGCTCATCCGCCGCGACGGACCCTATGCCCGGACCTACCGCGAGCAAAAGGAACTGATCGACAGCATGCACGGGGGTGATGTCCATGCGTAGGAGCGGTATCCTCGTCATGTTCGAACTGCTCAAGGTCATGAAACGACTTACGCTCGTCATCGCCTTTACCGTGATCGCCGGGACGCTCGGGTACCTGAGCGCGATCGCGATCACCGTCTTCGGCGTCCTCGGCGTCCTTAAGTTTCTCGGTGAAAGCGTCCCATTTAGTTACTCGGAACTCTCCCTGATCCTGGTCACGAGCGGCGTTTTAAGAGGCTTCTTACGCTACGTCGAGCACTACAGCGGACACTATATCGCCTTCAGGTTGCTCGCTACGCTGCGCGACCGGATCTTTGCCAAGCTGCGGAAGCTCGCTCCCGCGAAGCTCGACATGAAGCATAAGGGCGATCTCGTCAGCATGATCACGGCGGACATCGAAACCCTCGAAGTCTTCTACGCCCATACGATCGCCCCGATCGTGATCGCCTTCAACGTCTCCCTGATCATGAGCGTCGCGATCGCGCTTGCAGCCAACGTCTTTGCCGGTCTGATCGCGCTCTTCAGTTTCGCTGTCGTCGGTATCATCTTCCCGCTCTATTTCCAGAAGCGACTCGAAAAGCCCGGACGCATCTATCGGCGCGAGCTCTCCGATTACGCCAAGGACTTCCTCGATGCCAGGCTCGGCATCAAGGATGCCGTCCTGACCGATACCGTGAACCAGACGATCAAGGAGATCGGACGGAAGAGCGACCAGCTCGAAACCTCCCATTTCGCCATCCAAAGGGAAGCGACGAAACAGCGCGCTCTGACCGACGTATCGATCTATCTCTTTATCGGTCTCATGGGCCTGATCACGGGTTCATTCTATGTCAGCGGATATGCGGGTGGCGATACGCTCGTATCCTTCATATGGCCGGTCATCGCCCTCTTTAGCTCCTTCGGTCCGGTGTTAGCCCTTTCGGCCCTGCCCGCCAATCTCAACCAGACGTTTTCGAGCGCCAACCGCGTCCTCGACCTTCTCGAAGAAGAACCCGTCACGCCCGATGTCACGGACGGAGCGGATGAGCGCTTCGCACGGCTGCGCCTGGATGGCCTGCGCTTCGGTTATGACGACCACGAAGTACTGAGAGGCATCGACCTCGAATTGAAGGACCACGGGCTGATCGGTATCTACGGACCGTCCGGTTCCGGCAAATCGACGCTTCTCAAGCTCATCATGCGCTTCTACGCGACAGAGGATTCGATGATCACCATCAATGACCGCTCGATCAACCGCATCGATACGCGCGCACTGAGACGAGAGATCGGCTACGTCATGCAGCAGACCGACCTGTTCTTTGACAGCGTCTACGATAACCTCGACCTCAATCGCAGCCACCGCCAAAAGGACGTCTTTACCGCCACGAAACGGACCGGTATCGACGCCTTCATCGCGGCACTCGATCAGGGCTATGACACGCTGATCGGCGATCTCGGAAGGAACGTCTCGGAAGGCGAAAGGCAGCGCATCGGCCTGGCCCGAGCGCTCATCCACGACAGTAAGGTCATCCTCCTCGACGAGCCGACGAGCAACGTCGATATCATGAACGAATCGATCATCCTAAAGACGCTAGTCGAAGAAAGCAGGAACAAGCTCATCATCCTCGTCTCGCACAAGCGCTCGACGCTCTCGGTCTGCGACGAGGTCTATGCGCTCGACCAGGGGACTCTCAGAAGGACGTAGCGATGTATTCATAGGGATAGAGAAAAGCGCCCGAGCCGGGCGCTTTTAACTACTCCAAGAGCTTTTTGATCTCGCTGACGCTCGCGCGTCTACCCTCAAGGACGACTCGCTCATCGATGACGAGCGCTGGCGTACGCAAAACGCCGTAGTCGGCGATCTCGTTGACGTCGGTTACTTTCTCGATCCGGTAGTCAAGGCCGAGTTCCGAAGCCGCTTGACGGACCGTCTCTTCGAGCTTCCGGCAGTTCTTACAGCCTTTACCGAGTACTCTGATGGTCACCCTAATCACTCTCCTTTCATAGGATGAATAGGAATCCCGCGACCATACCGACCAGGGCTGACAGCATGACGACGAGTCCGATATAGGTCATGGCACGCTTGATGCCGATCACTCGCGTAATGACGACCATATTGGGAAGGCTCAGCGATGGTCCGGCGAGCAGTAACGCCGTAGCGGGGCCACGGTGCATGCCGTTTTCGAGCAGGGCGCTGACGATCGGGACTTCGGTAAGCGTCGCGAAATACATGAGCGATCCCGTCAGTGAGGCGAGCAGGTTCTGTGGATACCCGTTCGTTCCCACCAGATCAGCAAGCATGCGGGGCGTGACCAGTGCGTCAAGGATACCGGCAAAGAAAACGCCGACGATAAAGAGCGGGAAGATCCGTTTCGCTAGGGAAAACGTCTCTCTTCCCCAGGCTCTGATGTCATCGAAGTTGAAGAACAAGGCGAGCTCGACGACGAGAACAACGGCTAGGATCACCGTCGGCAGCGGTTCATAGACGCCGAAGACGAGGATACCGAAAAGCGTCAGGAAAAAGAGAGCGACCTGCCAGGGCTTCTGGGGTATCTCTTCCTCCTGGTAGCGCGCAAAGACGTTTTCGTCGGCTCGGACCTGTTCGCTCTTGCGGTAGATCCGATGCATCGCATAGCCGATCACTAGAGCGAGTACGATCGAACCGATGACGCGAGCAAGGGCGATATCGACACCGATGGTGCTAAAGGTCAGTGATAGCGCCAATACGTTGATGGCCGGGCCCGAAAAGAGAAAGGCGATCGCCGGACCGAGCCCCGCACCCTTTTTTCGGATGCTCGCGAACATCGGTAGAACCGAACAGGAACAGACGGCGAGGATGACGCCGGAAACGGAAGCGACGCCATAGGCCTTGAGCCTGTTCGCCTTCGGTCCCATGTGCTTCAGGATCGCTTTTTTCGACATGAAGACGACGATAGCACCGGAGATACTGAAGGCGATGAAAAGCGAAAGGATTCTTAGAAGCGAAAACGTCTCTTTATCCTGCGGGAAAAAGAGATAGTCCCTAAGGAAAAAAAGACCCTCGGTCAGAAGCCCGAAAATGAGCGCGAACAGATCAGCCACGGTCTACCCCGCGTTGGTCGAGAGCGCACTTAGCAGAAGCGATCCGCGCGCGGTCCTGGGCGAGGATCGCATCGTTTTTAGCGTGCTTTTCGAGGACTCCGATGATCTCACGGATGACATCCTCAGCCACGGATAGGTGATAGTAGATGAACTGGCCCTTGCGTCTGGCGCCGACGAACCCGAGATCCCTTAGTTTCGACAGGTGTTTCGAGACCTTCGGTTGGGAAAGTTCCATGATCTCCGTCAGTTCGCAGACGCAGTATTCCTGCTTTGCCAACAGTGAAAGGAGCCTTAATCTCGTGCCATCGCTGATGGCACGAAAGAAATCGATCAGTTCCTGCATCGCCTTACCTCCTTATATACGCATATACGTATATTACGATACTAACTATAGCGGAAATCGGACCGGTTGTCAAGCGATCGGTCTAGGAAAATAGCGGTAACGGTGGTATAATGACCGAAGAACAGGTAGTATCAGGAGGCAGACATGAAGCTCGCCATCTACGATTTCGATGGAACCTACGTTTCCATCCAGACGCTCGGAAAGCTCTATGAGCTCTGGAAAGAGAGGCGGCTGAACGACGAGGCCTATCGGAAGGCCTGGAGAAAGATCGTTTTTCGCTATATCCTCCACAAGCTCCGCCTCTTCGGTTGGAACAAGCTCCGTTTCAATCCCTATACGATGAAACAGACCGCGAATCTGTTTGCCAGCGTCGAATATAGGGAACTCGACCGCTTTCTGATCGATAACTACGAACGACTAAAAGCACACGTATCCGCTACGATGAAAAAACAGTTGGCCCGTGACCGTAAGGAAGGCTATCACACCGTCCTTCTCAGTGGGAACCTCGACCTGATCCTCGCTCCCTTTAAAAAGGACGGGTTCGACACCGTCATCGGCACCGCTGCGATGAGCGAGGGAAGGCTACGTTCCTTCGACGAAGTCGAGGTCGTCATCGGCGCGGGAAAAGCGGAAGCGATCCGCGAGGCATTCCCTGCTGCTGACCTAGCGAAATCGAAGGCCTATGCCGATAATGGCTATGATATTCCGGTCCTAGAGATCGTCGGTGAGCCCATCGCCGTCGATCCGGATCGCGCCCTTGAGTGCCACGCCGAAAGGCACGGGTGGCGGATCATCAGGACGTGATCCGTGTTTCTTAAGCCCCCTTTTCACGAACCGTTCGGCTTATCCGTGTTATGATGGAGCTAGAGAGAAGGTGTATCCGATGAAAGACGAACGTTTAAAGAAGTATCGGGATAAGCGCGATCTCGAGCGTAGCCCCGAACCGGATCGTGGCCGCTCTCGGTCTTCTCGAGGCCCGCTGTTCGTGATCCAGGAACACGACGCCCAGAACCTTCACTATGACTTTCGCCTCGAGGTCGACGGCGTACTCAAGTCGTGGACCATTCCCAAGGGACCATCGACCGATCCGTCCGAAAAGCGCCTGGCCATACCGACCGAGGACCATCCCTTGGAGTACGCGGATTTCGAAGGAATCATCCCCGAAGGGGAGTACGGCGCCGGAGCGGTCATCGTCTGGGACAAGGGAACCTATCAGAACCAGTCGAAGAAGGACGGCCGCGCACTGACCATGCAAAAGGCGTATCGAAAGGGACACATCCGGGTCCGTTTGAACGGAAAAAAGCTTACGGGCGGCTTCGCTTTAGTGCGCTTTAGAGAAGATGGCGAGGGCCAGTGGCTCCTAGTCAAGGAGGACGATGACGGTGCGGATGCACGGAGAAACCCGGTCAGTACGGAAAGGAAATCGGTTCTTAGCGGCAGGACCATCACCGATCTGAAAGAGGAAGGCTCATGAACCGTTTTCTGGGAAGCCAGCGCTACCCGGCTATAGAAAGGAGCCAGGGACGATGAAAGTAAACCCTAAAAAGGTCACCCTAAACCATCCTGAGAAGGTAATGTTCCCCGCTATCGGCGCCAGCAAACGGGATCTCTGGGATTACTATGAACGGATCTCTGGCACCATGCTGCCTTATCTTAAGGATCGTCCTTTGACGATGCACCGCTTTCCGGATGGCATCGAAGGCGACGGCTTCTACATGAAGAATGTCCCCGACTATTTCCCGGAGTGGATCGAAACGGTCGACATCGAAAAAAAGGAAGGCGGAACGAACATACAGATGGTGTGCCAGACCGAAGAGGCACTGCTCTTCCTCGTCGACCAGGCCTGCATCACGCCACACGTCTGGTTGTCGACCAGAAACGATCTCGATCGTCCCGATCGGATGGTCTTCGATCTCGATCCGTCGGGCAAGGATACGGACACGATCAAACGGATCGCGATCGCACTAAAGGAAACGATGGATAAAAAAGAGCTCCGCTCGTACGTGATGACGACCGGTTCGAAGGGCGTACACGTCGTCGTGCCGATCGAGGCCGATCACCCCTTCGAAACGGTAAAGAGGGTAGCGGACGGACTGGCTGCCGACGTCGTGCGCCGGCTCCCTGAGATCGCGACCCTCGAACAGAGGAAGGACAAGCGCGAGGACAAGGTCTTTCTCGATACCCTGCGTAACGCCTACGGCCAGACTTCGGTTTGTCCCTACGCGATCCGAGCCCTAAAAGGGGCGCCTGTAGCGACTCCTCTTAGCTGGCAGGAATTCTCGGACCAGCCCTTCGACCCACAGCGATACAGGACCGACAACATCTTCCGTCGTCTCGGACGGATCGATAACCCGTGGAAAGGCTTCTTCGAAACGAAAAACGACCTCAGCAGTCTCATTGAAAACGCGTGATGCCATCGGCCGATCCGTGAGCGATCAAACCCTAAGCTATTAGGAATCAGTATTGAACGTGATCGCTAGAGTAGGCGGGCGCTCATGCCGAAGGAAATGTTCGCTTTTGGCCCCGTATCCTCTTCGATCGATCGACCGAGCGGGTTATGCCGCTAGGACCTGTTGCTAGATGCGTTTTTCGCTCGTGCTCTTATCCACACCAGACAAAAAAGATTATACCCTTTAGATGGTTCGAACGATCGGATCCGATCCGAAAAAGAAAGCCTTCTAAAGGTTCATTCCTACCATAACGACGATAAAGACCCTGAGAGGCTTTGACCATGACCGTCATCGACTGGCTATTAAAAAGCAATACCTCCCTTAAATATCTCGTCCAGCGCGACCTTCTAGGCATTCCGGAAGAGGAACTTAGAAAACGGCGGGAACTCATACTGAAACGCGGTTTCGGGCTCGTTCTCATGAAAAAACAGGATCCGGATACCTACATGTGGGAAGGCATCTACAGCCCGAAATACGTCTCGACGCACTATACGCTCTGGCAGCTCTCACAGCTCGGTGCGCCCATGGATGACGAACGCATCGAAAAAGCGATCCTGCTCGTCCTCGATCGCATGTGGAAGCCGAACGGTCTCATCGAACCCGATCGTTACCAGGACCTCGGGATCGTCGCGATGATGCTCAGGCTCGCCGTCGAAGCGGAGCTAAGCGATCCGCGCATCCGCGATATGACCGACTACATCCTCGCCCATCGGCTCGATGATGGCGGCTGGCACTGTGACCGGCAACAGCCGAAAGGATCGTCCCGCCATACGACGCTTTCCGTCATCGAGGCTCTTTCTAGGGTTCTTGGAGCGGGTGTCCTTGAACCGAAGGAGGAGATCGAAAGAGCGATCCTTAGCGGGATCGAGTTCATCCTTAGGGAAAGGCTATTCCATTCTGAGAGGGACGTCCTCAACTTCGACTTCCCGTACGGATGGCGATACGACATGCTCAGAGCCCTAGAGGCCATGGCCGACTACGGCTTCCCCTTAGACGTCAGAATGGAAGAAGGACTCGATCTGCTCGTAGGGCGGCTCGACTACTACGGGAGGATCAGATCCGACCGAAGACCGAAGGGCAGGCAACACCAGCGCTACACCCGGACGAATCGCTTCTGTCCCTTTAACACCCATCGAGTGCTCAAGGTTCTGAAACGCTATGACCCGGATCGGTACCGATCCTATACGAAGCGTCGGATCGACAAAGCGGTCCTGTAAGGCGCATGGCAGTGAATAAAACGACCCATACCGCCATACGCGAACCTTTCGATCGGAGCAGATCGAAAGGTTTTTAGCCGTAGATGGCAATGAACCTCCGATTAAAACATAGATATATTTCTAAATATATGATTGAATTATGATATACCCTGTTGTATAATAGATATATCAAATAATCAGAGGAAATCATATGAACAGAAAACTCCTCAAACAGAAGGACTATGCGCTTCTGATGGGCGGACACTTCGTCTCCTTGCTCGGCAGCAACATCCAGCAGTTCGTCCTCTCGCTCTACGTGCTCGATCTGACCGGTTCGGCAACGGTCTTCGCCTCGATGCTCGCCATCGCGATCCTGCCGCGCCTCATCCTTTCGCCGGTCGCCGGCGTTTTCGGTGACTGGTTCGACCGTAAGAAAATGATCGTCATGCTCGACTTCGTGAACGCGCTTCTCCTGCTTCTTTTCGCCCTCTACCTGGTTGGCTTCGGTTCCTTTCCTTTGCTCGCCGTCTATCTCCTCGTCATTCTGCTCGAGGCGTCCGAGATCTTTTTCGGCGCTTCGTTGCAGGCGATCATACCCTCGATCGTTGAACCCGAGGACAGGGTCGCCGCGAACTCGTTCCATACGCTTTTGACGAGCATCGCTCAGCTCCTTTCTCCGGCGCTCGGTGCCGTCATCTACGCCGTCTTCGGTCTCGGGTTAGCGCTTTTCGTCAACGCGGCCAGCTTTTTGATCTCCGCCATCAGCGAGACCTTCATCCGCGTCCCGCGACAGCGCTCCATCTCCGAAAAAAAGAACTTCAGAGCCTTCAAAAATGACGTCAGGGAAGGCATTAAGCTCATCCGAACCGACCACCGGCTGTTAACGACCGTCCGCCTCGCTGCCATCGTCAACTTCGCCATCTCGCCCTTGTTTTCGGTCGGCTTCATCTACGTCATCCGTGAGATCCTCGGCGCGAGCGACTATCAGTACGGCATCTTTCAGACGGCGATCGCCGCCTCGATGATCGTCGGCGCCCTATTTCTCGGCGCCTACATCCGCAGGCACCCCGTCGGGTCCGTCCTGAAGCGCGGCCTCGTCCTTCTGACGACCATGATCCTGTTGATGGCCTTGTTCACGACCGCGCCTTTCATCGACGAGGACGCGAGCTTCTATCTAGCCTTTAGCGCTCTGACCGTGCTCAGCTTCTTCTCGGGACTGATCGTCGTCATGGTCAACGTCGCCATCGGCACGTTCATCCAGAACATCGTTCCCAGTGAGTTCATGAGCAGGACGTCCGCCGTGCTGCAGCTCGTCGCGACCGTCCTCATTCCGCTCGGACAGGTCACCTTCGGGTTCCTATACGACTACCTGCCGCCGAGTTCGGTCATCCTCATCAGCGGTGCGATCATCGGACTGGCCATCCTTTGGTTTTACCGAGCGCTGAGCCGTTTTACAAACGAAACGATCCATGCATAGGGAGATGATAACAATGACATTTACATTCTGTCCGAAAGAGAGCAGGACCTACGACTTTCTACACTTCGCCAAGATGATCTACGCCGACTTCAAGAAAACGATCAGAGAGGAGCCGGAACTCGAAAGCGTCATCGACGAGGATCACGAGCAGCTGATCGAGCACATCAAAAAGTCGCTCGAACCGTACCGAAAGACGATCGAGTTCTACTATCTCGACGACAGCTTCAGCAAGTACGACTTCGTCCAGCTCTTGATCCAGGCCTTTCCGATCGAAGCGCACAACGAGATCAACGACTACGTCGAACACCTTTCGAACCAGAGCGCTGAGACCATCAAGCACGAATTGCTCCGTGCCATCCTCAAAGAGGAACAGGAGGATGAGATCGCCGATGAAGCGGTAGAAAAGGCGCTCGAGCAGAACGAGATGGAGTTCGTTCACGGGCTCGATGCCGACCCGAGCTTCAAGTGGAGCTTGCTCGTCATCCTGGAGGACCCGAAAAGGCACCGCGATCGGTTCGTCGACCTGTTGCTCGAGATCTATCCGGTATTCCGCGAGATCTATGACTCCTACGTCGACGACGTCCTTTCGATCGGAAAAAGACTCGAAGATGCGCTCAATTCGAATCCCGAGGAAGCGATCAGGCGCCTAACGATGGGACGGATCGACCACGCCATCATCAAGGGCCGTGAGGCTCGCCTCTACGTATCGGCGATCTTCGCCTATATGCTCAGAGTCCGGGATGTCGGCAACGTCCCGATCTTCATCTGGGGAAGACGCATGGAAGCGGCCTTCGAAAGGATATCGCGCTTAAACGAGGACAGGATCAATCACCGCGTCAAACTGTTCAAAGCCCTCGGCGATCGGACGCGGTACGAAGTGCTCCGTTCCATCAGTCGAGGCGCATCCTCGCTCAAGGATATCGCCCATAGTCTCGGCGTCTCGAGCGCGACGATCTCCTATCATACCAACGAGTTCATCAAGGCCGGAGCGATCCGCCTCGACAAGGGCCAGCGCAAGCTCGGCTATCGGATCGACTACGACCTTCTTGAAAGCGTCATCGAAGAGTTCAAGAAGGACCTATCCTTCCCGGAGTAATCGGAAACAAAAATCATTTTAAAAAACATAATAGGACATATCCGTCACATCGAGAATGAGCATATATGATAAAATTCATGTATGGTCACGGGTAATCAGGTGCCCGAACGGAGCGTATATATGGCATGGTCTTTTCCAAGTGATTTCAAAGGATACATGATAAGGATACGTGATGATGCATTGAAAAAGCGGAAAAAAACCAAAATCCCAAAGGATCGATCGATGATGGATATTCTCCAAACGCTTACTCATAAGCATCACGAAGAAGCGCTCCACTCCCGGAGAGTGAGCGATTATTGTGTGCGGATGGGCGAAGTCCTCGGTCTTTCCGAAGAAGCGCGCGATGAACTGCGTCTAGCGGGCATGTTCCACGACATCGGCAAGGTCTCGATTCCCGACCACATCATCAATAAGCCGGGCGAACTCACCGATGAGGAATGGACCGTCATGCGCATGCACCCCATTATCGGTTATGAGATCCTCAGCGCCGCTGCCGAGTACGCCGCCCTCGCTCCCTATGCCCGCTCGCACCACGAGCGCATCGATGGTCACGGATATCCCGACCAGCTCAAGGGCGATGAGATCCCCCTCGTTTCACGGATCATCAGCATATGCGATGCCTATGAGGCCATGACGGCCGACCGGCCCTATCGGAACGCCATGGACAAAAGGGTCGCCATCGCAGAGCTAAGGGCCCACGCCGGAACACAGTTCGACTCCGAACTCGTAGAGATCTTTATCGAACGCGTGCTCAAGGACGATACGTTTTAGAAATGATCGGTCGAGGCATCACGGTAGCCACCGCGGTGCCTTTTATCGTGTCACGAAGAAAGGAGCATCCTTCCCTCGGTCGAGGATGTTTTTTTAAGTTCGGAGTAACCATCGACATTTACTCGTTGGTTTTTTTGACGACATGGAGTAAAATATCAGTAGTATCGTAGAGAGGGAAAGATATGACGAAGACCGATGTCTACTTGCGCGAACTCGGACGATCCAAGAGCGTTCCGATCTCGTCGCCAACGGAACCGAACATCAATGAAGAAATCATAAACAAGTGGCAGAACATCATGAACGTCTACGCTCGCGTTCTCGGAGTTCCTGCTGGCCTGATCATGCGGATCGATCGGGATCACATGCGCGTCTTTTTAAAAACGGACGGAGAAAAAAATCCCTATGCGGTGGGCGGTAAGGATGCGCTCGGAACGGGCCTCTACTGTGAAACGGCCATCGGTGAAAACCGTATGCTCCACGTCATAAACGCCCTCGAAGATGAAAACTGGCGTGACAATCCCGATGTTTCGCTCAACATGATCTCCTACCTGGGGTTACCGATCCGCTGGAAGGACGGGGCCTTCTTCGGTACGATCTGTTTCCTTGATGACCGGAGCAGGATGTATTCAAAGGAAAACGTCATGATGCTCGAGCTCATTCGTGACGCGATCGAGACCGATCTTAAGAACACGCAGCTGATCGCTGAGCTGACCGAGATGGCACATACCGATGTCCTTACGAGAATGGGAAACCGGCGGAGTATCCTGACCTACCTCGAGCAGGAGATCGAGGCGTGCGGAAAGTCCAGGGTAGAGCTGAGCTGTATCATGGCTGATGTCGACCGCTTTAAACCGATCAATGACCTTTACGGTCATGATACCGGTGATCGGGTTCTGATCGCCTTTTCCAGAGCCATCGAGTCCAGTCTTTCCGAACGGGATCGCGTCGGTCGGCTCGGCGGTGATGAGTTCCTGCTCGTTTTACCCGATCGAGGCCGGCAGTATGCCGAACAACTGATCCGGGACATCGAAAAAAAGATCGCCAGCAACAGGACGCTCAAGAAGTACGGCGTCTCTTTATCCTACGGTATTTCCGAGTTAAAGGAAGGACAAAAAACCGTTCGTGCGATGATCCGAAAGGCGGATCTACGCCTGATCGAAGCGAAAAGAAACGGCTGGCGTAAGAAGCTCTCAGGCCGTGCGCGATCCGATGGCTAGGACGACCATAATAGGATCTCGATGATGCTCGGATGACCGTTCATCCGATTCGTTAGTCGATGACCTTCCCGGGATTGAGGATGTTTTTCGGGTCGAAAGCGCGCTTTATACCGCGCATGAGCTCGACCTGACGTTCTCCGAGCTGTCGCTTCATGTAGGCCTTCTTGATATAGCCGATACCGTGTTCACCGGAGACCAGCCCGCCGAAAGAGGCGGCTTTTTCATACATGAGGGCGAAGAGGCGATCCGTTGCCGCGCGAAAGTCCTGTTCGGAGCGGTCGTCCTGACAGATGTAGATGTGGAGGTTACCGTCACCGATATGACCGAAGTAGGGGGTCCGCACATCAATCCTTTTCGCGATGTCACGGACGTACTCGAGGTATTCACCGATCCGCCCCCGGGGTAGGACGACGTCGCACTCATCCATCATCGGGGTGGAGGATTTGATGGCTTCGAGAAAAGCGCCTCGGGCACTCCAGACATCCGTCATCCGTTCGCTCGTATCGATCGTGTAGACGTCGACGGCACTGAAGTCATCGACGAGCCGTTCGCTCGTCCGGTCGATCGTCGCGGCGAGCGCTCGCTCGTCGTCCCCGTCGAAACTGAAAAGCAGGTAGGCGGCATGGTCGTGGTGCGGCATGCGCTTGCCGAGGAAGGAAGCGCTATAGGCGAGAAGATCCTTTTCGAAGAACTCGACGCCCGTCGGTAGAATGCCGTCCGCTAATAGCTCCGTAGCGGCTCTGATGGCTTGGCTACGACCATCAAAGGGAACGAGCAGGCTGATCGTCCTTTTCGGTTTGGGCATGAGCTTAAGGATGATCTCCGTAATGACTCCGAGCGTACCCTCGCTACCGATCAAAAGGTCCTTCAGGGCGTAGCCGGTCGAGTTCTTGACGGCTTTCGATCCCAGGCGTTCGAGCGATCCGTCGGCTAAAACGACTTCGAGACCACGGATCCAGTCACGGGTTACGCCGTACTTGACCGCGCGCATGCCGCCGGCATTGGTCGCGACGTTCCCGCCGATCGTCGCGGTCTTTTCACCGGGATCGGGGGCATACATCAGGTTTTCGGCTTCGACGAATGCCGCGATGTCGAGGAGCAGTGCGCCGGGTTCTACCGTCAGTGTCAGATGCTTTCTATCGAGTTCAAGGATTCGGTTCATCTTCGACATGTCGAGAAGGATGCCGCCATGGATGGGAACGGCCGCTCCGACCAGCCCGGTTCCGCTGCCGCGGACGGTGACGGGAATGACGCGCTCGTTGGCGTAGGCCATGATCTTCCGGACGTCCTCTTTCGATCTCGCGAAAAGGAGGAGATCCGGTTGTCCGAAAACGGTTTGGAGCTCATCGTGGGCATAGTCGGCACTGATCGAATCACCGGTATGGACGCTATCCGTTCCGAGCAGTTGCCGAAGGGCTTCGATGTCCTGGAGCGTCGGCTTATTATAGTTCATGGTGATACCTCCTCGAGCGAGTCGATCCTGCGGATCAGTTCGGGCAGGACCTCATAGATGTCCCCGATGATCGCGTAGTCACTGATCGAAAAGAGCCTGTTGTCGGGATCGCTGTTGACGCTTATGATCAGTTCGGCATCCTTCATACCTTCGATGTACTGGATGGCGCCGCTGATCCCGAGGTTGATGATGAGCTTCGGTTTGACCGTTCGACCGCTCAGGCCGATCTGTTTCCGTGGGTCGAACCAGCCGTTCTCGATCAAGGGGCGGGTACAGGCGAGCTCGGCGTTGAGCTTTTTTCTGAGCGGTTCGACGAGGGCGAGGTCCTTTTTGGACTTGAAGGCACGTCCGAGAGCGATGATGATATCAGCGTCCGCGATATCCTTAACAGGCGGATGGTCCCGGATCTCGAGCGAGCGGATCGATGACGTGAAATCGATGCTCGCCCGGTGGGCGATCCGTTGCGAAAGCGAAACGGTTCTTGCCGGTTCATCAAAGATCTTATAGCGAATCGAAGCGAGCTGAGGGCGATGGTTCGGGGTGTGGATCTTGGCCATGATATTTCCCCCGAAGGCCGGACGGATCTGAAGCAGTTCGCCCTCCTTCGTGATCTCGAGCTTCGTACAGTCGGCCGTCAGGCCGGTTCTGAGCTTCGCGGCGACGCGGGGAGCGAGACTGCGTCCGCGCGGCGTGCCGCCGAAGAGGATGACGTTGACTTTTTCCTGTTCGAAAAAGGATTCGATGACGCGGGCATGGATCTCGACATTGAAGGGTTCATAGCCGGCATCCGCGAAGACGTGCATCTCATCCGCACCGCACCGTTCGAGCTCGGATTCGATCGCCTCGGTGTCGTGTCCGATCAAGAGGGCGATGACCTTCTCCTTACTGATGGCCGCGAGCTCTCGGGCTTTCCCGAGCAGTTCACGGGTCACCGGATGTAGACGCCCCCGGTGGTGCTCACAAAGAACGACGATCCCCTTATAAAGGGATCGATCGATTTTTGGCCCCTCATCCTCGACCCATTCACAGACGCCTTTTGGACCCTTCTTCACGCACAGCTTGCACTGTTTGCAGGCGGCGTTGATCCTGAGATAGGAATCGGTATAATCGAAGGCATCGAAGGGGCAGAGGTCGATGAGTTCACGGGCCGTTTCGTCGTTGACTCTTTTCTGGTTGATCTTAATGTATCCCATGGGCGCTCCCTAAATGTATTTTTCTTCCTTGAGTATGGAAGCCATGCTCCTGGCGACGGTTCTAGCGGACCCCTTGATCGTAACGGAAACCTTTTTCTTATCGGGGGGGAAGATCTTCTCGACCTGGGTCGGCGAGCCCGCTAGTCCGTAGTGATCGGGGTTCTGGTCATCGAAGTGGGCGAGCCCGACCGTAGCGATCGCCTCCTCTTTTAAGGCGCGTCGACGGCGATAGGAAGGAAGACGGGGAACGAAGGCATCCTTATCGATGGTCAAAAGACAGGGGAAGGATACGTCTACGACTTCCTCATAGGCGTCATAGTTGACGAGTAGCCTCAAGCCATCCGCCCTCACTTCGAGAAAGCTCTTGACGTAGGGGACGTGGGGAATAACGAGGAATTCGGCGATCTCCGGACCGACCTGCGCGGTATCGCCATCGGTCGTCTGTTTACCGCAGACGACGATATCATAGTCCTTGATCCGTTCGATGACGCGTGAGAGCGTGTAGGCCGTCGAAAGAACGTCGGCACCGGCGAAACGGACGTCGCTCGCTAGCGTCGCGCGATCGGCTCCCATCGCGATGGCTTCCTTCAGTATGCTCTTCGCGGCCGGTGGACCCATCGTAATGGCGTGGACCGTACGATCCTTGAGTCTTTCTTTGAGCAGGAAAGACGCTTCGAGAGCGAACAGGTCGTAGGGGTTCATCTTGACGTCCTTGTCGCTACGGATCAGGACGCCCGTTTTCTCATCGACGGCGACACTGGACGATGCCGGAACCTGCTTGATGCACGTGATGATGTTCATGGATAATCCTTTCTCTAGTCGTCCTTGCGGCTTTTCGATACCGCCTTGAAGAACTCGATGAAGTCGTTGATATCCTCGGGATAGACGACGTAGGTAAGCGAGGGCGTATAGACCGAGGGACGGTAGGTATCATCACCGGCGGCACGGACCTTGATCTCATGGGTGCCTACCGGTAGATCGAGGGCGTAAAGGTTGTCCTCGATGGCCGTCGGGATCCCGTTGATCACGAGGTCATATCCCGGGGCATTCGCTACCGCATCGAAGGTCAACCGGCCTGATTCGATCCGGACGTGCTGAGGTGTCTCGAGCGGAGTACGTAGGTCGGGGAAAGGAACGGGTGGTGGTATGACGCGGTGATGACCCTTGACGAAAAGAAGGCCGTTCGAGACCCTTCGGACCGAACCGTCGGAAGGCGAGTTCTTGATGGCGATCCCATCCTCTTCGACGATCGCCATCGTGCTACTCCCGCCACCGTCGAGGTTGTAGGCTTCCTCCGCGCCGAAATAGGCCATGATCTCGGCCATTTCATAGGCGGTTACGCCCTGCATGCCGAGCGGTTTCTGGCGGCCGTCGACGGTTACGAAGAAGACGGTGCCGTCCTCTTCGATGCCGATCGCCGTTCGCGGATGGCGGATCGAAGGGCCCGCTCCTTCGCTCAGCGAAGTCGTCGGGATGCCGTCCTCGACGAGGTGCTCCCAGACGCCGATCGCGAAGCGAACGTCCTCGAAGCCGCAGCCCATTCGCTGTTGCACGACGGCGTAGTCGGTTTCCGTGATCAGGTCATCGTCGTTGAAATCCGTCCCAGTGACGACGAATCCGTGTTGCGGGACATCGACTTCATCGGTCGTTTCTTCGATCATGGTACCTTTTCCGAAGTAGCGCACGTTGTGGCCGTCGAGCTTGATATCCGAAGCCTCGAGCACGACCTTGTTCATGCCCGTGGTGACCGTGCCTTCATGGTTCGGAAAGAAGACGCCGATCCCGCCATCGGTCGGGATTTCATTGAATCGTTCGACCGGAACGGCGTGCTTATAGGCTCCGTCCTCATTGTAGACGATGAGATGATGCCCCATGGTACAAGGGACGCCGGCAACGACCGTGCCGTCATCCTTGAAACCGACGATCGGGCGTTCCGGCCGCCAACCGGGCGTAAGGACCTCGTAGTCGCGGATATAGGCGTTGACTGGATGCCCGGTCGACATGTTATAGAAATCACCGTTGACGCCACCGATCACCTCGTAGTGGTCATAGCGCGATTCGACGTTGCCGATGATGGCAGGAAGACCGCTCATGTTCCAGTCGTAGTCGGAGTAGTTGTCGGCGGCTATGACGTGTAGATCATCTCGCTCTGTCGGGTTGGCCCCGAGATAGTTGATGACCTGCGGGCTCTCCGTGCCGTTGAAGTCGATCGTTCCGGCGATGCGCACGTGCTTGACGCCGTCGTAGAAAGCGGTATCGCGTGAATCCCAGAAGATGCGAAAGAACGCCTCGGTGGACACGTTGAAAAGCGCGATAGAAAGGCCGCATAAGAGCAGCAGTGAAAGGATGCGCCGGATCATGATGCCACCTCCTCGAGGTCGATTTCGACCGAGTCGAAATCGGAAAAGGCCATCGTGACATTCCAGATCGCCCCGTCGTGGTTAACGTCGAGATTGAACCGGTCGAAGTAGCCGTCCGCCACCGTCAGGACGAAATTGCTGGCGGTACTGCCCGCCATTTCCGTTTTGAAGAAGGCGCTCACCCGATCGAGGTGCTGGTAGTCGAGGTAGTAGGCCTGGTCGATATAGGTGAACATGTCGGAAGAAAAGTCGAGATAGAATAGAGCCGGCTCATGCGAACAGTCGTAGGATTCCTTTAGGTATCCGTCCGTCGTCGGCACGTACTCGAAACAACCGTCCGCAGTCCTTTCGTAGTACTCCCGGTAGTCGTCGACCTCGAACCAGGAACGATCGTCGTCGAAGGCGAGGTCCATCGTCTGCTGTTCCTCACCTCGAGAGAGTTCTACCGATAGACGGAAACTGTTGAGACCCTGCATGGTTTCGATCGCTTCTCTCAGGGCGATGGTCCTGTCATCGATCGGTACGCATGCGCCGTCCTCGAGGGTTTCGTCATCGTCGCAGACCGGAGTCTCGTCGCAGGATGCGAGAAGAAAAAGACATAGAAACAAAAGCACCAGATACATTCTGTTCATGGTTTTTATACCTCCCATTAGTCGAGATCGATACTCTTGAGCGATTCCCGGATACTGCCGTGATTGGCTTCGAGAATCGCCCGAATATCAGCCTCATTCTCGATCTTCGAAATGATGCTAAAAATCGCGTACTTGACGGACTTATAGCGATTCAAAGACGTTTCAACCTGATCCTTCGGGGCCCCGGTTACGTCCATGACGATCTGTTGAGCCCGTGAGATCAGCTTATCGTTAGAGATCTGGACGTCGATCATCAGGTTCTCATAGACCTTGCCGATCCGGATCATCGAACCGGTCGAGATCATGTTCATGATCAGCTTCTGAGCGGTTCCCGACTTCATCCGCGTCGAGCCGGTAATCGGTTCGGCTCCCGTGATCGCCTCGATCGGATAGGTGGCTACGCGCGCGATTTCGGAGTCAGCGCTCGTCGTAATGCAAGCCGTTTTCGCCCCGATCGCATTCGCGTATTCGACCGCCCCGATCGCATAGGGCGTACGGCCACTCGCCGCGACACCGATGACGACGTCGCGCTCACGGATCCGATAGCGCTTGAGGTCTTCGACCGCGGATTCCTTCGAATCTTCCGCCCCTTCGATCGAATAGCGAAGGGCCTTATCGCCACCGGCGATGATACCGATGACCATATCATCGGGTACGCCGAAAGTCGGCGGACACTCGCTCGCATCGAGCACGCCGATCCGCCCGCTCGTCCCTGCACCGATATAGAAGAGACGTCCTCCTTCGAGGAAGGCCTTGGTAACGACGTCGACGACGACCGTGATCTGATCGATCGCCGCTTCGACCGCGAGGGGGACGGTCTTATCCTCACGGTTGATGAGCTGAAGCATCTCCTTCGTCGGCACGATGTCGATGTTCTTCGTGTTCTTGTTTCGCTGTTCGGTGCTGATCTTGCTGATATCGATCATTGGTCTATCCTCCGCTTCATGTTTTCGATACAAAGGTAATAGGCGCCGATGACGGGATCCTCGTTGTCGGTATCGAGCTCATATGCCGGCAAGTGCCTGTCGACATACGCGATTAGCGCCTCCTTGACGAACGGGGCTTCGAGCAGGAATTTTCCCCGCAAGGCGACGATCGGATTCGCCTTGTTCTTGAGCTTCGCATGGGCAAGTAGGGTCTGTTTACCGAGGTGTCGGCCCTCCGCTTCGAGCAGGTCGATAGCATTTCTATCGCCCTCTTTAGCGATCTTCGCGATGGTTCGTGCGAGTCGGGCGAGTTCGCTCTTGTCCGTATTGTAGACGTGCGACTTGATATCCTCGACGGATTTCGCTCCGATCGTTTCCATGATGCGTCTTTCAAGATCGGAAGGTTTTGAACCGGCATCGATCGTAGTGATGGTTCGCTTTAACGCAGCGATCGACAGGTGGTAGCCGGAACCCTCATCACCGAGGAGATGGCCGTATCCGCCGATCATGTGGACGTCCTGATCCTCGTTGGCCATAACGACGCTTCCGGTTCCTCCGAGTACCATGATGACGTTTCTTTGCGAGTCCTTCTTGACGGCGTATAGGGCGATGAGTGCGTCGGTCGTAAGCAAGACGGGGGCCTTGAAACGAGCGGATAGTTCCTCTTCGTAGCCCTTCCGGTCGATCAGGGTCGAGAGTCCGGCGATGCCGGCCTGAATGGCCCTGACGGGCTTTTTAGCAGCGAACCGACGTATCGTTCTGTCGATCGCCTCTTCGAGATTTTTCTTGGCGACCTCGACGTCGATCGAAAAGTTGGAGTAACCGGTCTCAACGCCTCCGAGCGCCTTGCCGGAGGTGTCATAGAGCATGGAAAGCGTCTTCGTACCGCCACCGTCGATAGCGATAATATAGTCACTCATGGATGATCGGCAACCTCCCTTCGGGTACGAGCGTCCCTTTGAGGTAGTCGATCAGGGCTTCGAGCGCATTCGGCGTGTTCTCATAGAAACAGACGTAGTTCGCGATCTCGGGAACGAAGACGAGGTCATAGGGGTTGCGCATGGCGATGACGTGGTGCTCGACCTCGAGCGAAACGACCCGTTCGATCAGCTCCTGTTGTCCGCGATCGGTGTTGGCGTTATACGTGCAGAGCACGACCTGATCGTAGTCCTCGGCTCGGCTCGAAGCGATATCGATATCCTGTTGCCCGATTCCTGGAGCGAACGCGAGGACGTCGAGCGAGGGTAGAGCCTGTTTGAGTCGGTCATAGAAGTCGATCGTCCCCCCCGTCTCATCGGCGATCGACGTCGCTTCGGGAATGATCCCGATCAGTAGCGCCCGGTTCTTGAGCCGGAACGGCTTTCCCTTGACGCGGGTTACGGCACGCTTAACGATCGCTTCGGATTTGTTTCTGGCCGCTTTCGTTCCTACGCCGTTCCTGACGTCGGATTCGCTGTATGCGAAGGGTTCTAGCGAAGCCTTGTATCCGAGCACGCGGGCGACGCGCTCGTCGATCAGCGAGGTGGATAGTTCCTGATCACGAACGGCGCGCATGATCTCGTTCTGGGCGCCTTCCTGCAGGTGTTCGCTGTGGCAG
This sequence comes from Acholeplasmataceae bacterium, assembly GCA_046540115.1. Classification (GTDB taxonomy): domain Bacteria; phylum Bacillota_I; class Bacilli_A; order Acholeplasmatales; family Acholeplasmataceae; genus RECG01. The sequence continues at coordinate 61,172 of JBKHFR010000001.1, read as the reverse complement.
ATGCACATGACGTTCGCGCCGGCACGGACCGCCATGACGGCCGCTCTCGGCGTCGTATACGTATTCTGGATCGCTTTCATCTGCAGACAGTCGGTAAAGATCAGTCCTGCGAAACCGAGCTCATCCCGGAGCAGATCGGTAAGAATCGAAGAGGATAGCGTCGCCGGGAAACGGTTATCGAGGGCTTTAAAAACGATGTGCGAGCTCATGATCGCCTGGACGCCTTCCCTGATCGCGACGCGGAAAGGATAGAGTTCGACCCGATCGAGCCGACGCCGGTCGACGTCGATATAGGGAAGGGCGAGGTGGGAATCGAGATGGGTATCACCGTGGCCCGGGAAGTGCTTAGCCGTCGCGATGACGTGCTTCTGGAGCCCCTTTATGAAGGCACTGCCGAAAAGAGCGACCTTTTCCTCGTCATCGGCGTAACTGCGCACGCCGATAACGGGATTCCGTGGATCGATGTTGATGTCCAGAACGGGAGCGAAATCGACGTTGATGCCGAGCAGGGCGAGCTCTTTGCCCATGGTTTCACCGACCCAGGTCGCGTGTTCAGGGTCCTTGGTCGCGCTGATCGTCATCGCACCGGGAAAGAACGTCCCGCCTTTCCGGATGCGCGTCACCATGCCGCCTTCCTGATCGATAGCGATAAAAAGCGGGATGCCGATGTGTTTCAGGGCGAGTTCCTGCAGGTCGGATGTCAGTCCATGGAGTTGTTTCGGGCTTTCGATGTTCCGGGTGAAAAGGATGACGTTGCCGATCTTTAGGTCACGGATCATGTGGATGGCGTGCTCGTTGATCGTGGTCGCGTCGAATCCGAACATCAGGAGTTGACCGATTTTCCTTTTCAGATCGAGATCAGTCTTCATAGAGGTGATAGCGCTCCTTTATCGCTTGATGGATGCGTGAATCGGTTTCGATTCGCCGTATCGCTTCGTTCAGATCGAAAGCCTCGTCGCGGATGAAGTCGTCGCCCGTGAGAAGATCGATCATATAGGGGTGCTCAGAATCCGACGGTTTCCGGAAGGAAAAGTCACTGTGGGTCCTTCTGATCGCGTCGAGGAGCGTGTAGCCGGTTCGCACCGGTCGAAAGATCGAGCGATTTCGGACGATCAGTTCGAGCCCATGGCAGAGGGTATCCCTATATTTGGAGAAGGTCGGTACGAAGGTCGCTACTCGAAAGAGGACGCCGGGTAGGTCGTGCTGTTTCAGTTCGCCCAAGAGGATGACGGGATCGATCCAGGGTGCGCCGATGAAAGAAAACGGCTTCGTCGTTCCTCGCCCCTCGGAGACGTTCGTGCCTTCGAACAGACAGGTCGAAAGATAGGTGAAACAGCTATCCGCTGTCGGGATATTCGGAGAGGGTAGGATCCACGGTAGACCGGTATCGACAAAGTCCATCTTCCGCTTCCAACCCGCCATCGGTACGACGGTAAGCGGACAGTCCATCCGCTCCTGTTCGTGGATCATCGCGGCGAACTCACCGATCGTAAGGCCGTATCGTTCCACGATGCGCGCGCATCCGACGAACGAGGTAAAGCCCTCCTTGATGAGACGTCCTTCCGAAATCCTGCCACCGACCGGATTCGGTCGGTCGAAGACGATCACAGGAAGGCCGTGGATGCTGGCCGCGACCATGACCTCACGGAGGGTGGAGAGGTAGGTGTAGAATCTCGCTCCGACATCCTGGATGTCGAAACAGAGGATCTCGACGTTTTCGAGCATCCCTTTGGTCGGACGACGGTGCTTTCCGTAGAGCGAGTAGAGGGGAGTCCGGTCCTTCTTTCGATCCGCGACGGCACCACCCGCCTGGACCGATCCGGCGAAACCGTGTTCCGGCGAAAAGAGAGCCGTGACCGGACCGTAGCGCTCAAGGATTGCTTGCGTGGGCGTAAGCTGCGCGTCGCAGCCGGTCTGGTTGGTAACGAGACCGATGCGCTTCCCGGTTATTCTTTCTTTGACACGTTCGACGCGTTCGATTCCGAGTTCAATCATGGCGATCACCGAGCTCTCGTAATCCTTGTAGAACCGGTATTTCGATCAGAGCTTGCAAGAGCAGCGGCAAGCCGACCCCCGTAAGAAAGAAGACCGTCATCAGAAAGGGCGTAAAGAACAGGAAAACCGGAAGGGTCCAGGTCGCGATCAGGAGGAATGTCCGGATAAAGTATTTGCCGGAAAAGAAGAAGGATAGTCTGAACGTCGTTCTGAAACTCGCATTGGGATAGACCCTTAAAACCGCGAAGCTCTGAAGCGTAAGGACAAGAATGATGATGACAAGTGAGAACATCGCGTAGTAACCGACGGTATAAAAGGGATGACCGTTCGAAGTCAGAATCTCTTCGTAGTAGAGCATGTTGTAGGAAACGAAGAGCACCGACAGGATCACGACCGCACCGATCAGCATGCGCTTTGGAAGCTGCGCTCTGAAGTGTTCTAAGAAGCGCTTGAAGATGTTCTCTTCGTCCTTGGCGAGATAGTCGGAAAAGACGTTGAATCCGGCCGATAGGGCGGCATACCACGTCACGATCGGTAGCAGGGTCACGATAACGAGAACATTCGTGACGACGACCCGGATGATCCAATCGGCGATGCTGTTCAGTTTCTGATAGAGCGGCCTCTCGATTTTCACAGGACGGACCTCCTAGCCGACGATTCCAGTGCGTTCGATCGATTCGACGAACTGTTTCTGGACGAAAAGATACATGATGAGCAGCGGCAACATCATCAGCAGTGCCGCTACGTTAGAAATCAGGGATAGGAATAACGGGTTCTCCCAGACGTTCTGTCCGATCAGATCGAGCGCACCCGTGTAGGAAAGGGCGGGATACATCCCTTCGGCAGCGTTGATGAGCTCCATGGTAAGGAGCGGAAACTCGCTCGTGCTGACCTGAAAGATCCGGACGTAATAGGCGTCATTCCACTGCCAGACGAAGGCGAAGAGGGCGACCGTGACCAGCGCGCCGCGGGCATTAGGCAGCATGACGCTCCAGAAGGTCCGAAAGACGCTCGCGCCATCGATGATGGCGGACTCCTCGAGTTCCCGGGGCAGGCCCTTAAAGAAACTACGGAAGATGTAGATGAAGATTCCCGAACGGATGCCCATACCGAGTCCGCTCATCAGATAGATCGAACCCTCTTTTCCGATCAGCTTGAGATCGCGGAAATAGAGGTACTGTGCGAGCGAGAGGGCTTGCGGGGGGATGACGATCGTCAGGATGACCAGGGCGAAAAGGAGGTCGCTGCCCCGGAATTTCAGGCGACTGAAGGCGTACCCGGCCAGTGCCGTCGAGGCGAGCTGCAGGACCATGGCGATCGAGCTCAGCTTGAAGCTGTATAGGAGGGCGCGCTGATAGTCAAGGACGATCGCAGCGATCCGGACGTTTAGAAGCGACCAGGTCTCGGGGATCCAGACGACAGCGGGGTTGTTCACGTCTTCCGGTGCGCGTAGGGCCATGAGGATCTGCTGGATCGTCGGGAAGAGGATGACGAAACAGAGCCCGATCAGTAGGACGTAACGGACGAGCGAGGACACGAAGCTCTTGAGCTTACGCTTCCTGACGTTGTTCAAGTGCGGATCGGTCAGATAGTCGCGGAGGCGCTCGTAACGATCCGTGAGATAGGCTTTCAGTCTAGTTCTCATAGTGCGACTCTCCGATCCGAAAGATTTTGGCGCCGACCATGACGAGTATGAGGATCACGAGGACCGTAAGGACGTAGATCCAGGCCATCGCCGAACTGAGACCCCAGTTCTGACTGTTGAGCTCGTGGGTGACGATCGAACTGACGGGGGACGTCAGGAACGTGTCGACCAGAGCGTAGACCGTGACCGTTATGATGTGCGGGGATACATTCGGCAGCGTGATCAGCCAGAACATCTCATAACCGGTCGCCCCTTCGATCTTCGCCGCCTCATAGAGGTGTTTCGGGATCGACTGGATGCTGGCAAGAAACAGGAGAATGGGGACGCCGGCAAGGGCGAGAATATCGTAGATCCGGTCGATCAGACCGACGATGAAGCTGATCAAAAATGGAGCCATGCCGGTTTCGATCAGGTAGTATTCGAGGTCGAAGATCTTGCCGATGCCCTGTTCCTCGAGGATCGCTGAGATCGCCTCACCGCCACCGAGGGCCGTAGCTACCGCCGCCGAGTTGAGGATGACCGGGATGAAGAAGATGGCGCGGATGATGGCCCGTCCGCGGAACTTCATGTTCAACAAAACGGCGATGAACAGGCTGAAAATCAGGAGTACCGGGAGGTTGATGACGACGTCCGTGGACGTTTCGATCAGTTCGACCCGGAAGCTCGTGTTCCTGAGCACGTGCGTATTCAGGGCATAGTCGTAGTTATCCAGTCCGATAAAGTCCTTTTCGATGACGCCGACGCGCGGCGTCAGCTCGAAGAAACTGTAACGGAACGATTCGACCATAGGAATGAGAAAGAGCGTCAGGAATCCGATGATCCAGGGCAAAAGGAATATGACGGCCCACAGGACTTTCTGCTTCTTATAGGAGAGTTCGATTTTCGGCAATCGTATCATTCGTTTCATCCGCTCACACCTCCAGAACGACATAGTCGACGGCGTCGATGACCTCGTCGCCATAGACGATGCTGCTCAGGTTGTAGTTGATCAGGAGCACGAGCCCGTGTGAATAGGTGACGCGATAGACGTTGCGGTCGATCCGCTCGTGGTCGACGAGATGGCCCTCGTGAATACCGAGCTCATCGATCTCGAGCACCTGAGCGACGATCCGGTCGATCCAGTTCGGATAGTGCGTCGCCATGTAGTAGTTGTAGTCGGTGTTGAGCAGTACGCTCGAATTCTCGTAGGTGAGCGTATACTTGATGTTCGAACCCGTTTCGAGCGCCTTTAAGAACCTGTGGCGCACGCTCCGTTCCTGGGACATGTTCATCGACTCCAACGCATAGTCGACGATACCGGAAAAGACCAGCTGCAGGAGCGGGATCTGGTCATCGATGATGGCATAGAGCGTCGTTTCGCTCGGGAGATCGACGACGTATTTCGCATAGGGAAAGGCGACGCCGAGCGGATTCGTAAGCATCATCTCGTATGAGCTCGAGGCGAGGAGCTCATCCTGAAGGGTGAGCGCATCCTGCTGGTAAACGGGTCGCTTCGTGTCGTAGTGTCCGGCGAGTACCGATCCGAGGTCGGAAAAGGCGATCCTTTGACCGGAAAAATCGGCCGTGAAGCGCTTAAAGATCGCGTCGTAATAGAGCGGATTGATGACGTAGTCATCCCGCTTGGCCTCATAGTTCGTTTCCGAGTAGGGTAGACGGGACGGATAGTGGTAGTTGAAATCCATGGCGTTCGAACCCTTGATCCGATTGGCCGTGTAGCGGTACTGGTCGAACGGGCGACGGTAGTCGAACGCGGTCATCAGGTCGATGTTCGGGTATAGGTCGATCTCGCGCTCTTCGAGTTCCTTTTCGAATGCCTCATAGCCGGACCGACCACCGAGGACCCGTTCTACCCTGGCACGGTCGAAAAGGTCGCTCGACAAACCGCCGTTGAACACTCCGGTATAAAGGACATTGATGTGCTCGATGTCCTCGAGCATGTCGATGATCTCGATCGCCTCTGTGAATGTCGTCATCGACTCGGTCGTCCGGTACGGTATGCCCATAAAGAAATCCTTTTTGTCATAGGCACCGATGAACTCCGTCGTAAGGACGGTTCTATCCGTTCGATCCGTAGGGATCAGTCGTCCCTCCGATTCGAGGTGGTCGCGATAGACGCCGGCGATACCGACATAGCTCGCTTCATCGGCATCCAGGAAGGTATAGCGAACGGTAAAGTCGGTGTCGACGCGCTTCTCGGTCCAGAGATCGAGGCCGTAACGGTCGGGTCCGCTACCGAGCGTAATGCTTTCGCTTTCACGGAATTCGAAGCTCGTAAAGACCTTGTTGTAGGAATCGATGCGGTTGGAAACGTCGGCTTGGATCGTCGCCATGGCGTCACCCTCCGTAATGATGGCGGCGTAGCCGCCTTTTGGTTTGACCATGCCGAAAAGGGGGATGGCGATCTTTTGTTGCTGCTCGGGCATCCGGTATTCGAGCAGGGAGCGATCGAGTCCGTAGAGGCGCTTCCGGTAGGGCTTCTGGTGCTGTTTACCGTTGTTGAAGTCGATGACCGCACCGGTGCCGTCCGGCAGCACGATATAGCCCTCCGTGGGCTCGTCGTCCTCGATCGCGACCGCCGTTCCGAAAAGGGGGAAGAGCGAGACGCGCGCGAGCTTGACGTTTTTCGGTTCGACGATCGATTCGGCGAGAACCGAGGCATCCAGGCCTTCCTCGAACAGTGTGACTTCGATCGCGATCTCGAAGCGGATCTTTTCGTACTGTTCGGTATAGCCATAGGACAGGTTTTCCTCGATCGCCTGTTCGCGGGTATAGTCGCCCTGCTCATAGAAGATCTCATAGAGGCGTCCTTTGACGATGTCGGACATGTCCTCGTACTTGGTGATGTAGTAGGCGTCTAAGTCCTCGTCAAAGCCCTCGTAGGCGAGACCTTCGAGCAAGTCGCGCTCCGGCATGTCCTCGAGGACGTCCTTCGGTAGATACTTTGGGAAGTACAGGTGGTCGATCTCGCGATCCTCGATCTCATAGAGGATCTGGACGCCGTTTTCGATGTACTTGATCGAAAAGGTTCGTTCACCCTCCGGTTCGAGGATCGTTTCGGGGTGATAGATGCTCATCCGGTAGTTGTTTATGGTGGAACGGGAGCCGGATTCATCGAAATACGTCAGCTCGAGCGTCGACTTCTGCTTCTCCTTGGCGGAACGCGTCATGATCCGGTCGGGATTCTCTTCCCACGGATCCTCGACGACCGGATTCGAGCGCCACGTTTCTCCCGAAAGACCGTCGACCAGACAAATATGCGAGGTCGTCTCGTCGATGTAGAGCTCGAAGCGATCGTTGGATGCGACCAGCTTATCGGTATCGTTCAGCTCTTCGGCGGAGACGAAGCCATCCTTCGAAAAGGACCGCGTCGTACGCGTAGGAAGGCCCTTGGCATCCATCGTAAAGAGAAAGAAGTAGCCGAATAGAACTAGAACGACGATCAGGATGATGACAAGACGTTTGAGTTTCATGCTACTCCTCCTTTAATAGCGTAGTGAGAGCTCTTCATAGATGGATACGATGAAGGCGATGAACTGCTGGATCAGATCGAAGAACAGCAGTCCGAGAAACATCATGACGCCCATCGAGACCGCCGTCAGGATGAGCGCACCGATGGTTTTGAAAAGCCCGTATTCATGGATGTTAAGCAGTCCCATGAAGAGCATCCAGGCCGATAGGACATAGGCGATACCCATCAAAAGCGTATAGAGCGCCATCTCTTCGAGCGTCAGGTAGTTGGAAAGGACGACGGCGGGAAAGCCGATGATCACGAGCGGAAAGAGCGCGTATCCCGTCACCATGAAGATCTCCCGGTAGGTCCCTTTCCCTTCGAGGAGCGTCGTAACGGACCAGTTTCCGACCGTAAAGAGCATGACGAGCAGAACGACCGAAAAGACCTCTTCGAGGCTGTTGAGCATGAGCGGGTTATTGGGGTTGATCAGGACGCCCTCGTACTGGTAGGAAAAGATCCTGAAAAAGGCGAAAAGCGCGATAAAGACGAGGGCAACGGACAGCCTGCCCTTTCTGAAGCGCTTAAAGGCTTCGTAACCGTCGAAGGGGTGAAAGAGGATGTGCTTCGGAAAGAGGATATAGTTCGTCCAGAACCGTCTGAGTCTAGTCATCATAGAGGATCGATCCTCCTTGTTTGTAGGTTTTCCGGATCATGATCGCTACGAATCCGCCGCCGACGAGCAGGAAGAAGACCGCGATATAGGTGAAGTTGTCCTTGATCCACTGGTTACGGTAGCCCTTGTAAGCTCGCGAGTAGTAGTAGTGGTCGTGTCCGAGATCGAAGTTTTCCATCGCTTCCTTGTATCGCTCTTCGCGGAGGTAGTACTTACCGAGGCCGTTATAGGCGATCTCGTAGTTCGTGTTCAGCTCGAGGACGTCCTCCCAGATGGCGGATGCCTCCCTGAATTCGCCTATGGTCTGGTGGGCGATCGCGGTGTGCACGGCCCGTCCGAAATCGGTTAGACGGTAGACGATGACCGTTCTCATCTTTCGGTCGAGGACTAAAAGGTCGTCCTTGAGGTACGTGATGGCGACGCCTTCGCTGAAGCGGTCGCTCTGTGATCCGGCATCGCCGTTGATATAGAGCAGGTTGCCTTCCTGGTCGTAGGTAAAAAGGCGGGAACGCTTCTGGTCGAGGACGGTATAGATGCCGTGGTCGGTACTCGCGATGTCGACGAGCCTGCTCGGGCCGTGGATGACGTAGTTGTTGCTCTGGGCGACATAGTGCACGTCACCCATGGGCGGGTGATAGCCGTTGCGCTTGATCACGTCGACCCCTTTGGGGTTGATGAGCTGGATCATGTTCTCATCGTTGCCTTCGCTCGGTTTCGAGGTCGCGTAGATGAAGCTCCGTTCATCGATCGAGAGATTGGTATATTCCGTCGGTAAAAAGAGCTTGAGCTGGGCGAGCTGCGCTTCGGTCATGAGCGAACGACGAAAGATCTCGAGCGGCGTCAGCTTGATCGGATTGACGCCGGTGAAACGATTGAACTCGCCGTCAACGTTCAGTTCAAGGATTCCCTCATAGACGTTGTTCGCGACGACATACATGCGTTCGGCGGTATCGACGGTGATCTTGCGCGGTTCGAACTCGATCGTCTCGAATGTTTGGTCCGCGATGTTTTGAAACGTGCCGATGACTTCGAAGTCGTGGTTGAGCTTCACGATGCGGTTGTTTCCGGTATCGGCGACATAGATGCCGCTATCCCGGACGTCGATTCCCTGCGGTTTATCGAGGGTGATCACGGTGGGAACCGGTTCATCCCGTTCATCCATAAGGTCGATATACTCCTGCGACGGAGCGAACTCCAGGTAGTCGGCGAGATGGCGAAAGTCCTTGTCGACTAAGTGGATGCCGTTGGTGCGGGAGTCGACCAGATAGATCGTATCGTCATGGACGTGCATGTCCTCAGGGGATAGGAGCTCGGTATCGAGCGTATTCGCATTGAAATACGTAGCAAAAGTCATACCCGGTGCCGAATGGACGACCTCTTCGTAGTATGAATAGTTGTAGCGCGTAGTCACGACTTGAAGCGGGAGCGTGATCAAAAGCGATAGGATGGTCAAGGTTTTGATCATGGGATTCCTCCTATTTCATGCCGGAATGGCTGAATGTTTCAACGATCTTGGACTGCGAGAAAATGAAGAAGGTCACGGGTACGATCATCATGATGAAACTGACCGCGGCGATGGTACCGGCGCGTTCGATCGTACCCTGTGCGATCTGACGGAGCGCATAGGAAACGGGCTTGTATTCCTCGCTGAAGATGAAGGAGCCGCCATCGGTGATCCATAGTCGCTGAAAGAGCAGGATGACGAGCGTCAGCCAGGCCGGTTTGACCAGCGGCATGACGATCTGGAAGAAGATACGGTACTCGCTCGCTCCGTCGATCTTGGCGGAATCGAGGAGCTCGTCGGGGATCTGCTGCATGAACTGCTTCATCAGGTAGAGCCCGAGGCTCGAGGCGATCGCCGGTAGGATGACCGCCGAGGGATTGTCGATCAATCCGAGTCTCGTGATGATGATATAGTTCGGAGTCGCGGTGACTTGCGGCGCGAACATGAGCGAGTAGACGACGAGCGTAAAGATCAGGCTACGACCCGGGAACTTGTATTTCGCGAGCGGATAGGCGCACATCGAAGCGATAATGACGTGTCCGACGGTGCCGATGATCGTGATCAGAAGCGTATTGAAGAAGTAGCGAGCGAAGGGAATCCAGGAGTTCCCGATCAGTTCTCTTAGATCCCGGAAGTTGTTGAGCGTGATGTTCCTCGGTAGAATGCGCGGAGGGAACAGAAAGAGCTCATCGAGCGATTTAAAGGCGTTCGACGTCGTCATGATGAGCGGGAAGGCGCTGAAAGCACCGAAGAACAGCAGCATGAGGAACAGCGCGAGGTCACCGCCGAAAGAGCGATTGAGCTTGCGCTTGCGCGTAAAGAGGCGCTTGATCCGTTGGGTAGCCGTCATCCTATTCACCGACCTTTCTCAGGATGCTGCGGACGATCAGGTTGGTCGTGATCATGATCAGGAAGAGCAGCGTCGCGATCGCGGATGCGTAACCGAGATCGAAGCGGATCGTACCGTAGTCGATCAGGTGCGTGACGATGGTATGACCGGCGTATTGCACGGAGGGGAAACCGACGAGTTGCATCGATACTTCGGCGATCGCGAGGCTCGTCGTGATCTGCATGACGGCCCCGAAGAGGAGCTGCGGTTTCATTGAAGGCAGGGTAATGAACCAGAGTTCCTGCCAACGGTTCTTGATGCCGTCGATGGCTCCGGATTCATAGAGCGTCTTGTCGATGCTCTGCAGTCCGGCGATGAAGGCGAGGAAACTCACGCCCAGGCTCAGCCATAGCTGTACGATGATGATGACCGGCATCATGTAGTCCGGATCCTTGAGCCAGAGGATGGGGTTATCGATCAATCCGAGACGCATGAAAAGAGCGTTGGCGTAGCCGTGGATATCACCGGAGAAGATCAAGAGCCAGATCAGAAAGGCGTTCCCGGATATGGACGGAGCGTAAAAGATGAGGGTCATGAAGGCGCGCATCTTCGGTTTGAGCTCGTTGATCAGCCAGGCGAAGACGAAGGCCAGTAGATAGCTGATCGGACCGGTCACGACCGCGAGTATGAGCGTATTCTTGAGGGCGATGACGAAAACTTCGTCATCGAGCAGGAGCTTGATATAGTTGTCCATGCCGATGTAGCGCGGTGGCTCGAGCATGTTGAAATAGGTGAAACTGATCCCGAGCGACATGAAGACGGGAATGATCGTGAACGCCATGAAAAGAATGACGTAGGGCGCCATGAGGACATAGTAGTGCTTGCTCTTTTTGATTTCGGTGATGAAGCGCTGCCATTTCGACGGGATAGCGAGGCTTTCTCTGTTCACTTGCACGTTATGTTCCCCCTAATCCAGTCCGAATTCGCGACGCTTCTTGGCGATTTCCTCGTTGATGACCTGGACGTAGTCATAGATCGTTTCCCGAGGATTGGCGCGTTCTTCTAAAACGAGACGGAAGGCGTTATCGAGGTGGCGCCCCGTCATATAGCTACCTGGGACTTCGGGAATGCCTCGGACCCATTCCCACTGTTCTTCTAGTTTCTCGTACTCCTCTACGGTCCAGGGCAGTTGACGCATCGACTCGACGTTAGCGGTCGGGTAGCGCGCCGCGGCACCGAGAATCCCTTCCATTTCGCGACCGAAACGGGACTGGATCTCCGTACTCGTCCACCACTTCAGGAATTCCCAACAGGCTTCCTTGTTTTCGGCGTGGTCGAGGATGATCGTGCCGGTTCCCGTAGAGACGGTATCCCTTCGCAGTTCGGTCGTTCCGTCCTCGTTTTCGACATAGGTCCCCGGGATCGGTTGGAAATCCCAGCGACCGCGTATTTCCGGAGCGAAGACGCTGAGCGTATTATAGACGTTGTAATAGGAAAGACCGATCGGCATCTGCCCGCTCCGAAAGCGATTGACGAAGTTCGCTTCCACGGGAAAGGAATAATCGGTATAGAACTGGCTCCACATCTCGAAGACCGCCGGACCGAGTCCTTCGTTGAACCCGCTCTCCCGATCGTTTTCGATATAGAACGAGCCATCGGCCTGGTAGAACATGCTCGAGAAGACGGGATTCGGAGGAAGGTCGATGACCTCGCCCTGCGTGAGGGGAACGGGCATATAGAACTCGAGGTTCAGCTTCTGCAGGTCGGGGATCATTTCGATGACGTCATCCCACGTCTCGGGGGGCTCGAGCTCGAGTTCGGCGAAAATATCGCTCCGATAGAACATCATGAGCCAGAACTGCTGTTCGGGCAAGGCATAATATCCACCGTCATAGTGGTATGGTACGAGGGCGCTGTCCTTGAAGCGGGAGCGGACGTCCTCGAATTCGGGAAACTGGGATAGATCGACGACGGCATTACGCATCGCGTAGTTGACGGGCGTCGTATTGGTAACACCCATCGCGATATCGGGACCGACTCTCGAAAGCGTCGCCGGTAAAAGAACTGTCGGATTGACGAGCTTGAGGTCGACCTGGATATCCGTTTCTCGCGTAAAGGACTCGTCGATCAGTCGCCTGAGGACGTTCGTCTGGTCGCGTCCGACCGAGACCCACACCTCGATCTTTTCGTCCTTGTCGGTCGTCGTCTTGCCGATCGAGGCGTAGTCGATCGTAAAGGAGGCGAAAAACGAACGGAGACTGAACCATTGACGCGTCAAAAAACCGGCACGGCTCTTCGGTAGGTCTACCGCAGGGTCGTGGACGATGAAATAATCGATTTCAAGCGGATGGGCACTGAGCAGGATGACGAGCGTACCGAGCGACGATATGTTGGCGTTATAGGTCGAGAGGTTTCGGTGGAGCTCGCGGGGCTTGTTGATGAACTGCTCGAGCTGGATGAGGACGGTATCGATGATTCCGGTTTTTTCACTCGTCACGTCCGCGATCTCAATGATTTTAGCTCGAATGTCCTCGAGCTGGTCGCGTTCAGCCGATAGGCGATCCTCGAGGTTTTCGATCCGTTCCTCGAGCTGGTAATCCCGATAGGGATCGGGTTCCGGTCCGGTATAGACGAGTATTTCGCGATAGAGCGCATTCAGATCGTTGATGACGTTCTGGATCTGAGCGATCAGGGGGCCATAGGCGCCGAGAGAGACCTCCATGGCGAATTCGTGCGTTCCCTCTTCGAGGTAGAAGTAAAAGGGCTCCTCCTTTGTGCCGAGGGTCTGGATCCGCCAGTCGCTGTCGTGGGCGAAAAGGTAGTTCTCGAGCTCCGAGAAGGGGATTTCCCCGTCGATGTAGATGTTCCTTCCGACGCTCATACCGTTAGCGATCTTCTGTTTGATGCGCATGCTGATGGCGTAGAGTCCGCTTTTTTCGACTTCGAAGGACCAGGCGATACGATCCCCAGCAACGCGCCAGTTGTTTCCACCGATGCTGTTCAAGTTGATCTTCGAGGGTTCGTTCGGAACCGTCAACGGACTCGTCCGATCATTGAGCGGATAGAGCGTAGGAGACGTCGTGTAAGCAGGCCTCTCGGCCTGTTCGAATTGGAGGGCGTCCGGGACGACCGCATAGCCCTTGGCGTCGTATTCGGCCTTGACCTCGTCATAGGAAGGCTTACCCTCGACCGAACGGATGACGATGCGATCGAGTAGAAGCGGTTCGCGTACGGAATCGAAGGTCAACGTGTTGTTTCCTTCCAGGAAATGGAAGGCGTAGGGTTCACTGACATAGCCGATCGAATCCGCTAGTTTCGAGCGGGTCCAGAACGGCTTTTCGACCTGTCTCGGACGGATGTCGTTGCCGTGGATGTCCTCGATGATCTCATTCTCGTTACCCCAGATACGGTTAAAGGTGATGTTCCTTGCTCCGTCGAAGGGGATCCGGTCGTTGATACGGACCTGTCTTTCGATCATCGAGCTCTTACCGGGATAGGGGAAGTAGTGTACTTCGACGTGATAGAATCCGCTTTCGGGAATCTCAAAGGACCACGTCGTGCTCCCTTTTTCCTCGGTCAATAGGGCGTCTTCGACGCCTTCGTGATAGGGGAGCACTTTGTGCTCCCCGACCGAAGCGAAGACTTGTGCCGCTTCTATGACGATCTTCTGATCGGCTGGAAAGACCTGATCGTGACGGTCGAGATAGGCCTGATAGCTCGTTGGCGAAAGCACGTCCTGTTCGAAGGGATCAGCTAAAAGCGCCTGATCGATGTTGTAATCGAGGGGCGTCTTTCGCTCGAAATCCACCGTTAGGGCGATCAGGATGATCAGAAGAACGGTCAGAATGATGATGACCCTTTTATGCATAGAAACAACACTCCTTTATGGTTTTCCGTTGATTCCCTAGTGTTTTAGGGAGCGCATACTACTCGAGATACTCGTCGAAGGCATCCTGATAGGGCTCCTGGATGGCATCCATCATCGATCGCGGATCGCCCTCACCGACCGCGGTATTGATCTGCCCGCGATAGCCCAGGTCCGCCTCGTAAGGACTGATACCGAGGGCGTTAATCGGTTCGAGATAGATCGAATCATAGATCTCCATATAGGCATCGACGTAGTTCTGTTCGTCGAAACGGGTGAGTAGTGAGATCTCGAATTCCGATTCGAGTTCGCTTTCACTGCTCCAGAGCTGCAGTTCGTTCCAGACCTCGAAAACGAGCGCTTCACGTTCCGCACTCATGCCGCTCGCGACGTGATAGAGGGCGACGCCCGATACGGGTGAAACATAGGGTCCGTCGTAGTCGTCGGCCATCGGAAAGGGGACGAATCCGAGCTCGAAGCTCAGGCCGCCCCAGCGGTTGTCGGCGTTAATGAACCAGAACTGACCCGGATGCATGACGACCTTACCCGCCATCCAGGAAGGACTACCGGCGTCATACTGTGGGCTGGGCTCGAACAGGTTCTTTTCACTGAGCGATTTCAAAAAGTTGAGCGTCTCTAGAGCGGGGGTCTGGTTGAGACCGATGCGTCCGGTATTGAGATTGGCCAGACGTCCGCCATTGAGAGGAATCATCGATTCCGCGTAATAGGAGAATTGGCCACCGAGAGCGTACATGTCGTCCTCGCCGAGCGCGGTTTGGACTTCGGTTGCCCACGTTTCAAAGCGCGACCACGTCCATTCGCCGTCTAGGAAAAGGTCGGTCGGATTATCGACGCCGAGGCTGTCGACGAGATTGGCGTTATAGTATAGTCCTTGGTCTGCGGTCAACTGACCGGAAGAAAAGCCATAGACCTTGTTCTTGAATCCACCGATCGAATAGTAGTCCTCGTGGATGTTTTCGCCGATATCATCGAGGTACTGGTCGACCGGAACGATCGCTTCGTTGCGGGCGAGCGACTGGATCCAGTCACTAACCGACCAGTAGATGTCCGCTAGGTGGTCACCGTCGACCGATGACTGGATGATCGCATTGACGCGATCCGGTCCCCAGGCGGCATCCGAAGGATAGGAGCGATAGATGATCTCGACGTTGTACATCTCTTCGACTGCATTCTGCCTTTCCTGACGTTCGCGCTGTTCGGTACCGGTATAGTTCTCGTGGAAGGGATCGACTTCGAAAGGTGCGCCGTGCATGATGACGATCTCTTCGGTCGGTTTGTCGACGCAAACCCCGTCGACCTTGTGCTGACCGGCAGGACATCCGTCCTCGTTCAATACCGTGACCGTTCTGGTCTCCGTCACTTCCTCGCCATCGCTACCGACGACCTTGTAGGTCAGTTCGTAGGTACCAGCCGTGTTGAGGTTGACGGCACCACTGACGATGATGCTCGAGGTGATGTCGCCGTCCTCACTGTCGGTCGCCGTAATGCCTTCTAGCGGATCGAAGTCGTCACCGATCGTAAGCGTAACGTCCTCGACGCCTTCGATGGACGCGGCGCCATCGCCATTTCCGTTACAGGCGATCAGGAGAAAGGAGAAAAGTAGAATCAACAGGGTTAAGAAAGACTTTTTCATGTATGGATAACCTCTTTTCCGATTCATCATAAGAGTAGGCGAAGGCGACACGAGGTGCCGCCCGCGCCCCTGTTTCTAGTTCTTGAAGACAAAGCGCCCGCCTGGACGGGCACCTTGCGATCGCGATTCATCGTAGGGCTTCAATAACTATTAGAAGCGTTTCTTAAAGACGATGACGCCGATCAGAGTGATCATTCCGAGAAGCGGGAGGATCATCCTGGAGTAGCCCGCCGCGTTGGCGTGTCCGCCGTTGCAGCCGGTCGATTCTTCCGGTTCTTCCTCATCTTCGAGCTCATCCCTCAGGGCATCGATGGCCTCTTGGACTTCATCATCGATCATCTGCTGGATCATCTCTTCGGTTAACGGTGCCTCGAGAACCTCGACATCGAAGGAAGCGCTTGAGTAGTTTCCGGTGTTGTCCTCAACGGTCACTTCGACCGTGTAGGTTCCCGGAGCGTCAACGGAGAGTCCACCGTTGTCCGAAACATACATGGCGACATCGTTACCGTCATTCATGTCAAAGGCGACGACGTTGCTGAGGATCGCTTCATCGACGGAGTCGAATTCTCCGACTTCGAAAGCGAAATGATCGTCGACGACGAGAGTCATCGGCGGCGTGATGTCGTCGACAACCAGGTCATAGGACGTCTCGGTTACGATGTCATGGCTGAAATCGGGGAACCCGACATGGAGCTCGACCGAATCACCGTATTCCAGTTGTGATGCACGCAATACCGGAGCGTGCTCGCTACCGTGTGCGGCGACGATGAACTCGCCTTCTTCGAGCGTCATGTTCTCCTGCCATTCGGCGAACTTGTCGGCATCGCCTACTACGGTGACGGCTTCTTCTAGTTCTTCATCGTAATAGGTGTGATTCCAAGTGTAGCGGGAATAGCGTTCTACCATGGTTCCGTCGGCGCCGACCTTGACGATAACCGATCCCCATGCCGATCCGGCGTCGAGGAAATTGTCGACTTCCGTCCAGACCTTCAGGATGCCTGAGAGCTCGTTGACGCCGACATCGGCGTTGAGCACTTCCTCTTCATCGAAGTAAACGACGGTTTCTTCCTCTTCTTCCTCGTCATCTCCGCCCGTCGTGAATGTGACGAATGAATCCTCACCAGGGAAGAAGACGTTGTGGGTGAACTCGAGATCGATCTCATAGGTGCCCGGTCTCGGGTTGTAGAGGCTCAAGTCATCAGGGATCGAGACTTCGATTGCGTCGGTCAAGTCGTTGCCATAGCCGTCATCCGCGGTAATGCCTTCGAGCGGATCAACGTAGGAGCCTTCGTTGACATAGCGGGTTTCGACGCCACTGAATGCCGGTGGCATGACGCCGATCACGATATCCGCGACGCGTTCGGTTACCTGGTCTTTCGGGTTTTCAACGATGAAGGTCGCGGTGTAGGCGGCGCCGAATTCTTCGGAATCGATCGAGGTTACCGGAGCACTCGCCGTATACTCACCGTCCTCTTCTGTGAACTCGATGGTTTCGAGGTCGTCTCCGTCCTGAGAAATGGTGACTTCATAGTCCAAGTATTCCGTTTCGTCGATGATCTTGCCGTCGTCATCGAACATCTTCGTCCAGGTTGCCGTTACGAAAGTCGGTAGATCATAGTCCTGCTGATAGTCGACGACGATGTTGATACCGGGAGTTTCCGGGTCATCGTCGAGGTCCTGGATGTCATTGAAGACGGCGGGTTGGTGCTCGTATTCAAGGACCATCGGATCGACCGTATCGTCGGTCATCGCGTACGGGAGCGTCTGCAGGTATTCGTGCGTCAAAGGATTCTGCGTACCGCGGTCGAACGTACTGAAACTGAAGGTCGTCCAACCCGCAGGGATCGTGACGTAGTTCGGATCGCCAGGAATGATGGTTGACCAGTCCTCAACGGGATCCTCTTCGAGATCGGCATCGGCGTTGGTCCACTTGAGATAGCCGAGCGGTTCGAGGACGTATCCGCGGGTATGCTCCTCATCGAGAGCCATTCTGATCGGTGTATGTCGCATGTTGTCCGGTTTCGGGTCGGCAGCCTCGTAGTCGTCGATCTCCGATTCGGTTGCGAGACGCCAATCCGGGTCTTCCTCGTCGCCTTCGTTGAAGATGTAGTAGTTGTGGATATGGTCTTCGAACATCTGGAGAGCACCGGCTTCATCGAAGTAGGCGTAGATCCTGTGGACGACGGTCGTAATGTCGGCACGGCCGCTTTCCGTCGAGAGGACGACCATTTCATCGGTATCGTTGATCGTCAACGCACCGAAAGCGTTCCACGAGAGGGTGCTGCCGATCTCGAGCGGTGAGATGTAGCCATCCGAATCCTCATCGACGAAATCCTTCGCATAGCGGGCGCCGCCACGGACGACGTGATAGCGATGACCGTAGTACATCCATGACCAGTGCGAGCTACCGACCTGTGTTTCCGTACACTCATCGGTACCTTCGAGGCAGGCCTGCTGGTTGTAGGGATAGAGCTCAATAATCTCATCTGTTTCATCTGCATAACTGATAAAGGATAGTGCCATCACTGCAAAGAAACCTAACAATAAGAACGTCGCTAGTTTTTTCATTATTTTCCTCCTATATTTTTTTCTATTTTGCCTCGTGCGAGTTCATTTTACACCGCGAATGAAAACGCTGTCAATGTTCGTTCCGCATTATCATTTGATCGCCGGTTTTTTTACGCCTTTTGGACAATATTTTCAGGGATCAGGCGAGCGTTCCTGGTAGATAGGTATAGAATGTTCGCGACTCGGTCGAACCGTCGTGTGTAACGGTAATCGTGTAGCTGACAGTAAGCGCGCGATCGGGCATCTCGATGATGCGTCCGTGATCGTCCAGGTATTCCGGATCGTGCGACTCGAAGTCGATCTCGGCATCCGAATACTGACTGCGGATGACGTATTCGATGTCCGCGAACGTCTCGAAGAGCGGACGGAGTCCGGAGTTGATGAGCGTATTCGGACACGTCTTTCCGGAGAAGTCCTGGTGATAGGCCATGTGGTCACGCGGGAGGTTATAACGGACGAGCAGGTCGGCGACGAGTTTGGCGGTCCTCTGCCACGTGCGGTACATGTCCTCGTTCTGGGCGACGCTCATCTCGATCCCGATGCCGTTCCTGTTTCCACCACCGAAATAGGGCGGATTCTGGCCCGGCAATGACGACGCGTCCCCGGCGTGATAGCCGCGCTCGGTTTCGGGGAGGTGCTGATAGATCAGGGTGTCATCGACCGTAAAGTGCCAGGATGCCCAAAGGGCCTTGCCGTCGATGGCATTGTGATAGAGATAATTGGCATGAGCGAGCGCACCCGAACCGGGAGTCGTATTAGCGGTATCGTGGACGACGACCCAGTAGACGTTGTCAGCATTATACTGGGTGATTCCGGAAGGATGCGGTTCCATCGGTTCACCGGGGCGAATGCCTTCGGAGACGGGGACCATCTTGGAGCGCTCGATGGGAATATCGCCGAAGTAGTAGCGCGACACGCTCTCATAGGCTTCGATCGAATAGTTGAGCCCCACGCCCAATGCATTCCAGGCGTGCGGGGTCGCATAGCTGACCTGATAGAGAGTAAGAAGGTCAAGCAGATCATCGGAATCCAGGTCGGCGAAGACTTCGAGGGTGTAGGAGTTGACGATGGTCTCATCGCTTTCGAGTCGGGCCGAGAAGGTGACGATTCCGGCTCCATGCGCCGTGATCTCTCCGGTCTGGTCGATCGAGGCGATCTCAGGATCGCTCGATTCGAGGATGACGGTTTCATCGGCGATATCCGTC
Organism: Acholeplasmataceae bacterium; assembly: GCA_046540115.1. GTDB lineage: Bacteria > Bacillota_I > Bacilli_A > Acholeplasmatales > Acholeplasmataceae > RECG01. The sequence goes on along the minus strand of JBKHFR010000001.1, from coordinate 41,783 downwards.
GGGAAGGGAGTCGCCGTCAGCTGCATCGTTTCACCGACGAGTAGGCCCGTTTCAACCCGTGATGGGGTGAGCTCGATGCCCGGTTCGGTCGAGACGGTGATCGTGATCGAATCACTGATCGTAAAATCGATCGATGAGCGCACGGTAATAATCGCTTCACCGCTTCTTAGCGGATTCAAAACGCCATCCTGATTGACCCTCAGCGTGTCGGGCTCGGAGGTGATGAAACTGATACGGCTAGTTACCAGGTCCATCGGCAAGAGGTCGTAGGTAATCGTGGCGGATTCCCCGAGATCGATGACTTCGATGTCGCTCGTGATGATGATGGCGACGGGTTTTTCAGGGTCATAGGCGCTTTCACTCGGGATCTCTTCCTGTGACTGGTATGAACCCCGAAGGTAGAGGGGATCGATGTTTTCGAACGGGTCCTGATCGGGTATGGGTGTTCCCCAGTGATTGAGGGTGAATTCGACCTCGCTTTCCTCTTGAGTCCGGGCGGCGAGCTCGTAGTCGGTGACCGAGTTAAAGCGGGCGTAGGCCTTGCCGGAACCATTCGTTTCGAGATCGATGCCCGTATCGACCCCTGAGATCGTGTTCCAGACTAAGGCGATCTCGCTTTCCTCCGGTGCCCCATCCGCCATGCTCGCCCGGATCGCAACCGTAACGTCTCGGATGTCGTTGTGCTTGATGGTGTTCGTGCCGGAAACGACGTCCATCAAGGCGATCGCTTCGGATGTCGAGCGTTCGATCGTGTTGCCTTCGATCGTGACGTTCTTGCAGCTAGTGAAGTCGATGAAGGGTGCTGGATCCGTCAGGTCGCTCGCGGTGTTGTCGCTCAGGCGTATACCGTCCATTCCCGTCGCTTCAAGGCGACCCTGACCTGCAAATGTGAGGCTGTCGATCGTGACGTCGTCCGCTTCGATCGTGATAGAACCGGTTAGAATCGCTTCTTCGAGGCCTTTGATCGTCACGCTCTTGTCGACCGTTAGGTCGGATTCGTACGTACCGGCCATGACGAACACGGTCGTACCGTGGTCCGCCATGTCGATCGCATCCGCAAGCTCAGAAAAGAGGCGATCACCGAAATCAAAGGACACGTCCATCGCTTCGATCGTATCACCCGTACCGGCTTCGTCACTGACGAGGATATAGTCCACGACCTCGATTTCGTGTTCGGCGAAAACCTCGCTATCCTGAGCCTGCGCTCGGATCGTTACGGTTCCCGGTCCAACTGCCGTGACCGTACCCTGGTCGTCGATCGTCGCGATCTCGTCATCCAAGCTCTCCCAGAGGACGTCGTCCCGTGCTTCCGCGGGATCGGGTTCGATATCGAGCGTCGTCTCTTGACCGACGTTGAGATCGGTAGAACCTTCGATCGTCAGGCTCTCAGGAATGAGGATGACGCGGACTTCCACCGTTTCTGACACAGTTTCGTCATAGGTCGATCTCACCGTGATCGTCACGGTTCCTGGAGCGAGCGCTTCGACCGTGCCCTCGGCATCGACGGAAGCGATCGCATCATCGCTCGATTCGAAGGACACCTCGTCGTTACTCGTATAGTCGATCGGGTGCGTATCGCCCTGGACCAGTTCGATCGCCTCGTCCGCGAGTGACAGCTCGATCCTCTTTCTAACGGTGATGTCAATGCTCTCTTCGATGGATCCGACTCTGATCGATATGGTCGCCGTACCCGGAGCTAGCGCTTCGATCCGCCCGTTCTCATCGACGGTAACGACCGCCTCATCGCTCGATTCGAAGGTGAGCTCTTCGCTACCCTCGAACTCATACTCGATTCGGTGGGTATCGCCCTTGACAACGGTGATTTCGCTATCATCGAGGGTCAGTTCGGGCGATTCATCACAGGAATACATGAAAAGCAGAAATGCCATGATGAGTACTAAAAACCGGCAATACTTAATGCGCATGATCACTAACCTCCTTGGTTCTTATCGCATCGGCAAGTCGCCGACGATAGGGCGCGATGCCGTTGCATGTTCGTTCGGGATGGACCGCGTTGCTGAGTAGAACGAAGCCCAGGTCGTTCTTTCGGTCGATCCACATGTTACAGCCGGTAAAACCGGTATGAAGGATCGTTTCGGCGAAGGGTGCCTCGGTACCGGCGGAAGAAGAAAGAGTCGGCTTGTCCCATCCGTAGGCGCGGATCTTTTTTTGGTCGAGGCTCGCGACTCGCGGGACGAACAGGGCATCGAGGGGTTTCTTAGACAGGACGAAACGTTTTTCTAGAATCGCTCGGATGAAAAGCCCAAGGTCATACGGTGTCGTAAAGAGTCCAGCGTGCCCGGCTACGCCGCCGAGCGCATAGGCCTTTTCGTCATGAACGAGGCCTTTCAAAAGTCCGTGATAGACGTCGTCGTGGCGATATTCGGTCGGAGCGGCATCGGTCGGATCCGGGTTGAACGTCGAGTTCACCATGCCGAGCGGCTGGAATATGCGTCTTTGAGCCGCTCGGTCGAGCCCTATGTTGAGAATGCGTTCGATGACCAGGCCGAGCAGGATGAAGCCGATATCCGAATAGACGATCGGTCGACCGGGATGCACGATTTCAGAGGCAAAAACGCGCAGGAGCACGTCTTCACGGTCCTTAAGCGTCGCGGCACGAGGGATGTCTGCCGGTAGTCCGGACGTGTGCGTCAATAGCTGCTCGACCGTGACTTCTTCATGGCGGAACGAAGGGATTACTGCGGGGATCCGGGTATCTAGAGAAAGCCTTTTTTCGTCGATCAGCTGCATGATCAGGGTCGTCGTCACGACGACCTTGGTCAGTGACGCGACGTCGTAGAGCTCGTGGCCGTTCGCTTCGATCGTTTTACCGTACGTCTGCCGGAAGCCGACGTGGCCAGTGGTTATCTTCTCTTTCTTGACGATCGCGTAGCCCGCACCGGGGAAGTGCCGGCGTCTAACGCCTTGTTCGAGGATCGACTTCATGGCGATTTTCGGTCGAGGCTTTCCTTGAGGGCGAGGATCGCTTCGTCATCGGCGTGATCGACGAACGTGTGGTACGTAAAAAAGACGTTACCTTTGACGGCGGGAAAGTGGTTGGCGTAGCGAACCTGATCTACCGTTTCCAAGGGATTCAGATAGTCGGGTTTGTTTCCGAGCCGGTAGACGCCGTGGCCGATATATAGGTCGACCTCGCTTTTCGCGCAGAGATCGGCCCACCAGTTCACCAGGTCGGCGAAGGGCGCGAGCGGGTGCGCGAAACCCCAGTAGATCTGAGGGACGATGTAGTCGATCAGTTTTTCCTTGACCCATGAGCGCGTATCGGCGTACTGGTCGTCATAGCTCTGGCTGCACTTCGGATCGGTATTCGATCCCCTCGGGTCGACGTCCTCATTCCGCCAGATGCCGAAGGGGCTGATGCCGAAGCGCAAGCCCGGATCGACGCTTTTTACGGCATCACGAACGCGACGGATGACTTCCGTAACCTGGGCTCGGCGGAAGTCCCCCTTCGTCCGATAGGAATCCCTGTTCTCGAGATAATCGGCTTCATCATCGATGCCGCCTGCATAGGGGTAGAAGTAGTCGTCGAAATGGATGCCGTCGATCGGATAGTTCCGGGCGACTTCGACCATGGTCTCGACGATGTGGTCCTTGACGGCTTTTCTGGCTGGGTTCAGGATTAAGAGCCCTTTTCGATCGACGAGAACGTGTTCGGGATGGCGTTTGGCGAAATTCCGGTCGTCACAGGTCGCCAGGTAGTCCTCCTTCGAAAGATCGCCTTTGACCGAGACCCGGTAGGGATTCATCCAGGCATGGCATTCGATCGCTCTTTTTTTCGCCTCTTCGATCACCCACATGAAGGCGTCGAAAGGCGGGGTTTTACCTTCTTTTCCCGTCAAGTAGCGGCTATAGGGGTTCAGGTTCGAACGGTAGAAGGCATCACTGGTCGTTCGGACCTGGAAAAAGATCGCCGTCATACCCCAGCGCTTCGCCTCGTCGAGCATGCGGATGACCTTATGCCGATAGAGATCGGTGTCTTCCATCGTCGGTAGGTCGATATTAAGGACGTTCGAGACCCACCAGGCCCGGAAAGGCTTCAAAGTCACGGTTTCAGGAATATCGACCGGTCGGTCGCTATTCCGAAAGGTCAACGTTCGACCCAGGCGTTCGATTTCCATGTACTCACGCTCCCTTTCTATCATTTCTTGAAACGTATTGGATCTGGCCGAGAATGGCGCTCTTTTTAGCGCCGGTCGCGCTTTTGATGTTCGCAGGCCTGCCCTCGAGCGTCTGCTGCCCGAGAACGATGAAGGCGAGAGCTTCCTTTGCGAAGCCATCGAAACCGAAATCTTCAACCATCCGGACAGCGGTTTTCGGGAGGGCTTCCCTTAACAGATCGACGAGAAAGTCGTTTTTAGCTCCCCCGCCGCTCAGGATCAGCTCATCAGAGCTCTCGTGTTGACGGAGGGCTCGGACGATGGAATCGGCGGTGAAGCGCGTCAAAGTATGGAGCAGATCCTTCGGATCAGCTCCGGGATACCGAAGGATGATATCCCTGACGAACTGCTGACCGAATGCTTCGCGTCCCGTCGACTTAGGAGGCTTTTTTTCGAGGTAAGGATGCCCTTCCAGTTCCTCCTGTAGTGATCGAATGGGCTTGCCGCTGCGGGCGATATCGCCGCGATCATCGAAGGGAACGCTAAAGAAGTGGGTCGAAAGCGCGTCGATGACCATGACACCCGGACCGGTATCGAAGGCGATGACCTCATCGATGCGCGCGCCTTTAGGCAGGATCGTCAGGTTGGCGATGCCGCCGATATTGAGGATCGCACGACTCCTTCTGTCATCACGGAAGAACGCATAGTCGAAATAGGGTACGAGCGGCGCACCCTGTCCGCCTACGGCGATGTCCGCCGCGCGGAAATTGCTGATGACGGTCGTTCCGAGGAGACTGGCGAGCATCGCTCCGTCACCGAGTTGCAGCGTCGAAGGAATCCTTCCGTCGGGATCATGCCAGACCGTTTGTCCGTGCGAGGCGATGAAATCGACGTTCAAAAGGTCGATGCCGGTTTGCGCGCAGAAGGATCTGACAGACCGGGCGAAGACATATGCGAGTTCACTGTTCAAGCGCGATACATCCGATATCCGCAGGTCACGGTCGGTCATGACGCGTTCGATCCGGTGTTTCAGGCACTGTTCGTAAGGGAAGGTCATGAAGGTCAGCGGTATTAGCTCTAACGACGAAAAAGAACCCTCGATCTGGGCTGCTTGTACGTCGATGCCATCGAGCGACGTTCCGCTCATCATGCCGATCGCCAATCGTTTCATGGGATCACTTCCTGTTTATCCTCATTATATTGTATGGCGCGAGGGTAAAGCAATTCGTGATCCTGGTTTCGGTCGTTTTTTTCAAAAAAGAAAAAAACCGCGGATCGCGGTTTATCTCCGGTAGCGCTTAAACGTTTCGAACGTCATCTCGAGTTTTTCGACCGAGCGCTTGATATCGATGTGCGCACAGTTCGCGAATAGGGCGTCAACGACGCACAGCTGCGATATCCGTGATGTCATCGCAGCACTGCGAAATTCGCCCTCGAGCGTCGACGTGTAGAGCGTGAGATCGGATAGATCGCTGAGTAAGGAAGCGCCGAGCTTGACGATGCTGATGATGGTCGCCTTGTTCTCGCGAGCGAGAAGCGCGGCGCTGATGATCTCCTTCGTTTTTCCGGAATTCGAGATGAAGATGACGACATCCCTGTCATTGATGAAAGTCGCGTCGACGAGCTGTTCGTGCGATTCGCCCTGGGCGATCGCGAATTTGTTGATCCGCCGCAGTTTCATTTCCAGGTCCTTGCAGACGAGATAGGAAGAACCCTTGCCGAAAATGAGGATCTTACGGGCCGTCATGATCCGTTCGGCGGCCTTTTGAAACGTTTTCTCGTCGTAGAGCTTGAGCGTGTCCTCGAGCACTCGGATGTTGTTTTCGATCGCCGATTGACCGTACTTCGAATCCTTGTTCAACACGACATCCGTATATTCCCTCTGGTCGGGGATCTCGACTTTGGCATTCGCGAGAATGAAATCGATCTTGAAGTCCTTGAAGCCGTGATAGCCGAGCTTCTTGCACATGCGGACGACCGAGGCGGGCGACGTATAGGCCGCTTCAGCGATCTTTTCGATGCTGAAATCCTTGAGCGTTTCCTTGTTTTCGATGAGATACTCGAGTACGGCTCTCTCGGTCATGCTCAAGTTCTCCTTGTATTTCAACATGTTCAACATGACGCTCATGGATGGTCACCCTTTTCATAGATCTAAGTAAGTGCTTACATTCTTCATTATATCACAGGAACAGCGACGAATAAAGGCAGGGATGTCATGCGATCAGAGCTGGCGCGTTTTTCGGGGCGTCCTATTACGGACGTTTGACCATTTTTCGGAAAAAACTTTCGGATTATCTCCTGTGACCGCGTCGATCGCTCGATTGTATGCTATGATATGTGTATCTAAGGCCGGAATGGGAGATCGTTTACATGCATCCATATCTAGAATTCGGTTCATTCCGTATCGAAACCTATGATGTTCTCGTAACGCTAGGCTTCCTCCTAGCGATCATAGCCATTCTGATCATCAATAGGAAGCACGAGCTGTACCGGTTACCGGTTAAAGAAATCCTTTTTCTACTGCTCTTTGTCGTCATCGGCGCGCTCATCGGCGCGCGTTTGCTCTTTATCGTTACGAATATCGATCGGATGGTCGAGGATCCTTCGTCCATTTCTCGGATCGTATTCAGTGGCGGCCTCGTTTTCTATGGTGGCGTCATCGGCGGCCTCGTTTCGGGCTATTTCTATGTCAAACGTTACGGTCTTGATCCCGTGAAGTATATGAATCTATTCATCGTCGCGCTTCCTCTCGGTCATGGTTGTGGCAGGATCGGTTGCTATATGGCCGGTTGCTGCCACGGTAAACCGACAGATAGTGCCTTCGGCGTCGTCTTTCCTTATAGTGAGTCACACCCGTTTCATGGCGTGAAGATCCATCCCACGCAACTCTATGAAGCAACCTTCAATTTTTTACTTTTTTTGGGTCTGCTATTCCTCTTCTTCAAGTGGAGGAAACGGCACGAATCGTATGTTTTCGTTGCGCTCTATCTGATACTATACGGAACATTTCGCTTTATTAACGAGTTTTTCAGGGGAGATGCCATCCGCGGCGTCTATATCCTATCGACTTCTCAGTGGGTCAGTCTCATAGCCGTGATAGCCGGCTTGCTGCTACTGGTACATAAAACGGATAAGCGATCGGACGGTATCGACGAGAAACGGTCCAAGCAATAACGATGATAAGGAGTGGTTAATGATGGACGGGATCAAACGTGTTTTCGCATTCTGTTTCGTATTCATTTTTTTGGGGATGATGGTGGCTTGTGAAGATACGACGGAGGCGGATGAGACCTATGTCATTCGTTTCGTTTCTGAGGACACAGCCGAGATCGACGAGATCGAGGCCGAGGCCCTCTCTTTGGTCGAGCTGCCCGTCTTAGAACGTCCGGGATACGTCTTTAAGGGATGGTATGAGGAAGGAGATGAGGAAACGCTCCTGCCTTCCTCTCTTAGGGTCGATCGGGACTATGAACTCATCGCCCGATGGGAACCGGAACTCTTTTCGATCGGTTATGATACGAATGGCGGAGAAGAGATCGAGGATCAGGAAGTCGGCTTTGAAACGAGCATCGAGACCGCAGTGCCGACGCGACAAGGGTATACGTTCGAAGGGTGGTTCTTCGATGAGGAACTGACGGATCGCTTCGACCTCGAGTCGATGCCGATGCACGATCTAGTGCTCTATGCCAAGTGGAGCATCAACACCTATGAGATCGACTTCGATAGCAACGGCGGTTCGCAGGTCGATCCGATCGAAGCGGAATATGGTGCCCCGATCGCTGAACCCGATCCGCCGACGCGAACGAATCACGAGTTTCTCGGCTGGTTCACCGACGCGGAGCTGAGCGAACCATTCGATGCCATCCATCACTACGATACGAGCGATCCGGTCATGGTACCGACCGAGTATACTGAAAAAACGACGGAACTCCGCGGCGTATGGGTCGCAACCGTCTATAATCTGAACATGCCTGTTCACACCAGTAAAACCCAGTACAAGGCGGAATTCCGAACGGTATTGGACCGAGTGATCGCCAACAATATGAACGCTGTATTCTTCCAGGTCCGGCCTTTGAACGATGCGTTCTATGATTCTGATTTCGCTCCGTGGAGCCGTTATTTAACGGGAACGGAAGGCGAAGATCCGGGCTGGGATGTCCTTCAGTTCATGATCGACGAGTGCCATGAACACGGCATCGAGTTCCACGCCTGGATGAATCCGTATCGGGTCGCGAATTCGACATCGGATAAGTCGACCTATCTCGATACGCTCGCGCCGGACAACTTCGCCCGTCAGAATCCCGATCTCGTCGTTGCTGGAGAAAAGGACGGCGATACGAACCCCTACATCCTCAATCCCGGTGAACCGGAGGTCCAGAGCTATATCAGGGACGTAGTCATCGAATTAGTATCGGAATACGACGTCGACGGGATCCATTTCGATGACTACTTCTACCCTTACAGCGGTATCAGTTCGGATACGGACACCTATGATGCCTATCACGAGGACGGACAGTCGATCGAAGCATTCCGGAGGGAAAGCGTCAATACGGCTATCCGGGGAATCAAGGAAGACCTCGATGGCTTCAATGACGCGATGGGCAAAAACGTTCGCTTCGGCATCAGTCCGTTCGGATTGTGGGCTAGCGGACTTCCCGGGTACTCGCAAACCCTGCCGGGTGGTTCGAATACGGGTCCTTACAACCTGTCTTCCTATCACGCGCAGTATGCCGACAGCAAGAAGTGGGTAGAAGAAGGCTGGCTCGACTATATCGCTCCGCAAGTCTACTGGCCATTCTCGCATTCGACCGCTCCCTATGCGGATGTCGTCGACTGGTGGGCCGAGATCGTCCAAGGAACGGGGGTCGACCTGCTCATCGGGCATTCGATATCGGGTGCTTCATCCGGTGGTTGGGCGACCGATGAGATCGCTATGCAGCTCAGATATAATCAGAAGTATGACGTGATTAAGGGTTCGATCATGTATTCAGCCGACTTTTTGACTCAACGACATATGGGTGAAGTCAGCGATAACTACTGGGTGGATAAGCCCGACCATGTCTGGTAGATTTCAAACGTTCACAGGTGGGATGACGCGCGCGTCATCCCTTTTTTCAGGCAAAAAGAAAACCCCCGAAAAGAGGGTTTTTGTTTTGGGAAGGATAACGGATGTCAGTGCCTTCACCGCGTATTAACGCGTCGGAGGAAAGGGAGTTGAAATTAGATGCCGTGCCTCCGCACAGGAATGAAAGGTCCTTGGTGGCTGAAGTGTCGGAGCATTCAAAAAAGAAAAGGGAAATTGGTTATCGATAACCAGGGAAGGGGGGGTCTGAATTTTTGAAAGGGCTCCGATACGTAATACACGGACATTCTACCCGACTACCCTTCATTTCGGACGATTATTCAACTACTCGTGTAATAGTCGACGGAACGTGTAACAGGAAGAAACGACGGTACTAGAGATGATCGCCCGAATCCTGGTTGCAGACGATCGTATTCGCTATACAATCGCTCGCAGATTGTGTCAGAATACTGATAGATGTCGATCTGCTTGCGAACACGCCACGAGTCTTACGGTTCGGTATTGAGTGAATGAGCAAAATAAAAGCCCCTAGAAAAGAGGGGCTTTTACTTTTATAGGAGGCATGCAAATACGCTCCTATAAGGTATGTATAAACGATCGGAAAGCGATCCTATTAGATCCCTGTCGAACCGCAATGAAAGGGGAACTTGCTGGTTCAAATCATATTCGAACCGGGAAAGGGGCCAGTCCTCATATGACCTCTCGTTTATACGCCTTGATTATATCCCACTTTCGGCGATGGATGTAGCCTGATTTACTAATCGCATATTACTAGACGATTCGTGTATATCGGCCTTGTTGCTATCCGACATAGCGTTCTGTGAATAAAATATACGGATAGAATACTTGGCTTAAAAACCGTCGTCACCCTGGATCGGTAGCAGGACCACGGATTAGCGGCGCATTCCACGGTCGATTCGAAGGATACGATGGCCGCTGGAACCCGCTCACGTAACCTAGATACGAATTCCGAAGAACGTTTCGATACATATTGGCCTCGACTTGTGTTATAATGACCCTGTAATTCCTTACGATTTTCTTTCTTAAACCCGGAGCGAAGCGATGACGATTCTGATCGGATTATCAGAAAACATTATAGCCCTCTCCCAGAATGCCCTATACCTGCTTTTGCTCGCCTTCATTTACTCCTTGACCAATGTCAATCCCTATACCCGTAGACAATCGACACAGATCCTAATCGGTATCGCGATCGGCCTGTCACTGATTCTGATCATGTCAACGCCATCGGTCATCGAAGAGGGACTGTTTTTTGATACGAGGACCATTCTTTTGAGTCTTTCCGGCGTATTCTTCGGGCTCGTGCCAACGGCGATCGGCGGGCTCTTCGCGATCGTATACCGGATTTTCGTTGGTGGAGCCGGTGTCTATACCGGCATCGCGACGATCACGCTTTCCGCTTTGATCGGTATAGCCTGGCCGCGAATCCGTCAATCATTCCGGTTCAAGAAGAAATACATCGAATATCTCGTTTTCGGATATGTCGTCCATATCGGTGCCCTGGCATGTTTTCTATTGATTCCCTGGCCGCGCGCTTTTGAGATCATCCGGATCTCGCTCATTCCCTATCTGACGATATTCCCCATCGTCACGACCGTCATCGCCCTTTCGATCGAACGACTGAAAGGACAGTTCGAAGCGCACTATCGGATCGAACAACAGGAAATACTGCTCAAGGCCAGTATCGATTCGACCAAGCAGATGGAGGTCTATGCCATCGACCTCGAGGGTCGGTATATGACCTTTAATCGCTATCACGAACAGTCGATGAAAAACTATTACGGCGCTCAGATCAGGATCGGCGACAGTTTTTTTGATTACATCGACGATGAAAGGATGAAAACGAGACTAAAGCGATTCATCCAAGAGGCATATGCGGGAAAGGAAATCACGAAAACGTTTGAAGTCGAAGTTAAGCCCGGTAAGTATCTCGAGGAATACTATGCGCCGATCAAGGACAAGGACCAGCAGGTCATCGGCGTTACCGTCTTTTCCCATGACGTTTCGGAAAGCGTTCGGAACCAGGAAAACATGCGCTACATCAGTTATCACGACGATATGACCGGCCTTAAGAATCGGCGCTTCTACATGGAGGACCTCGAGGTTATAAAGGAAGAGGAAACCCCCGTCGTCGTCATCCTGATCGACGTCAACGGTCTAAAAGTCATGAACGACTCTTTCGGACACGAACAGGGGGACCGCTTGCTGCTGATCGTCGCGAGGAAGCTGAAAGAGACTTTCGATCCGGATGCCTCCGAGATCTATCGGATCGGTGGCGATGAGTTTTCCATCATCATGCCGTATGCCACCGAGAAAGAAGCGAACGATCTGATCGAACGGGTCAAGCAGGACCTCGCCTCGGTCTATATCAAAGGCATGAGCATTTCCATCTCCTATGGCATCGCCTTGAAGGATGGCGATCGCGTCGATATCCTCGAAACGATCCGCATCGCCGAAAACAACATGTACAAGCACAAGCTCTTCGAGATCGCCTCCCATCGGAATAAGTCGATCCAGACGATCCTCAATACCTTACGGGAGAAAAATCCCCGGGAAGAGGAGCACTCCGAGCGCGTATCGGCCCTATGCCGGACGATCGGACATCTCGTCGGCATGAGTGAATACGAGATCCAGCAGCTCGAAATGGTCAGTAACCTCCACGATATCGGCAAGATCGGTATCGACGAGGGAATCCTGAATAAACCTGGGAAACTGACCGATGAGGAATGGTCGGAAATCAGGAGACACCCGGAAATCGGCTACCGCATTCTCTCGAGTTCACCCGATTATGCCGATGTCGCCAAGGACATACTCGCGCACCATGAGCGCTATGACGGAACGGGCTATCCGCGCGGAATCAAGGGCGAGGACATACCGATCAAGGCCCGGATCATTTCGATCGCTGATGCTTACGACGCGATGATCAGTGACCGTCCCTATCGGAAGGCGATGAGCAAAAGCGAAGCGCTCAGGGAGATCGAGCGGAATGCCGGCACGCAATTCGACCCGAAGATCGCCAGGCTCTTTATCGAGTATCTCAAGAAGAACGCCGATGAAACGTAGATGAAGGTATCAGGGCATTACGCTTTTTCACATATTTTTCCATGATAGCGGACATTCGTCCGTTATTTTTGGATAAATGCGCCATAAGTAATATAATCTAAAGTGAGAACACGCGTACAAGGAGGTCTCGGTTCGCATGAAAAAAATGGTTTTTTCGCTCGTCGTCCTGTTGCTAGTCCCATTGCTTGTTTCCTGTCAGGGTGATGATGACGCTATACTCGCTATCGAAAGCGTACCGGAGTTCGACGCGATCACCGTCGATCGCTATACCGATTTTCAGATGCTCGACCTTCCTACGGAGGTCACGGTCGAACTCGAAGACGGTAGCACGAAGGACGTACTGGTCGCCTGGGACCAGGCCCGGAGAGACTACGAAGAGGCTACCACCGGAGATCTAGTCCTCGAAGGAAGGCTCATTCCGACGGGGAGAATCGTCAACGCACAGGATCTGACGGTCAGAATCGCGGTGACGATCACTGGGGTCGACATGCTCGCGACGATCCGGACGAACCCGCAGTTCACCATTCTCGATGAAGCGATATCCGTCGCCGAACTCGAGGACTACTTCCGTACGGAAGACGAGCTCACTCTTTTTGCCCCGAGCAATACGGCCTTCTATCAGTTCTTTACGTCCTACGGGTTTACGAAGGACGACTTTTTGGCCCGGGACGACCTCGCGGATATTCTGACCTACCACGTCATCGAACGCAAGCATGAACAGGCGACGCTCGAAAGCATCACGCCGGCACAGCTCGCCAGTAAGGAAGGCGACTTCATCTCCTTTGAGTTCGATGAGAATCTCCTGATCAATACCTATGCGAGCGTCGTCGAATCCGACGTGGAAGCGACCAACGGGATGGTACACGAGATCGATCAGGTCCTCCTTCCGGAAGAGGTGGCCAGTACGCTGACGGAAACCGTCATCGACGAGGATTTCTTCGATACCTTCAGCGATATCCTGCTCGACTCGGACCTATTCACGGGGCTGTTACTGACCGAACAGATCGATCTGACCGGCGATACGCAGGTCACGCTGTTCGCACCGAACGATGACGCCTTTGACGAACTGTTAGAAACCTATGATGTCACGACCGAAGAGCTGCTAGAATTCGACCGGATCGACGAGGTCCTCCTCAATCACCTCGTCGTCGAGCGTTACAGCCTCAATGATCTCTACCTGAACGCACCGACCACGCTTACCTCGGCGGCCGAAGAAGAGCTCGAGGTCACGGTCGTTGAGGATGAGCTCCTGGTCGAAGGGGCGACCGTAAGCGATACGGTCGATACGGTCGAATTCGCCATCATCCACGTCATCGACCGGATCCTGATCACCGATGAACTCGAAGAAGAGCTCGAACTGTTCCTCCGATCATGAAAAAAAGGCATCTTAGCGGATGCCTTTTTTATCGTTCAGTCGATGCGCAGCGCGGCGACCGGATCCTTATTCGCGGCGATTCGTGCGGGAATCAGGCCGGCGATATTGGTAAGTAGGATACTGATGATGATCAGCCCGAAGACCGCCTCGATCGGTAGGACAGCGAGCGAATCGATGTCGTCGACTAGAGAGGCGATGATGTAGTTGATCGGGAAGGTCAAGAGATAGGCAGCAACAACACCGATGACACCCGCAGCTAGGCCGATGATCGTCGTTTCGGCATTGAAGACGCGCGATACGTCCTTCTTGCGGGCTCCCATGCTGCGAAGGAGACCGATTTCCTTAGTCCGTTCGAGGACGGATACGTAGGTAATGATACCGATCATGATCGAGGAAACGACCAAGGAGATCGAAGAGAAGGCGATGAGCACGTAGGATATCCCGTCGATGACATCGGAAGTCAGGTCTGTTACGATCGACGCGATATCGGTATAGACGATCTTCATGTCGTCATCGAGATCCTGGTTGAACTGATCGAGGTGGGCGGTGATTTCCTGCTTCGCCGTAAAGTCGACGGGGTAGATTCGGATCTGCGATGGTGTCGGGTCGACTCCGAGCGAACGGAGGAGAGAAGCGATCTCGTTCGGTGTTTGGGGTTCGTTCGTGATGACGCTGATGTCGCTTTCGAGCTGTGCCTGACCGATGCGCGACTCGCGGGCGGTATCGAGGTAGGAATCGACGAGGTCGGGGTGATACTTGATACCCTGGTCCATGATCGCGCTCAGGCCGTCTTCCTTGACGCGCGCGATCCCGACGATCGAAAGGTCGATGCCGTCGCCCTCGTTAGCGAGCGAGGCGAAGTCGTTATTCTGATAGAAACGGTCCTCCGTCTCGTCATAGAGGTAGTATTCATCGGGGTCGATGACCTTGAATTCCCGGCCGATCACCTCGTCGAAGGCGAGCGTTTCGACATCCGGTGGTAGACCGAGCGCGGTCAGCATTTCGAGGTTGAGACGGTTATACTCGTCGATGACGAGCAAGAGCTCGTTCTTATTATCCGGCAGATCGCCTGAAAGGATGTCGTAGGAAGCGTCGAAGAAGTCCTCTTCTCCGATCATCGGTTCGAAGCGAACCCGGCCATTATTGAGTCGGGTGTAGTCGTTTTCGCCTCTGTCGAAGATCACGTTCATGTTGACCGAACGACGGTAACTGATCTCATGGTAGAGGTCGGGATCGAGCGATTCGACGTGGCGGATATAGTCCTCGGAGATATCGTTATAGTGCTGGATGTCGAGCAGTACCTGTTCGTAGGCATAGATCTCGGATTCTTCCGGATAGGCATCCCACTGATCGGCATCGATGGCCTCGGGGGCCTGACCGCGACTAGCGGCTTCGATGTCGACCGCTACCGTATCGATCCGGATCGGGAACTCGGCTAGCGTCGTCACTTCGAGCCTTTCGATCTCCTGATCGAGCCCGTTGGCCAGGGAGAGGACTAGTGCGATACCGATGATGCCGATGCTCCCGGCGAAGGCCGTAATGAGCGTGCGAAACTTTTTGGTCTTAAGATTGCTGAAGGAGAGCTTAAGCGCCTGAGCGAAAGCCATCGACGTCTTCTTGAACCTGAGCAGAGCGCCTTCTGTGGCTTTCGACTGATAGGGATTCGAGTCGTCGACGACCCGTCCATCCGCCAGCGATACGATCCTGTTGGCATAGGTTTTAGCGATCCGTTCGTCGTGCGTGACCATGATGACGAGCTTGTCCTTGGCGATGCGCTGAATGATGCTCATGATCTGCTTGCTCGTTTCACTATCGATCGCACCGGTCGGTTCATCGGCGAGAATGATGTCCGGGTCGTTCGACAGGGCTCGGGCGATGGCGACGCGCTGCATCTGCCCGCCCGAGAGCTGATTCGGCTTTTTGTAGACGTGATTCTTTAAGCCGACTTCCTCGAGCACTTCGAGCGCACGGGCTCGCCTCTGTTCGGCGGTCATTCCGCTCAGGGTCATCGCGACTTCGACGTTGGCGAGAACGCTCGTATGCGTGATCAGGTTATAGTTCTGAAAGACGAAGCCGATCGAGTGATTCCGGTAGCTATCCCATTGCTGGTCCTTGAACGTTTTCGTCGACTTACCGTCGATCAAAAGGTCGCCCTTGTCGTAGCGGTCGAGACCACCTATGATGTTAAGGAGCGTCGTCTTACCCGAACCCGATGGTCCGAGAACGGCGACGAATTCGCTCTTTCGAAAGGATAGGTCGACGCGATCGAGCGCTGTCTGTTTGAACGCACCCGTTTCATATCTCTTCGTAATGCCTTTTAGTTCTAACATGATTCATGCCTCCGGATCTTTATTCTTTGAAGCCGCGTTACGGTTGACCTTTGAACTGGCGTTTCGATGGGCGGGGTTGCCGACGAGTAGACTGTCGGCAGGCGCGCTTCTTACGACGACTGCGTTCGCCCCGATGACCGTGTTGTCACCGATTTCGATCGGTCCGATGACGGTAGCGTTGGCGTAGATGACGCAGTGGCTACCGATCTTGGGGTGTCGGTCGACCTTTTCAAAGGTGTTCGCGCCGAGGGTTACGCCGTGGTAGAGCACGGTATGGTCGCCGATGATGGCGGTTTCACCGATCACGAGTCCCATGCCATGGTCGATAAAGACGCACTTACCGATCCGAGCGTTCGGATGGATGTCGATACCCGTTTTTCGGCGCGTCCGGTAACTGATGAAACGGGCCAGGTTCTTCAAACCGATTTTCCATAGACGATGCGCGATCCGGTGCCTACGCAGGGCGATGACACCCGGATAGGTCAAAAAGATCATCAGCGCACTAGGAGCTGCAGGGTCGTATCTCTTGGCGGCCTTTATGTCGCCGCACGTCCGTTTAAACATCGGCATCATAGAGCGGGGTCGATAGGTACCGTTCTCCCGTATCACAGATGATCATGACGATCGCTTTATCCTGAAAATCCGCTCTTTTTGCCAGTTCGATCGCCGCGTAAAGGTTCGCGCCACTACTGATTCCGGCGAAAATGCCTTCCTTGCGGGCGAGCTCACGCGCCATCGCCGTCGCTTCTTGCTCCGAAACCGCGATGACTTCATCGATAGCATCGCGGTTGATGATCGGTGCGATGAAACCGGGGCCGATCCCGGAAATCTCGTGTTTTCCGGCATATCCCTTGGAAAGCAGCGGCGAAGCGCTCGGTTCGACCGCGACGATCCGGATGCCCGCGATCTCCTTTTTCAGGATCTCGCCTACGCCCGTGATCGTGCCGCCCGTACCGACACCGGCGACGAATGCGTCGACGGCACGGTCGGTGTCGATGAGTATTTCCTGAGCCGTCGTCCGACGGTGCATGGCCGGATTGGCTGGATTCTCGAACTGCATGGGTATGACGACGAGCGGATCGTTTTCTTTCATCGTCCGGGCTCGGTCGATCGCCCCCTGCATGCCGAGATCACCCGGTGTGAGGACGACGCTCGCTCCGAGCGCTTGTAGGATCTGACGCCTTTCGACGGAAACGGTATCCGGCATCACGAGCGTCAACCGATAACCACGCTGAGCCGAGACCATGGCGAGACCGATGCCGGTATTCCCGCTCGTCGGTTCGACGATATGGCTCGCCTGATCGAGGAGTCCCTTTTCTTCGAGGGAGGTAATCAGAGCGAAAGCGAGGCGGTCCTTGACCGACGACATAGGGTTCAGATTCTCGAGTTTGGCGATCAGTTTCGCCGAGAGATTCCGCGAGTTTTCGATGTTTTTTAGACGAACCAAAGGCGTATTCCCGATGAGTTCGGTTATGTTTGCATGTATTTTCATTTCGAATCACCACGTACATTTTATCCGTTTTACTACCTTTTTCAAATGGATGTGCACGTTTAACGACACTATCACATAATTAGCATTCGTTTCGATAGGCCGGCACCAGATATTGACCTTTTCCTTAAGGGCCGGTCGTGTTATACTTAAGAAAAGACTAGCGATCGACAGAGGATGGTGCTCATGAAACAGAACGTTTTAAAGCCAGGTCCGCTCCTCGACTGTAACGGTGAGCTCAGTGAGGCCGGCTACAGCCTTTATCCTGCCAGGACCTATGACCGGAAGGATATCCGGGTTAAAGGCATGCGGATCAAGGAGTGGGACTATTACTATGTCGGTAATGACCGACAGGGTATCGCCCTAACCGTAGCGGACAACGACTACCTGTGGTTGGTTAGCGCGACGCTATTTGACTTCGAACGAAAAAGCGAGCTGACGAGGTCGCGCATCGGATACTTCCCCCGAGGGAAGCTAAGGATGCCGAGCCAGTCGGACAGCGGAGACGTCGTTTTCGAAGGCAAGGATTTCTCCGTGCAGTTCCGGCATGAGAGCGGGCAGCGCCGTCTTCTCGCTCGCTTTGCCCGTTTCGATGGCGATCGGGACCTCGAATGCGACATCACGCTCAAACGAACCATCAAGGATTCGCTCGTGGTCGCCATACCCTTTAAAAAGAAGCGACACTTCTATTACAATCAAAAGATCAATCTACTCAAAGGAAGCGGACGCGTCCGCCTCGGCTATCGGACGTTCCTATTCGAGGATAGAACCTATGGCGTCCTCGACTGGGGGCGAGGCGTCTGGACCTACAGTAATACGTGGTACTGGGCGTCCATGAGCGGCGAGTCGAACGGCAGACTCGTCGGCTTCAATCTGGGTTGCGGGTTCGGTGATACGTCACAGGCGACCGAGAATATCGTTTATTACGGTAATCGCGCCTACAAGCTCGATGACGTCGCTTTCGATATTCCGAAGACGGATTTCCTTAAACCGTGGCGGATCTACTCGAAATCGGGTGACATCGATCTCGATTTCCTGCCGATCCTCGACCGGCACGCCGATACCAACGCTTTGATCCTCCGGTCCGACCAGCACCAGGTCTTCGGTTATTTTTCCGGGACGATCGGCCCCAAAGAAGACCCGATCCCGATCGAGAGAATGCTCGGTTTCGCCGAAAAGGTCCGGAATCGATGGTAATCGGTTCCCTTCTTTCTATGGTATAATCGACCTATCCAAAGGCCACAGGGGGGAATCGCTCATGCTCGATCGAAAGAGTATCGTCGTCGTCATCGTCATCCTTATCCTGACCATTCTGACCACTGTTTTCGACTATGACTCGAGCCTACACCACCTATTCATCCACTCCTACTATATCCTGGTCATACTCCTCGCACTCTATTACCGCAAGGCCCTGCTGATCGTCTTAGGCTATCTCGTCCTAAGCCACATTATCATCGACTACATCGAACTAGGCTACATTCCCGTTGAAGCCGTCAGCGAATCCCTGGTTTTAGTCCTGACGGCTGTTTTTCTCTATGTTTTCGCCAGCGAACGGGAACGGACCAATGAACGCTATAAGAACGTCATCGAAAAAGCGAAAGTCGGGACGTGGGAATGGGACATCCAGAAGGGAACCTGCACTTACAATCGGCGATACGCTGAGATCCTGGGCTATGCCCTGGATGAACTCGACCGCGATCGGACTGCCATGCGCAAGCGGCTCCTCCATCCGGAGGACTACGCGAAAGCCGAGAAAATGATTTTAGCGGCACTAAACGAAAAGGGCGCTCACTACAGCGCCCTCGTCCGAATGAAGCACAGGAAAGGGCACGACGTCTATGTCAAGGAATCCGGTGCGGTCATCCGAAGAAACAGTCGCGATCAAGCCCTGTTGATGGTCGGAACGGCATCCGATATCACTGATGAAGTGCGCCTGCAAAAAGAACTCGAACAGTCCCACGACATGATGCGTCAGGTCATCGAACACAGTAAGTCAGCGATCGCCGTCCACGATAAGGACCTCAACTATCTTT
The DNA here is from genome assembly GCA_046540115.1 of Acholeplasmataceae bacterium. GTDB lineage: Bacteria > Bacillota_I > Bacilli_A > Acholeplasmatales > Acholeplasmataceae > RECG01. Next base: position 22,274 of record JBKHFR010000001.1, on the reverse strand, counting down.
TCGTCAGTCAGCGCTACCTAGACGAATACGAAGTCGAGAACCGGGATATCATCGGGAAGCACCACTACGAGGTTTTCCCCGATCTACCCCGAAAGTGGCGCGACGTCCATAAGCGCGTTCTAAAAGGTGAAGTCGTCCGGGCTAACCGCGACGTCTACAAGCGAAAGGATGGCACGACCGAATACACGGATTGGGAGTGCCGACCCCTCTATGGAGCCGATGAATCGATCGAAGGCATGATCGTCTACACGGAGATCATAACGGACCGGATCCGGCGCGAGCGCGAGCTCGAGGCGTCGCGTAATACGTTTACGTCGATGCTCGACCGAATACCGATCGGCATCGCGATCCACTCGTCCTGGCCGAATGCCGATATCGTTTACATGAATGACCTCTATCCCGAGTTGCTCGGGACGAACCGAAAGACCCTCGAGCACGCGCGTTCCGTGTTCGAAGTCGTGGTTGAGGATGAACGCGAGAGACAGGACCTTCTCGCCTCCATCGAAGATATGTTCAAAAAAGGCATCAGTGGACGGATGACCTGGCACAATGTCCCTATCAGGAAGGATGGACGGACCATTCGGTGTATCACGGTTTCCGTGGATCGGATCGACGGTTCCGATCTCTACGTCGTCTCCCTCTTCGCGGAAAAGGAGATTCCTCCATACGACTGAGATTTTTTCGTTTTTTTGTAGAAATCACCGCGATAATCGTGTATACTCGACTATGGGGTGATAATGTGAATAAAGCGACCATCAAAAAGCGTGAAACGCACGAGACCAAGGACTTTCCTGTATCCGAATATGACACCAACGCCGCTACCTACACCGGATCGATGGCTGGTACTAAACGTATCCTCTTTGAACGACTAGAAAACGATCAGGTCGAACGCTTCGACCATTATTCTTGTCCCGCCAGCAGAAAGAGCGACGCGGCGGTGAACGGATTATCCGCTGCTATCGATCCTTTCCGTGCGGAAGGACCCGACCGACCGATCAGGGGGATCGACCGAGAAAGAGATCCGTTATCCCGGATGATGCGCTACGCGGCAAAGGCGGTAGGCGATGCCGTCGCTACGAGCGGCAGGTTGCATGCTAAACGGCGTCAAGGGGCACTAGGCCACGACCGACCGCTTGCCTTGTTTCAGGGCAGTGGCCGTACGACGCATTCCGTGTTCTTTAGCGCCATGGGCGTAGCGAAGGAGTAGGTGGACCATGGAAACGATCGAACGCCTTCTCGCGCTACTCGACACACAGATGGAACGCCCGATACCCTATCAGTCCTGGTTCCATATCGGTTCACTGATCCTCGTTTTTCTCATCGCTATATTCTTTACCGTCCGTCTCCGGCACGCATCGAAGGAGACGATGCGCATCTTCGTTCTGACGGTGGGGATCACCATGATCGTCTTCGAAATATACAAACAGGTCAACTTTTCCTATACGAATGACTGGTCCTACCGCTGGTATGCCTTCCCCTTCCAGTTCTGTTCGACCCCCATGTACGGGGCGCTCATAGCCGGATGGAGTAAAAACGAGCGCCTGCGAACCGCCTTATACGGATTTCTCGCGACCTACGGCTTCGTCGCCGGCGCCTTCGTCATGTTCGTCCCGCACGACGTCTTTACCGATACGATCGGGATCAACATCCAGACGATGGTCCACCACGGCGGTGCCGCCGTCATGGGAAGCGTACTACTTTTCGCCGATATCCCCGGAAAGAGCATCCGTTTCGGCCGGGCTGCCTCGGTCTACGTCGTAACGGTCGCGATCGCCATGGTTCTAAACGCCCTACACAACAGCTTCATTCAGGATGGCACGTTCAACATGTTCTTTATCAACCCGCGCCACGGCATCCACATCGACTGGGTCAAGCCGTTCTATGAAACGGTCACCTACATTCCCTACCTGTTGACCTATGTCCTCGGATTCACGTTCGTATCCTACGGGGTTCTCGTTATCGGAAGAACGGTACGAAGTCAGCGTGAACGAAGCGCTTATCGGCGGAGACGGGAAGCGATACAGTGCTCACACTGATCGCGCAGACGGATGTCTATGCCCCGGAACCGATCGGCGTTAAGGACATCCTTATCGCGGGCGATCGGATCATCCGGATCGCCGACCGGATCGAGATCGGCGGCATCGACGTCAGAGTCATCGACCGCAAGGGGTTTAGGACGATCCCCGGTCTGATCGATAACCACGTCCATGTACTCGGTGGCGGAGGAGAGGCGGGCTATCAGTCCCGTGTTCCCGAAATCACGATCGATACGCTGATCAGAGCCGGAATTACGACGGTAATCGGATTGCTCGGAACCGACGGCTTTACGCGCGACATGAAGTCGTTGATCGCTAAGGTCAAGGCCTTGAAGTACGAGGGCATGTCGGCCTATGCCATGACGGGGAGCTACCGTGTTCCCCCGATAACACTGTTTAAAACCATCGAGGATGACCTCCTGATGCTCGAGGAGATCATCGGCTTAGGCGAAATCGCGATCGCGGACCACCGTAGCAGCCGACCGACGGTCGAGGAATTGACGAAAGCGATCGCCGCTACGTACGTCGGCGGACTGCTCTCAAAAAAAGCCGGAGTTACGAACGTTCACGTCGGTAACGGTAAGGGCGGACTGTCCATCCTTTTTAGGGTTCTCGAGGGATCGGATATCCCCGTTTCTAAGATCCATCCGACGCACATCAACCGTTCGCATGAACTGCTCGATCAGGGGATCGAATACAGTAAAACCTACGGCGCTTCGATCGATTTTACGACCGGATTGAAGGAAGGACCGCTCTCCGCCTACCAGGCATATGCGCGTGCCATTGAAAAGGGGGTTGACCCCGAGCGCATCACGTTCTCATCGGATGGTCAGGGGAGCCTTCCCGTTTTCGATCAGAACGGCGGATTCGTGCGCATGGGCATCGGTAACGTCAACACGCTCTATCAGAGCGTAATGAAGGCCCACCGTGAATCGGGGTTGCCCTTAGAGCTCTGCCTCGGCCCGGCGACGACGCATCCGGCAAAGATCTATCACCTGAAGGGGAAAGGACGGATCGCTGAGGGCTATGATGCCGATCTACTCACGATCGATGGAAACGATAGAATCCATGACGTCTTCCTGCGCGGCAAGCTAGCGATGGAAGACCGGGCGCTGCGTATCGAAGGCACGTTTTCTAAAGCATAAAAGCCATGCCCGTGCGGCATGGCCCTATTCCTGTACCGGACTACCGGTGATACGAAAAAGCTTTAGCTGGCTTTTTCTTTTTATGCCTAGTTGATCCGCTTGATCCTATTTTCCGGATCGATCGAGTAGAGACTATAGCGAGCGATGAAGTGGTGGTACCCGACGAAGATGATGTAGGATGCTACGACGTTAAGGGTCGATAGGATCATGATCAGGTAGAACATGAAACTGAAGTCAAAGGCGACCTCGAGGAAATAGAAGGAATAGGAAATGATGAGTAGAGCCACGGCATTTAAAAAGAGGCTCGAGATGAGCGAGGTGGCCTGGAAGTTACTGCTGACGCTATAGTAGTCCAACCTTTTTTTGAGGGTATCCTTACTGTCGATGATCCGGAAACGGTAGTAGGCAGTGATGATAACGACGAAGGCATAGAGCGATACGGTGATGTCGATCAGCTCGTTGCTGAGCTGACCGAAAATGCTCGCAACCCAGAGAAAGACGAATCCATTGGTGAAAATGGATACCGATGATATCACCGAGAGGGTGCGCTTGATACGGTACGCGCGCTTTTCCTCGTAGCGATGGATGTATACGACCTGATACTCGAGGGGCAGTATGACCTTTCGCGTATTCTGGCGCTTGACGCCGATGAGCTTGTTGATGAGGTTGACGATCAGACCGACCGAAAGGAATGTCCCCGCGCCATAGAAGTAGAGGGCGAAACGGGAGAAAACGGCAAAACCGAGGATGAACAGTAGCGCGCTGAGGATGATCGCCGTGAATTCGGCGTGATTCCAGTAGAGGTCATAGGTCTTGAACTCGATGCTCTGCGTCAGATTTGAATCCTGTTCGGCCTTAGGGGTCGCTTTCGATCGATCCGTATCGATATCGAAATACCCGAGTTTAACGTCAAATATCCGAGCGATTTTGCGTAGGTCATCGATCGATGGCGTACGACGCCCGGTTTCCCAATTCGATACGGTACTGATCGTGACGTTGAGCTTGTTCGCTAGGACGCGCTGTTTGATGCTGTTGCTCGTCCGTAACTCACGGATCTTCTGGCCGATCGTATCCTGTTTCAATAAGTGCAACTCCCTTATATATCGTGATGATGTTATTATATCACGGATACGAAAAAAGTGCTCACGATAATTAACGAAGCCGTTTCCCTAAAATAAAGGCATGCCCACCTTCGCAACAGCAGTCCGTGGCACTCTCATCGTTTGGTTGCCAATAGTGCGAGCATCCGCTTTGACAATCCGGAAGCGCTGTGCTAGAATGATAGCGAATGGCACTCAAATATCAAGAGTGCTAATAAAGGAGGATAAAACGTGTTCTATCTCAATCCGAACCGTGCCCGGCGCAGCGGCACACACGATCTGTTGCGCGTATTCGATGATCTGTTTACGGATTCTTCGCTTCGTCAAAAAAGTGCGTTACCGCTCGATGTGCGTGAGTACGAAGGATACTTCCTTATCGAAGTGGACGTTCCCGGTGTCGCGAAAGAGGCGATCGTCTTGAACTATGAAAACGATCTTCTGAGCATCGGAGTCGAACAGGAAGAGCAGGACGATGACCACGAGAACTATCTATATCGCGAACGTTCAACTTGTAAGACCGAACGGAAACTCGATCTCGGTGAGCTCGATCCCGAACGGATCGACGCCGAACTCAAGGACGGAGTTCTGCGTATTAAGGCCTACAAGAACGTAGCTGAAAACCAGCGAAGAACGATCGAAATCAAATGAAAAAGGGCTCTATTCCGCGGGGAATAGAGCCCTTTTTTCTATAGTTCGATCAAAGTCGGTGTCGACGTGTCTTCCTGCGTTCCGATCCCGAGTTGGCCAAAGTTGTTTCTTCCCCACGCGAACAAACGACCAGAGGATGTCAAAAGGATTGAAAAACCGTTCGTGCCTGCTTCGACTTTTACGATGGATTCCCCATCATCCGTCGGGATTGAATCCGTGATGTCGATCGGATCTGGCGAATGGTCGATATCGTCGATGCCGAGCTCTCCGTATGTATTTTGACCCCACGCATAGAGTCTACCGTGCTCGCTCAAGGCGAGCATGTGAGAAGCATTTCTGACATGTTCGATGACATCTTCATCCTCGAGTTCGAATCGATCCGTGATGTCATCAACGATGCTTTCAACTGAAAGGTTGCCTCCCAGACTTTTTTTAATACCGAGGGCGAGAACGCGCGATTCGGTTAAAGCGATCATGCCGGTATCGGAAAATGATCGGATCGTTTCCCCTTCCAAAAGCGGATATGTGTCCGTGGTATCGACAGGAAACGGTCGATCCTCATCGGTATCGTCGCCGACCTGACCCTCGTCATTTTCACCCCAGGCAAAGACGCGACCATTTTCGGTCAAAACGCGGTTGATTCGTATGCTGGCGATCGTGTCGTTATCTTCAATGGCGAAACTGTTGGTAACGTCGATCGGCAGGATTTCTTCAGAAGAATGACCGGAATCGCCATTTGCGAGTTGTCCGTTTTCATTCCATCCGAAGCTAAGGAGACGATCATTTGACGTCAAAACAATGCTGTGGTAGTCCGACTGAAGATCGATGATCCGTTCATTTTCAGCCAATCCGAGGTTCATGGTGATGTCCTGGGGGAGCGCATGGTTGTCATCTGTTCCGTCACCGAGCTGTCCGGCCCAGTTCATGCCCCAGGAAAAAAGGCGATCATCGTTCGTGAGCGCGAAGGAGTGATCCTGACCGGTGAAAACATGGACGATCCGTTCGTTATCATGGAGATCAAAGGATTCGGACACTACCAGAGGTGTTGAAACGAAAGCGTCGATGCCGGTCTGTCCGTTTCCGAGTTGACCGAAAGCGTTATTTCCCCACGCATAGATCCTGGCGAAATACGTCACGGCCAAAACGTGGGAGTGACCGATCGAAAAATCGATGACGTAATCACGGATGACCTCTATCGTGAGTTTCAGGGGCTCACCTTGAGGCACACTGAACACTACATCATAGGTGCCCGGTGTATCGAAGTCGACATCGGAAGCATCGACGGACAGTTCATCGACGGACAGGTCTTCTTTTAGGACGATCGCGTCGGACCAGTCCGGTTCCGTGCTACCGACCTCGTATTCGGTTTTAAAATCTTCGTTGATGTCGATCGGATGATCGTCATCCGTTAATTCGCAGCTCGCGGCTGTGAACAATAGGATCGCGAGGAGTGTAAACGATACTGTTTTTTTTATCATGAGTAAACGCTCCTTGTTCGTATTCTTTTATCCGATATCATACTAACATAAATGAAAAGACCTGACAAGCAATGCTTTATCTTCTGCAAGCATTCATGTATAATGGAACGATATAGTACCAAGTGGAGGTGGAAGGATGAACCGCTCGCTCGTTCTCGCAGAAAAACCCTCGGTCGCTCGCGATATCGCTCGTGTCATACGAGCCGATCAAAAGCGAAACGGATGGTTCGAAGGGCATCGATATGTCGTAACGTGGGCACTCGGACACCTCGTTGAACTCGCGGAGCCAGCTCGCTACGATGCCAAGTATCAGACGTGGCGACTCGAGGACTTGCCGATCATCCCTGCTTCGATGAAGCTCGAAATCATTCCGCAAACGCGAAAACAGTTTTCCACGGTCAAGAACCTACTGATGAAAAGCGAGATCAGGGATGTCATCATCGCGACCGATGCCGGACGCGAAGGCGAACTCGTGGCGCGGTGGACGTTGTTGCTTGCGAAAAATAGGAAACCGATCAAAAGGCTATGGATCTCTTCGGTTACCGATAAGGCGATCCGAGAAGGTTTTACCAAGCTCAAGGACGGATCGTCCTACATTCCCCTCTTTCATTCGGCCGTCGCTCGGGCCGAGTCCGACTGGCTCGTTGGTATCAACGCGACCAGAGCCCTGACGACCAAGTATAACGCGCAGCTTTCAACCGGACGCGTACAGACGCCGACGATCGCTTTAGTCAAGCGACGCGAAGACCTGATCCGCTCATTCAAACCGAAAACGTATGCCGAGATGGAGCTCCATGCCGGAGGGACAACCTTCAAGTGGGTCGATGACCGGGGACAAACCCGCCTGTTCGACGCCAAGAAAGCGGATACCATCACGGAAAGAGCCCGAGGACAAAGGCTCTCGATCGAGCGGTTAAGAAGTACCGAGAAGAAAACTATGCCGCCGCTGCTCTATGACCTAACGACCTTACAAAAGGAAGCGAATCAGCGGTACGGCTACTCCGCTCGGATGACGCTTTCGATCGCGCAGTCCCTCTATGAACACCATAAGGTTCTGACCTATCCGCGAACGGATTCGCGCTATATCACCAAGGACATCGTTCCGACCATCAAGGAGCGACTGCGTGCTCTCGACGGGCCGGAGTATCACCGGATCGTCAACAAACTGCTCAAAAAATCCTTTTCTTCGCTCCGCTCGGTCAACGATGCGCTCGTGAGCGATCACCACGCGATCATACCGACCGAAGAGGCGCTGATCGACGGTGATGAGCACGAATCAAGGATCTATGCCATGGTCGTGGAACGTTTCCTATCATCGCTGCTCGATCCCTATGTCTATGAACAGACCGTGATCGAAGCCTCAGCGAGGGGTGAACGGTTCGTGGCTAGAGGGAATGTCGTCCGGAACCTCGGTTGGAAGGAAGTAACGGTTGATCCCGATGAAAACCCCGATGAAAGGATCATAGGACTGCCGGATCTCCGTGTGAAACAACGAATAGCGATCGATCGCGTCGAAAGAATAGGGAAAAAAACGAGTCCACCCCCTTATTTTACCGAGGGTACGCTCATCCAAGCGATGGAAAACCCGAGCGACCACGCGCCGATCGATGATCGAAAGCTCAAGGATACGCTGAAAAAAACGGGTGGCCTAGGAACGGTCGCGACGCGTGCCGATATCCTCGAGAAGCTCTTTGACATGAACTATATCGAGCTTAAGGACAGTGCGATCCGGACGACATCGAAGGGCCGACAGATACTCGATCTGGCTCCCGAAGACCTGCGTTCACCCCTTTTGACGGCGAAATGGGAGCGGAAACTCGACGATATCGCCCACGGGCGGCTCGATAAGGATCGGTTCATCGCTGAAATCAAGGCCTATACGCAGAGGATCATTTCCGAGATCAAAACGAGTAGAGCCGAATACAGGCACGATAACATAACGAGCAAGACGTGCCCGCAATGCGGTAAGCCCCTTCTCGAAGTCAAACAGAAGATGGCAACGGTCCTTAAGTGTCCGGATCGTTCCTGCGGCTACCGTAAGACCGTTTCCCGCATCACGAATGCGCGGTGCCCCGTCTGCCATAAGCGCCTCGAACTGCACGGAGAAGGGGATCAGGCCGTATTCGTCTGTTCCTGTGGACACCGGGAACGGATGAGCTCCTTTGAGAAAAGAAAAAAGGAAGAGAAGAAAAAAATGTCGAATAAGGAAGCCAAACAGGCGATCAGACATCTGAACGACGAAAGCGATCGTGTGAAGAACAGCGCGCTCGCCGACCAGCTCAAGGATCTATTAAAATAGTAGGAGACAACCATTTCAGGGTTGTCATTAAGCGCTTTCAGTGCTATACTGTCCGTGTAAGGTTCGTGAATAATCCGGGGGAGCACGGACCATGAGGATTGGGTTATGCCGAACTCTAGGATATGCGAAGCAGCTACAATAGAACCCCCGAATCACTCGGAAGCGCGCTCATGATCGCACGGTATCGTTGCTGTGCGAGCACGTTTCTTTTTCGTTTATTATGGGTAGATCGAAAATCACAAAGGCAAGGGAACAGGAGATAGCAGATGGATATTGAACTACTTTATTTACTCATCATTCTAGGCGTTTTTCTAGTCAGTGCCGCCTATTATAGACTGCCGATCGGTCTAGCGATGTTCCTATCGGCACTAGCGGGTGCGATCGCGTATGGAATCGGTACGCCGGATCAGCTCTTACAGATCCCGAAGCACCTGGTCGACGGATCATTCGGTTATATCGATCCTGTCATCACGATCGCGGCAGCGATGGTATTCATGAAATTCATAACGGCAGGAGGGGCGCTCGACGCGTTCAGCGTCCTAGTGGTCGAAAAGCTCAATCGTCGACCGACGCTCCTTCTGATCTCGTTCATGCTCGTCCTGATGTTTCCGGCGATGATTACGGGGTCTTCCGTGACCTCCGTCGTCAGTGCAGGCGCGTTGATCGCGCCGACGCTCAGGTCGATGGGCATTCCGAAAAAGGAAACGGCGGGTATCGTCGTAGCCGGCTCGATCTTCGGCATGATCGCACCGCCGATCAATCTACCGGTCATGATCATCGCCGATATCGTCGATATGCCCTATATCGGGTTTACGCTTCCGTTGTTCATCCTGACCGTACCGCTCGCGATCTTCAGCGTGCTCTATCTCGGTTTGAAGTATGTCAAGGATCTCGACATGAAGGAACTCCATACGAAGCTCCATTTCGGGATCAAGAATGAGGTCAACGGCTTCGTTTACCTACCGCTCATACTCCTGATCGTCCTAATGGTCGTGATCAACGTTTTCCCATCGTTTCTACCCCCTCTAGGGTTACCGCTCGTCTTCATCATACCGACGATTTTCGCATGCTTCGTCGGTAAGAAGTTCAGTGCAATCCTGCAGGCAAAAGAGGCGATCCGTACCGCTCTTCCCGTCATGGGCATTCTCTTCGGCGTCGGCATGTTCATCCAGATCCTGACGCTAACAGGTGCGCGGGGATATATCGTATATAACATCATGAGTCTCGGTCAGGTCACCATCGGCCAACACCCGATATTCCTATATCTCGGATCGGTGACGCTTATTCCGCTCTTCGGTGCCTTTTCGCCCTTCGGATCCTCATCGATTTTCGGCGGGCCCTTCGTCATCGCGCTCATCTTTCTTAACCCGATCGTCGTCGCTTCGGCGCTCTCGCTACTGACGGGAGTCGGTGACTTCATTCCGCCCTCGGTCGTCGCGCTCCATTCTTCACAGATCGTTAAGGTCGACCGCTACGGACCGGTTCTAAAGAAACTGGCGGTGCCGATCATCGTGACGGTGCTCTATACGCTCGTTTACATGATCCTCTTGGGCATGTTCTGGAATTAGTAAGGAGGAAACACTATGAACATACTAACCCTGATCTATCAGTTCATCACGCTCGTTATCCTGGCGCTAGTCGTGTGGAACCTATTCGAAACGAAGGATAAGAACGAAAAAGCGCTCGCCGCGATGCTGATCGCGACGTTCCTTCTACGCGTTCTTCTGGTGAAGTGATATGAAGAAAAAAGCGATTGTTTTCATCGAAAGGCACGGGTTGAGCCTCTTTTATCTCGTTCTGTCACTCGGTATCGCCGTGATTACAGGGATCGAGTTCTATGACTTCCGTACTTCGGAAGTCGAGTTCGTCACGGGTGAGGGAGTCGTCGATATCCAGCACCTGAGCGATTATTTCTCACCGCTCGAAGGAACGATCGGTGACGCTGAGATCTATGTGCTCGGCACACAGGATCCGGAAGAACCGAGCATCATGTTGCTCGGCGGAATCCATCCGAATGAACCAGCCGGGCAGCTCGCCACGGTTGCCCTGATGGAAAACCTCGTCGTCGAACACGGGACGGTCTATATCATTCTTGAAGCCAACAGGAGCGCCTATACCCATTCACAACCCCAGGAAGCGACACCGGAATACTACTCGATCGAGACGCCTTTCGGCGAGCGTAGGTTCAAATACGGTTCACGCGCGACGAATCCGATCGACCAGTGGCCAGTACCGGAGATCTACGTGCACCAGTCGACCGGTCAACGCCTTTCCGGCGTCGATACGAGAAATCTCAATCGTTCCTTTCCCGGTAAACCGGACGGGAACTATACCGAGCAGGTCGCCTACGCGATCCGTGAGTCGATCGTAGAAAACGATATCATCATGACGCTCGACTTTCATGAAGCCTCACCGGAGTATGCCGTCAACAACGCTCTCGTCTACCATGAGAAGGTCAAGAGCACCGGGATCGCTGCTCAGACGATCCTGAATCTCGAGCTGTTCTGGCTCAGTGAGGATGAGCGGTTCGCACCGATCAAACCCGAAGTATCTCCGGTCAACTTACGGGGCCTATCGCACCGCGAGCTCGGTGATGATACCCGGACTCTAGCTTTTCTAACGGAAACATCGAACGCCTCACAGGGACGGATAAGAGGAAAGACGACGACCTCTCTGATCGTCGATGACGGTGATAAGTTCTATGAACGGGCGACCGAGCTCGGTATTCTCGAAGTCGACCACTCGGATCCGGTGACGATGGATGAACGCGTCGGAAGACATATCGAGGTGTTCCTTTCCCTGATCGACGCCTATAACGTCAAACAGGCAGGCTTCTCAGGCGATAATCTTTACTATCAGCGCGGAACGTTCGAAATCGATGCGAACGGTCTCGGTTTCACGGAGATCATGGACCATGGCATAGGACAATTCTTACAGGATCCGGACGAATAGAACGATGATCGAAGCACTCGCGCTTTTGATCGGAGCGTCCTATCTCGGATATCTATTCATCGAACAAAAGAGGGTTAGAACCTATCGTTCATCCCTTTCGCACGTCATTCACGTAGCCGGTACACGAGGGAAAACGACGATTACGCGGATGATCGGCCATGCCCTTCGTACGAAGGGGGTCCGTGTCTTCACGAAAGTGACCGGGACCATTCCTTCATACATCGATACCGAAGGCAGGGAGCACGTGATCAAAAGGTCAGGGCTTCCTAACATCCGTGAACAGGTGCGCATGATGCGTCGGGCCTATCGCGAGCGGGCGGATATCCTCGTCATCGAGTGCATGGCCATCAAAGAGGAGTATATCCGCATAACTCAGCACGACATGCTTCGTGCCGACCACGTCGTCATCGCCAACATCCGCAAGGACCATCTCGAGGACCAGGAAGGCGATCAAACCGGCCCGCTCCTAGCGGCGGTACCGAGGGAAGGGAAACTCTTCATCGGAAAGGCCGATCACGACCGGTTTACTAGAACCGCGAAAGAGCTCGATACGACGGTCTTTCTCGTTGAAAGCGTCCGTCCCGACGATACCTTCGGTAATGCTGCTTTCGCGGAAGCGATCCTTGCTTCCCTCGGCTATGGATTAGGCGATGCCTTAAAGGACTATCAACCGGATGTCGGAGCGTTCGGGATCCATCGGTATCAGGGCGTGACATTCGTCAATGCGTTCGCGGTAAACGACCGATTATCGCTAGAGAGCATCCATGCGATGCTCGAAAAAAGGGAGGATTTCACGCTTTTTGAGGCTACGTTTCTGGTCAATAACCGCGTCGACCGACCGAAACGCGCGCTCGAGTTTCTGGCTCTCCTAACGGTGCTCGAGCCGAGGATCGTCTACGTGGCGGGACCGTTCTACCAGCGCTTCAAAAGGGCGTTGAAAACGAGCGACGTCCGGCGATATCGTTCGCCCGAATCGCTCGAGGGTTCGCTCATCATCGGGATCGGTAACATCGAATCCTCCGGCTATGAGGTCATCGAATACTTTCAGAAAGGTGAAAGGATCCATGGGTGAAACGATTCTGTTAGGCATGCTCTTAGCGATCGTCTTTTATGAGCTCACGGATATTTCACCCGGAGGGATCATCGTTCCCGGCATGCTCGCCTACTACGTCTATGACCCTAGGCGGATCATCCTGACGGTCGTGGTTGCCGTTCTCGCGTCTTTCTTGGTCCGGTACCTGTCAAAGCACGTCATCCTCTTCGGCAGGAGGAAATATGTCGTACACATCGTGGTCGCCGCTGCGATCGGCATCCTGTTGGGTTCGGTGATCATTCCGCTCGACTTCGCTTTCATGAGCGTACCGCTGATCGGTACGATCATCGCCGGGATACTCGCATCCGAGATCACGAAACAGGGCCCGGTTCGAACGCTCTTGGGCCTCGGGGTAGTGCTCCTGGTTACGAGCATGGTGGTGTGGATCATTTGAAAACGCGACGCCTACTATTCCTCTTCAGCTTTCTCGTAGTCGCCTTTATCGCGATCGAGTCGCTCGAGCACGAAAGGAAAACGGACTATTACGATCAGCAAATCGCCGCTGCGAATCTCATGGTTGACGCCCTCGAAGCGATCAAAAAGGAACGCATCGAACGGGATATCGAAATCGATAAGGATCTCGACCCGGCCGAGACCGGCATCATCGGCGTGCCGTGGCCGGACTATGACGAGCCGTCGATCTCGACGACGCTCGGGTCGCTCGAAGCCAAAAGACTGTCGACCGATCCGAATTTCGCCGCACTGATCGTAGGATACTTCCACGAGCTCGACATGGAGGCCGGGGACGGTGTCGCCATCAATTTCTCGGGGTCCTTCCCGGCTCTCAACGTCGCGGTGCTCTGTGCCGTCGAGACGATGGATCTCGAACCGTTCATCGCTTCTTCGCTCGGGTCATCGACCTACGGCGCGAATCACATCGACTTCACGTACGTCGATATGGAAGAAATCCTTTATGAACAGAGAATTCTATCCCATCGAACAGCGGTGCTATCCCTCGGTGGAGCGAACGATCAGCTCCTTGAAGAGGATGATGAGGACTTCAGGGACGACCTTCTCGAACGCTATCGATCTCGCGGCTACGCGACCATCGATGAGGATGACCTCGGGAAGAATATCGTAACCCGCTATCGGACCTATTCGGAGGAACTCAGAACGATTTCAGCCTTCGTTAATGTCGGTGGTAATAGCGTCGGTTTCGGTCGTCATCAGACGACCTACCCGAACGGATTGACACGAAGGATGTCCGTTTCCGTCGTTGACGATTCCGGTCTGATCGAACGCTTTCTCCGCGATGATGTTCCGGTAATCCACTTGCTCAACATCGAGGATCTCGCTCGGCGCCAGGGGATGGACACTAGTTCCGAGGATAACAAAAGAATCGGAACCGGATCATTCTACCGTGAGACCGAGCATTCCTTACCCGCTATCATCCTGACTGTCGCATGCTTCTTCGGCGTGATCGGTTACGATCGGTATCAGCGAAAAAAGGAGGCGATCGCTAGTGACTAGGCCGATCGGCATCTTCGATTCCGGACTCGGTGGCCTATCGATCCTAGGGACGATGTTAGAGAAAATCGATCACGATTTCATCTATGTCGCCGACCAGGCCTTCGCCCCCTATGGGACGAAGGAGGAACACCGGATCAAGGATCGCGTGCGCGCTATAACCGACTACTTCCATGAGCGTGGTGTCAGGACGGTTGTCATCGCCTGCAATACCGCGAGCGTAGTGAGCCAGAACATGTCCTTTTCCTTGCCGGTTATTTCCATGATCGATAACGTTGTCGAAGAGGTCCTAGAAACTACCGGGAATAAACGAGTTATCGTCCTTTCAACCGATTTTACCGCCCGCTCGCACGTCTATCGGGACGCGCTCGCTCGTTACGGCATCGACGTGACCGAAGTTTCTAGTTCACCCCTCGTCGGACTCGTCGAAAGCGGAAAGGCGGGAAGCGAAGCATCCTTTTCAAGGACAAGGGAGCACCTAGAGGATCACGTCGATGAAAGCGCCGATACCATCGTGCTGGGTTGTACGCATTTCGGGTGGTTGAAAAGGGAAATCGGATCCATCTACCGGAACGCTAGGCTCGTTCTAGGGGACCGGATGATCGCGAAGAGATTGAAGGGGATTTCTGCTGATCGCGATGGATCTTCGCGTATCGAAATGCTTACGACAGGCCCTATCGAAGCCATCGAACGGGCGCCGAGCATAATCGGATCAGGCCTATTCACGCGGATCGATCGGATCCGCATATAGTGGTTTTTATCCGGTATGAGCATGCAAAACGTCTATAGATGTGATAGAATTAGAAGATAGGTTCAGCCCTCTATGGGTAGTGCGCTTTCTACCTATCGGTGTTCGGTCACATAGAAAACGTCTAGAATAAGAAAGGAGAAAGATGGATATGACTATGCAAACGGTATTCAAGCGGTTCCTGCTATTCATGCTCGTCATCACGTCGATATTCGCCCTCGCGGCGTGTAATTCCGATGAGGATGACGACGATGATAACGGTACTGACCCCAAGGATGTCACCGATTATCATGACCTTACGGTGCGCGAATCCTTCGGTGAGAACGGCATGGTCGCGACGGCATCGTCCTACGCTACCAAGGTCGGACTCGACATTCTCAAGGACGGAGGAAACGCCTTTGACGCAGCGATCGCTGTAGCTTTCGCGCTCGGCGTAACCGAACCCAACGCGTCCGGTATCGGCGGTGGCGGTTTCATGGTTACCTATAATGCTGAGACCGGTGAAAGGATCGGGTATGACTACCGTGAATTCGCTCCCGAGGCAGCGACGGTCGAACTCTATCAGAGCGACGAGAATCTCGACGTTCGCAGCGGTCCCGGTTCATTCGGTGTTCCGATGTTCGTCGATGGCATGCTGACCATTCACGAGGACCTGGCGACCATGGATCTCGATGAACTCGTCGAGCCGGCCATAACCCTCGCTCGCGAAGGTTTCGAAGTGAAACCGAGCCTCGCCGAGGCGATCGATTCCCAGTTCGGGAAACTCATGACTTCCCGCGAAGAGGCACTCGAAATCTATAGTGCGGATGGGTTCAGCGCAATGACGGTCGGGGATACGCTGATCAATGAGGATCTCGCCCGCGTGATGGAAACGATCGTTGAAGACGGCCGTGACGGTTTCTACAAGAGCGATATCGCCCGCGCGATCGTCAGTGCCGTTCAGGATGCCGGCGGCATCGTCACCATGAGTGACATGCACCGTGCGATCGGCTCGACGATCAAGGACGAAGCGTTGACGGGAACATATAAGGACTATGACATCGTTTCGATGTATCCCCCGAGTTCGGGAGGAACGACGCTCATCCAGATCTTCAATATGCTCGAGTTCTATGAAACCGTCTACGGTCCGATCTCCGAACTCGATCACAATTCGGCCGAATACCTGAATCTTCTCGCCCAGACGATGCAGCTCGCTTACGGTGATCGCAGGCGTTACGTCGGTGATCCGCTCTTCGTAGAGGTGCCGATCCAAGGACTCATGAGCAAGGACTTCGCAGAGGAACGGATGGAGCTCTTCGATCCGGAACAGGGAGGCACGTTCACGGGAACCGACCAGTACGGGGATCCGTGGGCTCATCAGGACGACGACGCTCTCGCCCATGGCGATCAGCATCTCGCCCAGGATGAAGGCGAAAGCGGAAGCACGACGCACTTTACGATCGTCGATGAGCAGGGCAATACGGTCTCATCGACCAATACGATCAACTATTTCTTCGGTAACGGGATCATTCCCGCCGGAACGGGCATCATTTTGAATAACATCATGAGCCCGTTCAGCATGTACCAGACAGCAGCAGAGCTCAAACCGTTCAAGCGACCACTGAGTAACATGTCGCCATCGATCGTTTTATCGGATGGAGAACCATTCATGGCGATCGGATCGCCCGGCAGCATGCGTATCACCTCGGCGATCGTTCAGGTCCTACTCAACGTCATCGAGTACGATATGGACGTACAGAGCGCCATCGAATCGCCGCGCATTTTCCACTACGTCGGAAAGAACCTTGAGATCGAGGAAGACATGGGTCAATCGGTTATCGACGCCTTGAGCGATCTCGGATACGACCCGGATGTCTATAGCGGGATCGACCTTTATTTCGGTGGCGTTCAGGCGATCACGATCGATCCGGATACGGGTGAATTGCATGGCGGTGCCGATACGCGTCGCGACGGTAAGGCTCTGGGATATTGATACTATAAAAATTGGAGGATGAAATCATGAAAAAATGGTTAATGCTACTATTAATGGGTTTGTTGCTATTTGGCGTCGCTGGCTGTGGTGACGACGAACCGGGAGAAACCGACGATCCGAACGACGAGGTCGAACTCGATCCGGAATTACCCGCTGAATACGCTGGAATGGCTGAAGGGGATGTCTTCATCACGTCGATCGGTCAGAGCGCCGACCTGGATACGATCTGGAACCTGCTTTCTAACGTCTATGATAACGACAATGAAGCTCTAGAGGCCGACGTGGAAATGGACGCTCTACTCGAAGCGAACCAGGTCGAAGCGGGATCCGTCGTTCTGCTCGTTCCCGGAGCGAGTTCTAAGGGCATGGGTGCTGCTGGTACCGATCAGGCAGCGGAAGAAAACCGAGCGGAAGCCTTCGCCGCACGGGCGCAAGCCGGTGAGATCACGATCATCACCATGCACACCGGCGGTATGCAGCGACGTGGCGTCGAATCGGACCCTCTGATCGAAGCGTCGATGGCCGAAAGCGAGCTCACCCTGATCACGAATGGCGGAAACGACGATGACTTCTTCAGTGAGCTCGCGGAAGAATACGACCGGCCACTCTACGTCTACAGTGGAACCGCGCAGCTCATCCCGCCACTTAGAACCATCTTTTCAAGGTAGGTAGGCGACTTGAAACGATTGATCCTGATTCTCTTGGCGCTTTTCATGACCCCGATGCTCATCTCCTGCGCGGAAGAGAGCGCTGAAGAAAGCGACGTCACCGTCACGAAGAGCGAGCGGACATATCTAGAAGACAGCGAGGATCGCTTTACGGTATACACCTTCGATACGGACGTG
The DNA here is from genome assembly GCA_046540115.1 of Acholeplasmataceae bacterium. Classification (GTDB taxonomy): domain Bacteria; phylum Bacillota_I; class Bacilli_A; order Acholeplasmatales; family Acholeplasmataceae; genus RECG01. Next base: position 4,491 of record JBKHFR010000001.1, on the reverse strand, counting down.
GAAGGGCCTACCTTCTTTATCATTGGCGGCATTCACGGCGATGAGCGCGCCGGTTGGATGGCCGCTCAGGAAATGCTAACACACGATTTTAGGCGCGGTACGGTCCACATCCTACCGATCGCCAATCGGCTCGCTACGGTCCAGGATCCGCCCCGCCGAAACGCACCCGGTCGCGCTGATCTCAATCGCGCCTTTCCCGGGGATGCGGATGGTTCCGCTCTCGACCGACTCGCCCACGCGCTCTTCGCCGTCATAGCCCAGAAGGAGCCGGATATCGTCCTCGATCTCCACGAATCGCTCGAAAGCTATACCGAAGGACGGGTCGGCGACTCGATCGTTCTACACGACAGCAGCCATAGCCTGTACGGTCTTTCTGTCATCGAAACGTTCAATGCCCTTCCATTGATGGAAGGAAGGACGCCTTTCACGAATCTGAATGCGCCACCACAGGGCTCGATCAATCGCACGTTCACCGAAACCTATGGCGTACCCGTATTCACAATCGAAACCAATCGGGATACCGCTACGTTCAGGATCGATGATGAAGGCGTACCCCTATCGGTACGCATCGAACAGCAGGTTGAACTCATCAAGATCTTTCTCGACACGTTCATGTTCGAAGAATAGAAATATAAGGAGGAATATCCAATGCTAAGGCCAAAGAATTGGTTGAAAAACGCGCTCATACTACTCGTAGCTTTCGTTTTTGTAGTCGGTCTGGTTGCCTGTGAGGACCCGGTGGATCAGGGACCGGAAACCAAGTCGATCGAAGAGGTACTCGAAGGCGAAGAGGATACCGAAGTCAGGATTCGAGGAACGGTCTACTATGTCGATGACAACGGCGCCTATCTATCGGATTCGGATCTCGGCAAAATCTTCATCCCGACAACGGAACTACCCGATGACGCCTTCGAAATCGAATTGCAACAAGAAGTCGAACTCGTCGGAACGTTTACCCGTGATGAAGCGAAACCGCTCATCGAGGAAATCACGGATATCGAGCTCGTTTCGAGCGCGGGTGATATGCCCGATGCCGAATCGCTTTCCGTATCCGAACTCCTTGAACTCGATGAAGAAGCCGCGCTCGGTAGCTGGTACCGCCTAGTAGAACTCAAGGGGCACATCGAAGTCGATCCGGTTACGCTACAAGTCGTTTTTTCCGATGACCTCGGCGACCAGATCGCCTTCTCGGATCACTCGAACACCGGTGCCCTCGAAGACATGACCGAAAGCCGTGTAGAGCTTTCGGCCGTCCTCGGTGATTTCTCGAGTTTCGGTGACGAATGGCGCCTAGTATTCGCAGGTAGTGAAGAGGATATTACCCTTTCGCCCTTGACGGTCGAAGAGGTCGAAGCGTGGCTCGAGGATGATTTCGCCGATGATGTACCGCGCGAACTGCTCGGTAATTTCACGTTACCTTCTACGCACGAACGCATCGATGACGTCTCGATCGAATGGGAAACCGATCTAGAAGAAGTCACGATCGAACCGCTCGAAGAGGATGAAACCGAATATGACGTGACCATCGATCTGCCGACTGAAGACGTCGACGGGACGCTTACCGCGACGGTTTCCTACGCGGATGAAGAGCCGTTCGATATCGTTTTGAACGTAACCGTCAAAGCCCTCGTTCCGACGGACCTAGCTGATGCTCTCGCAAGCGATGACGCTCTCGTCATGTTCGAGGCGGTTGTCATCGGATTCGCAGCAACACAAACCGAGTCACAGCATACGATTCTCGTTCAGGATCCGAGTGATCCGATGACGACGATCACGGTCGATTACGACGAGATCGAAGAGGGCGACTACGGGCTTCTTACCGAAGCAGATCCGGTGATCGGCGATATCGTTCTCATTGCCGGAAGTTACCGCCAGGAGGGTAGACCGAGCATCGTCGATCCGTTCGTAACCGAACTGACCGGCACGACGCAGGACCCCGTCTATCCGTTCGATCAGGCGGTTGAAATGGATAGCGGTTCGAGCTGGGAGGATTTCCCGGGCTACAATACGTTCGTTGAGATCGTCAACCCTTACATGCGCTATTCGACCTCAGGAGAACCGACGCCGACCAACTGGATTCGCCTCGGATATGACGCCGATTCCGTGGGAACGAATTTCGGCCCCGATAACGACAAGGCCTTTGCGTTCCTGATCCGTCCTTTCGATGAAACGATGGGTCGGACATGGCGTGAAACCATCGATATACCCCTCGTGGGCTCGGATGCTAAAGAGTTCGAGGGCACGATCTACGCCTATACGCTCTATTTAACCCCGACATACATCCAGCTGGTCATCGTCGATGAAGACCATTTCCAGGCTTCCGATCCGCTGACCGTCGAGCACGACCTGATCGATGGCATGCCCCGCATCCACGAAGAAGGGAATCTAGACCTTCCTCAGGATCACGAACGCGTTGATGAAGGCATCGTTTGGGAATCGTCCCATCCCGAGATCGTCGACCCGCAGGGAGAAGTTACTTTCCCGGATGAAGCGACACCCGTAACGCTTACCGCGAACTTCGCGATCGCTGGCGTCGATTACGAACTCGACTTCGAAGTAACGGTTTCTGGAATAACTAAGGAGGTTCTCCAGGTCGAAGAAGCGCTCGCACTCGAAAACGATGGTGAAGTCTTCTACGTCGAAGGGCTCGTCCTAAACGCCGGTTACAATACGGCCGCAGGACTATCCGATATCTTCCTGCAGGATAAGACAACCGGTAATATCATGATCGTCAAAAACCTGACCGAACTCGGTGAAGACTTCGAAATCGGTGACCTGATCGAATTCAACGGATCCCTCGCTATTTCCGATACGGATAACGAAGCCGGTAAGAAGACGATCGTCTACGAGTCGAATCTCGAGGTGCTCGAAAGCGATCAGGAACTCCTTGACTACCGGGTACACGCGACTCTGATCGATTCGAATGAAGCGATGCACGACGAGCTCTCCGAGGATAATCGCCTGATCGGTGGAATCTACTTCTTCTATGGCGAATACTTCATCAACAACACGACGGGTGACTATAACCCTGGATCGCTCAACAACCGTTTCCATATGGACCCGGATGCGGGAAGTATCGGTGATATCCGTTATGGCGGGAAGAACATGATCCTGAATGACAACGGCAACAGGCCCGTTCTCGGCGATAACTGGGTTCCTGAGATTCTGGGAATAGATGAGGATACCTACGTTGGCCCGAACTATCCGGGCATTCGTTACACCGGTGGATTCTACGCCGTACTAAAGAATGTGAGCGATTCGTACTGTTACTGGAGCGTGCTTTCGCCCGATGACTTCGTTGACGAACAGCCTCAGGATACCGTTCAACGCGAACTCGAGGATACGGTTCCGGAAACGATTTCTAGTGGCGACCTCGAACTACCGACGACGCACGAGCTGGTCGATGATGGGATCGTCTGGGAATCCTCGGACGAACTCACCATTTCGCCGACGGGAGAGGTTACCTATGGCGATAGCGAGGAGGAAGTCGTTTTGACCGCGACATACGAGATCGACGGAACACCCTACGAAGCGGAAATCACGGTTACCGTCCTCGTTCTTCCGACGATGAGCGTCACCGACGTGCTCGAACAGGCTGAAGATGAGGAATTCGTCAGAGTCCAGGGGATCATCGTCGGATTCCACTGGAATGGCTCATCGAACGTATCACCGACAACGAACGGCATCATCATCAAGGAAGCCGAAGGCAACGACCTGCTCTATGTCGACGGGCTCTATGGTAACTACGGTGAAGAGAAGTTCGTCTACGAGCTCGGTGATCACGTGCTCGCGCTCGGTGATGAAGTCGAGTTCACGGCCTCCTATTCCGTCTCAACCGAGACCGGATTCGCCGGCCGCCATACGCTTTCGATCCAGGACGAAGCGACGGCTAATATGGCCGTTGTCGATACGGATCAGTCCTATTCGTTCGATCTGGATGAAGCGATCGTCATCCAAAACGATGCGGAGCTCGAAGCCGCTGCAGAAGATCTCGAATACGGTCAGCTCTACCGCCTCGAAGGTTCCTTCAGTCTCGGAGCATCGTCATCGAGCTATAGCTCCGCTGTTAACATGCGCGTCTCGTATGACAACAGTGAGTTCAGCGATTACAATAACCCCGTTTCCTGGGCTGATCGTGACCAACGCTTCTCCTTCAAGTTCGATGCCAATGAACCGCATCTCGGTTCCGACTGGTGGGAATCGATGCTCTGTATCGACGAAGACAACTACGCCGGTACGACAACCGATGCCAACGTCTATACGGAGGATAGCTATGTCTACTTCTTCATCGGCAGCAGTCTGCCGAGAGCGACGGGCAGCTTCGGTTATATCCAGCTCGTCATCCTTGACCCATCACACCTTTCTGCGACCCGCATCGAATAGCGATTCATATGCGCATAACACCGACCGCACAGGAGAAGTCCTGTGCGGTTTTTTTTACATTTGAAGGCGTGAAATCGCCTTGCAAATTCCCGCTTTCTATGATAGTTT